>NZ_JBEOZT010000049.1:0-48884 GCF_040298265.1 Nonomuraea sp. NPDC001636
CAGAGGAGTTCGAGGGTCTCTACTACGCTCAACACCACCCCAACGAACCCATCGCAATCAACCGCTGAGGTCTCCATCAAATTCGGGGCGATTCACTAGAGTCTCTCAATCTCCGTAGTGCTGCCTCCGAGGCAAAGCGTCTATTCATTGCTGGAGATCCTCTGGCGCCAGCCGCCTACGCGGATCTGGCGAATCGTTTACGTGAAGCAAACTTCGCCCCGCATGCAGAGCTGATGCTGAGTGGTCAAGTTGAGGCTCTGAACGCCAGTGGCCAGACAGATGAAGCCATTCGACTGAGTGTCGATCTGGCTTGGGACCATCTCGACCGTGTACGCCCCTGGGAAGCGCATTTTGTACTGCCGACCGACCTCGATCGTAAGGGGAGTACGGCGGTCGTCAATGAAGAATCACGGCGAGTACTGAGCGCCGCAGACGCTGCCGTGTGGGTTGCAAAGGGAGGCGATCTGGATATTTATGTGCCGAAATTCGATGCCCTTTTGGCCGATGATTACAATAAGGTTAGAGCGGCGGTCTTTCTTTGCGAAGAAGCCATCGCTGAGAGTAGGCTGGATATTGTCCGTGAACGTGCTGTGGTCCTTGAGTCACTTGTGAACAGGTCCTCGTCAATCATGGACGAGCAATTGCGGGTATTGGTAGTACGCCTTCAGATGTGCCTTGCTGACGTCAGCGGCGAATGGGAAGACCTCGTTCGGCAGGTGCACCGAGCGCAGCCTCGTCGAGTGCTGGCTTGGCTATATGCTAGGTACGCTCGGTATCTCGCACTTTCTGGGGATGGGGCCGGGTCCCAACATTTCTATCTAGAGGCGATCGAGCGTGCTTCGGCAGAGAAGCTGTTCGATGAAGCTGCTGATTGGCTTTATGCACTAAGAACCGTGCGTTTCTGGTTTGATGTTAGCGCTGGCGATCCACAACATCCGATCGCGCAAGCTCTGCGGCCGCACGCCAAACCAAGCGCCCTTCCCGGGTCTCCCCATACGTCAGAGTTGGCACTCAAGGTTGCGCACGATTACGACAGGCCGCACGAGGCGGTTCAAATGGCCCAACGATGGCGATGGCAAGCTTACGTTCGGGCACAGCTAACAGACGAGCTTCATGCGGAGAAGATTCTGGGTGTTTTGCTCGAGCAGCAGGGGGATGCGCTAGGTGCGGCATCCTGTTACATACGTTCAGGGGACGCAAAGCGTGCGAAATCTGCCGCGAATTCTTTTCCCGAAGAGCCTGCTCACGTGTCTAGCTCCATCCATGTTGCTGTGCCAACCAGTCGAGCTGCTGCATATGCTGTCGTGGCCACGGTATCTGATTTGCTAACTGATGAAGACGTGAAATTGTGGGCAGATAAGGCGCTGGAGGAGATATCGCAGGACGTGGAGGGCTTCCGTTCCATCGACCCGTCGCCGTATGTTTATGCGTTCGATCTCCTCGAATCAGTGGCCGATGTCTTAGACGATCACCGAGCGATGCGTGCGATCCAGCAAATTGAGTCGTTGTTCGCAACCCCAACAGCACGGCTTCGACAGGCCGATAGACAGGTCGTGAACACACTATTGTCCTTTGCTGAACGGGGACATGAGATAGCATTGACCCTCCTTGTCCAACCGCTGCTTACGGATCAACGAATGGCCGAGCTGATCTGTGTCGGTATCAAAAGGGGGAAAAGGTTATGCGGAGCCGCTGAGTCGTCTTCTGTCCTCGGTCGCTCCTGAGAGTCGTCCTGCATGCTTAGCATTGATTCGCGCTGGAGCGGATAGTAATCCTGCCCTGGCTCTGGCCCGTCGGGCGGTTGAGCGACAATTGATGCCTAAATGTGAGGATGCTGGTAAGGATACTCGGCATTGGGACGCTCCTGATGATGCGATTCTCGCATCTATTCTTGATCCGGAGAGTCGAAATGGGTTCGCAACAACATTGCTGCATCGCGCCATGAATCAAGAATATTCTTATCAGGACCGAGCTTCAGATGTCGCTGCTCTGCGCATCCTCGGGCCCTATTTGGATATAGAGGTAAAAGGGCGATGCCTTTCTGGCCTATTGGAGCTTGTGCATGGTTCACACTGCACGGCTCCGACTCGTGAGGGAGCGCGTAACCTCCTTCCTGTTAAAGCCCTGCAATGTGCGGCGGAATTTGGGCCAGATGCAAATCGGTCGCGGGAGATACAAGATTTGGCTCTAGCCAAACTGGGGGAGAATGGTGAGGATTTCCAGTGGAGCATGGCTCGTGTGCTGACGAAATTGCCGCATGGGGACTGCTCCCTCCATCCGGGTCAGTGCGCCAGTCATCCTTATCCCGCGATACGAGCACTGGCTGCGTATCGGTGGGGAGCGGATTCAGCATCGCTCGCGGATGAGGTGGCCCTCAAGTTGGCAAGCGATGGAGACTTCAGAGTGAGACGAGAACTTGCCAACTCCATCGCGAAGGCAGAGGCTCTAGAACCGGGCCGGGCGCAAGTACGGGAACTTCTGAGGAGGGATCCGCGCAGGAGCATTCGCGCCCGGATGGGTCGGTGAAGGGCGCACGTTCGACGCGTTGTTGTCTGCACGCTTGAGGATGTTTCGCTGTGTCCTGCCCCGTGGGGGAGGAGGCAACTGCGTGACGAACTGAGTGACGGCCGTCATTGACGATCTCGTACGCCGACGGACGTCGGCGATCCTTCGGTGCAGATCAGTGCATCTTCATGCCAGGTCGGCACTGCGGTCGAGTTGCCTCGTTGTCGGTGTGAAACACCGCGCCGCACAGGCCGCCGCCGCGGGTGTGCGCCGCGGCCTGCAGCGCGTCGACGACGAGCTCGGTGCGCATGTGATCAGCGATCGACCAGCCTGCCAGCCGACGCGAACACAGATCCACGACCGTGGCCAGGTAGAGGAACCGGCCACCGCTGACGGGCAGATAGGTGATGTCGCCGACGTAGCGGGTGTTCGGTCGCTCGGCGGTGAAGTCGCGCTGGAGCAGGTCCGGCACCGGTGCCGCGTCCGGTTCCGGGATGGTGGTGCGGACCTTCTTCCGTAGCCGTAGCCCGGTGATGCCGTGCTCGCGCATCACCCGTTCCACCCGCTTGTGATTGACCACGATTCCGGCCGTGCGCAACTCGGCCGTCATCCGGGGCGAGCCGTAGGTACCGTCATGCTCGGCGTGGATCCGCCGCATCCGTGCAGCCAACTGCTCATCGGCCTGTTGGCGGGCCAGCCGCGCCGCGGCGCCCTTCAACCATCGGTAGAAGCCCGAGCGCGACACCTGCAGCATCCGGCACAACCGCTTCACGCCGTAGAGCGCTTTGTGATCCTCGACGAACTGAAAGCGGTTCACCAGTTCGTCTCGCCCGCGAAAAGCTTGGCCGCCTTACGCAGAATGTCCCGCTCCTGCTCCAGCTCCCGAATCCGGGCCCTGAGCTGCTTGTTCTCCTCTTCCAACACGTCGTCCGAGGGTAGGTGCCCGGCCAAGGTGTCCTTGCCGGGTCCGACCCGGCCGGCCACTCGTTGCCCGCCTTCACCCCGGGCCTGCGCGGCTCGTACCCACACCCGCAGCGTCTCGCGGCTGACCCCGAGATCCCGCGCGATCGACGTGATCGTCCGGTCCGGCCTCGACAGCACCAGCGCCACCGCGTCGGCCTTGAACTCGGGCGGGTAGTTCTTCATCACCATCAGTGACATCTCTTCCCCTGGACCTCGAGATCCAGTCTCCAAGGTGTCCACGTTCAAGGGGAAAGGCCCGTCGAATGGATCTTTCGCTGCTGGTCAACGTCTTCGCCCTGGTGCTCTCTGTGCTGGCACTCGTCGTGTCGTCGATCACCGCTCTTAAGCAGTACGCCATGATGCGGCACGCGAACGAAGTCCCCATTCTGGTCGATCTCATGCAAGAGTTCAGAACTGACGAATTTCAGCAGTCGGAAACATACGTCATCGAGCGTCTCGCGGCGGAGCATGATCCGGACCTCGGCTGTTCAAGGCTGCCCGATGAACCGAGGCTCGCCGTGAACGCAGTAACTGCCTTCTTCAGCGGATTCGGGGCGTTGGTGGCGATGAGGATGGCCGACGACGCGCTCGTCGTCCCGCTGATCGGCTACCGCGCGAACCGCGCGTGGATCGCGCTGGAGCCCTTCATCCGTCGCGAGCGTGAACTGAGAGGCCCCAACGACGGGGTTCGGTACCTACTTCGAGGACCTGGTGTGTCGTGTACGGGAACGGACACCGTTGGACAGCGGCTACGGTCTGCGATTGAAGAAGCTCCCCTCTGATCCGACCACGTCGTGTCCTGGCCGTTCGACCGAACTGCCGCCCCAAGCGTGCCAAGCCAAAGCAACTCCGGACGGAGGCGTCGCCGCCGCAGGGTGAGCGCGCCGAAGGCGGGACTTCCCCAGACGATATGCGGCTGCGCGCTCACCGGCAGCGCCCTTGCGCCCAGTGACCCGGTCTTGAGGTTCAGGCGCAGTAGCGGCAGATGATCTGATGGAGGTCCTGGTTCACCTGAACCGGCTTGGCGTCCTGGCTCCAGACCTTGATCCACTCCTCCAGCGCGGCCTTGAGCGCGTCCAGAGAGCAGAAGTTGCCCCGCTTCAGACAGCGGCGTTCCAGCTCGGCGAACCAGCGCTCGACCTGGCTGATCCTTGAGGAGTAGGTCGGGGCGAGGTGCAACGTCAAGCGCGGATGGGCCACCAGCCAGGCGTGCAACATCGCTGTGCAGCGCGCCCTGGAGAAGGCCGGCTTCACCAGGGAAGGCGCTGCGCGGCTGCGGGTTCCGCGCGGGCGCGTGGCGCGACAGCGTGCTCTACAGCGTGATCCGCTCCGACCTTCCCGAGCTTGTGTGATCGTCTTCAGTGCGTCCGTGGACTCCACCGCCACGAGTACGCGCGCTCGCCCCTGAAGGGGACGGGGCCATCGCCCTATCCCCGGGTCGGTGCGGGGCTCCGGTCGGCCAGCCGCAAGGTGAGGCCGTGGGGTTCCAGGTGCATCCGCGGCCTCGGGCGTACGGGGGCGGGGCAGGGTTGCAGGCGCCAGGATCGGGTGATGTGGGCCAGGGACAACGTCAGGTCCATGAAGGCCAGTTCATAGCCGATGCATTTGGATTCCCCCGCTCCGAAGGGCAGCCAGCCCTTGGTCCGGTGCGGGTCGCGTCCGTCCCATCTGTGCGGGTCGAAATTGTTCGGGGACGGGAACAGGTCGGGCCGGTGATGCAGCACGTACGGGCTCAGCAGCACCTGCGCGCCGGCCGGGATGCGGCAGGAGCCGATCGCGGTGTCGGCGACGGCCACCCGCGTGAAGATCCAACTGGCGACTCGCCTTCGCAGGACCTCGGCGACGACGCCTCGGGTGAGGGGAAGCTGGTCCATCACCTCGGCGGCCGAGCGCCCCTGGTCGAGCAGGGTGATGGCGTGCGCCTCGCCGGCCACTTCGGTATCCAGGGCGGGATCCTGGGAGAGTTGGTGCAGGGCCCATGCCTGGCTGAGGGCTGTTGTGGTGATGCCGCCGAGAAGCACGGTCATGGCCGTGTCACGTACTTCCCGGTCGCTGAGCCGGTCGTCCTCCGGGTGGGTGGTGAACATGGACATCAGGTCGCCGTGGTCGATGCCGTCGCGGCGGTAGGCGATGATCTCCTCTTGGAGGAAGCGCAGCAGCCGTGCTTCGCTCTTGCGGTAGCGGCGGTTCCGAGCCGTGGGCAGGCGGTTCAGGCCGGGGGCGATCATCCGCAGGATGGTCTGGTGATCGATGAAGTCGGTGACGGCCTGCCGCAGTCCGGCGATCTCGGGGCCGAATTCGCGGCGGCGGAACATGGTCGCCAGGGTGGTACGGGTGGCCAGCGACCGCAGCTGGGGCAGCACGTCGAGGATCTGTCCGGGGCGCCAGGTGGAGGTGAAGGCGTCGAGCTGGGCTTGGATGGTACGGGCGTAGCCGGTCATCCGGCTGGTGGCGAAGGCGGGCTGGGCCAGGCGGCGCAGTCGTTTGTGCTGGGCCAGGGGGCAGGTGGCCATGCCGTCGCCGATGATGGAGCGCATGTTCTCGTAGAAGGTGCCGCCCTTGTCGAAGGCGTGGTCGGGGTTCCTGAGCACGTGCTGGGCGGCCTCGGGCGAGCACACCACGTACGTCGGTGTCCGGCCGAACCGCAGCTCCACCACGTCGCCGAGGTGGGGCAGCGCCGCCAGCAGCCCCAGCGGGTCGGCGAGCAGGGCTTTCATGTGCCCGACCAGTGGCCGGCCGCCCGGTGCCCGGGGTGGCGTGTCGAGGTGTTCCGGTAGCTTCTTGTCCTCGGCGAGTGTCATGGGTGCCCCCTCCATTGCCCGGTTGGCGGCCTACGGGTACGCCCGCCGTCTGCACGCCGGCGAGCAACGGTTTCTTATGGCACGCGTACGAACGCCACGCTGCCGACCTGGTCCGCCGGGTCCGGCAGAGCCTGACGGCTGCCGCTGGCGGTGGCGTTGCTACCGAGAAGGCCTGCTTTGTGGGGCATCACCACTCCTTGAGATCCAACTGCCACCAAAAGTAACGGCACCGGAATGGACGGGGAAGTGCCACCCGTACGGCGGCCAGATGGCGGAGTGGTCACGTTCCCGTATCCCCGCAGCCGGCGACGAGACACCGCCATGCAGCGCTTGCTCACCGTTCACGATGTGAACTGCCGCGTTCAGCTCCTGCGTTCGACCAGCTGGCGGCCGGTCGACGGTGTGATCACCGGCGACCCGCCGGGCGGGCCGCCCAAGGACGAGCGTGTGAAGTAGATGCTGCTGATCTGCAGCAACCCCGCCGCCCAGCAGGCCGTCGCCGACGGGTTCGACAAAGTGATGGCCGAGGTCGACGCGCTGATGAAGGAGCTCGACGACAGCGGCGAGCTGGTCGGCGGCCAGGCCCTCGGCGACCTGGCCATCTCCCGCACGGTGACGGTGCGCGACGGCGTGCCCGCCGTCACCGACGGGCGCTTCCTGAAGGCCGAGGAGTACCTGGCCGGCTACCTGATCGTCGACTGCGCGAGCATCGACCGCGCCACCGAGATCGCCGCCCGCTGGCCCGACGCGCGGTTGCGCGCGATGGAGGTGCGGCTCGTCATCGACGAGGTGGCGGAGTGATCGAAGGGCTGCTGCGCGAGCTCGCCCCGCAGGTGCCCGGCGTGCTCGTCCGCCGCTACGAGCAGTTCGACGCCTGCGAGGACGCCGTGCAGGAAGCCCTGCTCGACGCCTCCGTGCAGTGGCTGGACCAGGGCGTGCCGGACAACCCGCGGGCCTGGCTGATCGCGGTCGCCTCGGTCGGGGCGCCGACCGCGCCATTCTCGACACCAGCCCCGCCGAACCGTGGCGGCAACTCACCTACAAGACTTCCTGGTACGGATCCACCCTGGCGGTTCTCGACCGCTGGTATCCGTCCAGCAAGACCCGTCCGGCAGCGGACGCCGGGCAGGGACACAACCTCGCTCACCCGCGGCGGACGGCTGCAGTTCGGCAAGCACGGCATCGGGCGGGCCGATCGGCGCCGCGCTGCCCGCCGGCAAGACCTGGTACAAGCAGTCGCCGGGCTGGACGAGCGGGATGACCGCCATGGAGGGCGACTTCGTCATCTCACGGTGGAGCTCGGCGGTGACCGCGAGCAGGTTGATCGGGTCGTCGGCGTTCACCGCTTGGGCGAGCACTGCGATGCGGTCGCCCTCCATGCCGTCATGAGGTTGACGGTTGGTGGTGCGTCAACCAAAGATGACGACACGCAGGCGCCAGGTCCGGGCCCGGTCCGGCACCTGATCACCCTGGGCGCCGACGCGTCCGCAACGACCAGTCCCGAACGGGCGCGAGCCCCCACCAGGGGGCCACGGTGTGCGCCGAGCGCTGGGGGATCCCGTGTGCTGCTGACACTCTCGTGGCGGATTCACTGACCTTCGATGGCAGAATCCCCTGGCACTCTCGTGGCACTTGGCACAGGCGGGGAAGTGCCGGGTGCGTGCCGGGGTGACCGACACGGCGCCCGCTGAGCCGAGCGTGATGAGCGCGTGCCGCACGCCGCGCTCGAGGAACCAGGCGGCGGCCCGCTCGGCCGACTCGACGTCGATGACTTCCACGCCGGTCAGCGCCCTGATGCTCTCGTCCACCATCTCGGTGCTGAGGTCCGCGTTGGTGAGAGGGGCATGACGATGTCGTTCTCACCCGACGCGTCCACCCTGATGTGCGCGACGCCCGTACGGTTGCCGACGGAGCGGACCTTCGACAACCCAACGCCGTGGGAGCGGAGCGCCGACGAGACGATCCCGCCGAACGGGCCGACGCAGCCGACCGGCCAGGTGGGCGCCCCCGCACGGGCGGCGGCGAGTGAAGGCGGTGACATCCGCGGAGATGCTCCCGACGACGACCCGTGCGGTTCCATGACGTTTCTTCTGTTTCGAACTGTCAACGCTGAGTCGAGCGTCCCCGAAGGGGGCCGGCTCCCCGGCCCTCAGGAGGCCCGACCGAGCGCCTCGATCGCGCCGATCACGAGATCCCAGAACCGGTCGCGGTCCAGCCCGATCCCGACGTTCGCGTTGGGCTCCCAGTCCATCCGCCGGTGGAGGTCGGCCACGGTCGCCCCCCGGGTGTGCGGGCCGTCCAGCTCGATCCGCAGGCCCACCCGCTCGTACGTCAGGACCGTGGGGTCGATCAGGTACGCCACCGTGATCGGGTCGTGCAGCGGCGGCGCCGGGAATCCCCACGTCTCGTGGTAGGTGGACCCGAAGAACGTGAGCAGCTCCACGCAGACGCGGGCGAGCGGGGTGCCGAGCGCCTCGATCCTGGCGAGCACGTCGGCGGTCACCAGCGCCTGGTGGCTGACGTTGAGCCCGACCCACGTCGTCGGCACGCCGCTGCCGAGCACCTCCGCCGCCGCCTCCGGATCGGCGTACACGTTGAACTCCGCGTACGGCGTGTGGTTGCCGCGATCCGTGGAGCCACCCATGATCACGACTTCCCTGATCCGCTCGCGGTCCTCGGGGTGACGGCGGAGCAGCGTGGCGATGTTCGTCAGCGGGCCGATGGCCACCACCGTCACCGGCTCTGCGGCGGCCGCCAGCGTGTCGTGGATGAGGTCCACGCCGTGGCGGGGGTCGAGCGGGACGTTCGGCTCCCCGAACGCCGGGCCGTCCAGGCCGCTCTCCCCGTGCACGTAGTCGCCGATCTCCAGCGGCGCCGCGAGGGGACGGCCGCAGCCGGCGGCGACCGGAACGCCGACGACGCCGGCCAGGCTCAGCATCCGCCGGGCGTTGAGCGCGGTCTTCTCCACCGTCTGGTTCCCCGCGACCGTCGTGACCGCGCGCAGGTCGATCTCCGGGTGGGCCACAGCGAGCAGGATGGCCATGGCGTCGTCGTGTCCGGGGTCGCAGTCGAGGATCACCGGGATCGGCATGTCAGATCTCCTTCGCGAGCCAGCGGACCGCCCGCGTGAACAGGGTGCGGTAGCCGTCCCAGGAGACGAACTCGTCCGGGCACCAGTGCGGCGCGATGTCGGAGGCCCAGGCGAGCGTGCGCCCGGCCCCGGCCTGCCGTACGGCGAGCAGGGGGTCGCCGCCGACGGTCGCAAGCAGCGTCGCGTCCCCGGGCAGCGCGAACCGGTTGTAACCGAGCAGGTCGGGCCACTGGGCGGGGAGTCCGGCCACGATGGGGTGGGCGTCGTCGGCGAGCAGGCCGGGCACGCCCTGCGGGGTCTCGACGCGGTCGTCGTAGCGGGAGATCCGGGCGGGGAGCACCCGTTCGACCGCCGTGCCGGCGAAGGCCGCCTTGGCCTCGAAGCCCTGGAAGCTCAGGTAGCCGCCGGCCATGGCGAGGCCGCCGCCCTGCTCCACCCAGTCGGCCAGCAGGTCGATCCGGTTGACGGTCTTCTCGCTGGACAGCCAGGTGGCCGGGTGCAGCAGGATGCTGTTGACCCCGATGTCGGAGAGCACGACCACGTCGTAGGCGGCCAGCGCCTCGGGCGTGCCGGGGAACAACGCGGGCACGTCGTGCGCGGGCAGGTGGTCGACCTCGATGCCGTCGGCGACCAGGACGTCCCGCAGCGGATCGATTCCGGTGTGGTAGGTGGTCGAGGTGAACGCGTCGAAGCCCTTGTAGTGGGTCGACACGCTCACCCACGACTCACCGGCGACCAGCACGCGGGTCATGAAAATCGTCTCCTTCTCTCTCTGTGTGTGTGATCAGTGGCCGCGCGCGGCGGCGAGGAAGAGCTCGCGCGGGTTGCCCGCGAGCATCCGGGTGGTGTCGTCGGCGGTCAGCCCGTGCCGGTGCAGGCGCGGGACGAAGTGGGTGAGGACGTGGGCGTAGCCGGTGCCGCCGTGGCGGACGAGCATGGTCTTCAGGAACACGTCCTGGGAGAGCAGGATCCGGTGCCCGAGCCCGGCGCGGACCAGCCAGGCCACCGCGGCGGCGTTCTCCTCGTCGCACGGGGACTGGCCCTCGCCCGGATAGAGGTAGTCCATGCCGCACATGTCGTAGCCGAGGTAGGCGCCGCGCAGGGCGAGGGACACCTGGTAGTGGCGGTCCGCCCCGCTGGGGTTGAGGTGCGAGAGCACGGTGCCGGCGAGCAGGCCGCCCTCCTCGGCTATGACGTCGAGCACGCGGTGGCCGTGCCGCACCCAGCCGGGGAGGTGGACCGAGAGCGGCACGCCGGTCCGGGCCTGCGCCCGGGCCGCGCCGCGCAGCACCTTCTCCTCCTCGGCGGTGAAGTCCGGCGAGACGCCGATCTCGCCGATCACACCCGCGCGGACGCCGTCCACGCCCCCACCGGCGCCCCCACCAGCGCCCCCGCCGACGCCTTCGGTCAGGTCGCGCTCGATCTCGTCGGCGACGTCCGTCGCGGTCATCGAGCGGACCCGGGCCGGATGGGTCTTCTCCAGGTAGAAACCGCAGCCCATGACAATGTTCAGACCGGTGGCTCGGGCGATCGCGACCAGCTCGGCGGGCGCCCGCCCGATCCCCTCGGGGGTCACCTCGAGCAGCGTGCGCCCGCCGCGCCCGGCGAACCTGCGTACCTCCTCGATCGCGGTCCCCGTGTCGTCCAGCGACACGTTGTCGCGGGAGAGGTACGGGTCGTGGCGAAGCCTGCCGAGGAACTCCGTCCGTACGGGCTCGCGGGCGATCAGCTCGCCCTCGGCGTCGCCCTCGGGCGCGGGGTGCCAGGCGAGAGCGCCGTCGTTGCGCAGGTGCTCGTGGCACAGCGTGATCCCGAGGTCGTCGGGGGACACCGGGCCGAGCACGGTCGTCACGGCGGGAGTCCGGGCTGAGGACGTCATTTTCGTATCGCTCCGAACTTCGCCCACACCTTGCTGTTGGCGAAGATGGCCAGCAGCAGGATGCTGCCCTGGACGATCTGCACGTAGAACGGCGAGACGTGCAGCAGCACCAGGCCGTTGGCGATCACGCCGAGCGTGAGCGCGCCGAGGATCGTGCCGAGCATGCTCGCCCGGCCGCCGAAGAGGCTGGTGCCGCCGAGCACGACGGCCGTGATGACCTCCAGCTCGAAGCCGGACCCGGCGTTGGACGAGCCGGAGCTGAGGCGGGTGGCGATCAGCACGCCCGCGACCGCCGCCGCCACGCCGGTCAGCACGTAGACCGTCAGACCGACCTTCCGCGTGTTCACGCCGGTGCGGCGCAGCGACTCGCCGTTGGAGCCGAGGCCGATGACATAGCGGCCGAACGGCGTCCGGGTGAGGACGAGCCAGCCGACGAGCGCGACGACCACGGCGAGGATGGCCGGGACGGGCACCCCGGCGATGCGGCCCTGGCCGATCTGGACGATCCAAAGGTCTCCGCTGATGGGGGTCGAGTATCCCTCGGTGGCGCGCAGCGCCGTACCCCGCATGATCGACAACATCGCGAGCGTGACGATGAACGGCGGGATGTTCTGGTAGGAGGAGAACCACCCGTTCACGAACCCGATCAGCGCGCCGAGCGCGAGGATCGCGACCAGGGCGAGGGTGGGGCTCCACCCGTGCTGCAGCACGATCGCGAGCAGCGACCCGGACAGCGCGACCGTGGAGCCGACCGACAGGTCGATGCCGGAGGTGCTGATCACGAACGTCATCGCGGTCGCGACGATCAGCGTGGGGGCCATCTGCCGCAACAGGTTGAACAGGTTGCCCGTCGTGGCGAACCGGTCGGCGGAGAACGCGAAGAAGATCAGTAGGGCCACCAGCACGACCGCGATCGCGATCGTCTGCGCATGCCGGCCGATGTGGGCGTTGGCCCGGGCCGACCTGGTGGTGACGACCCGCTGGCTGGTTCCGGTCCCGGTGGCGGTCACCGTCGGCTCCCCTCCTTCTCTCCCTCGTCGTGAGCGACGATCTCGGACACGAGCCGTTCGAGGCTGGTGCTCCGGGCGTCCAGGTCGGCCCTGAGCGTGCCTTCGTACATGACGCACAGCCGGTCGCAGACCCGGAAGAGGTCCTGCAGGCGGTGCGTGATGAGGATCACTGAGACGCCTTGGGCCGAGACGGTCTTGATCAGTTCGAGGACGGTCTCGACCTCGGCGACGGCGAGCGCCGCCGTCGGCTCGTCGAGGATGAGCAACTTGGGCCCGAAGGTCACCGCCCGGGCGATGGCGACCGCCTGCCGCTGGCCGCCGGACAGCCCTCCGACGGGGATGTCGGTCAGCGGAATCCGGATGTTCAGGGCGTCCAGGTGGCGCCGGGCGTCGGCGTGCATCTTGCGTACGTCGAGCATCATCCCGCCGGCCTTACGCGGCTCCCTGCCGAGGAACAGGTTCCCGGCCACGTCGATGTCGTCGCAGAGCGCGAGGTCCTGGTAGACCATCTCGATGCCCAGCTCGCGGGCGTCTTTCGGGCTGGCGAAGGCGACCGGCCGGCCGTCGAAGACGATCTCGCCGGAGTCCGGCACGACGGCGCCGGCCAGCACCTTCATGAGGGTGGACTTGCCGGCCGCGTTGTCGCCGACGAGCCCCACCACCTCTCCAGGGCCGACGCGCAGCGTCACGCCGCGCAGCGCGTCGACCATTCCGTAGCGCTTGCGGATGTCGCGCATGACCACTCGATCAACGCGACCCGGCTCTTGGTCCGTCATGTGAATCCCTTCGCCGCTTACTTGAAGGTGGCGCGGTACGGGTCGACGTTGTCCTTGGTCACGATCGTCACGGGCACGTCGATCTTCTTCTTCGCCTGGGCGCCGCCGACCAGGGCCTTGGCCTCCTTGACAGCTTCGTAGCCCTCGGTCTTCGGGTCTTGCTGGACCACCCCGGCGACGAACCCCTCGTCGATGCCGTTGATGGCCTCCTTGGTCAGGTCCCAGCCGAAGACCTTGACCCGGTCGGCCGCGTTCTGCGACTTCACCGCGGCGACCGTGCCGAGCAGGGCCGGCTCGCCCGTGGCGTACACGATGTTCATGTCGGAGCGGGAGGTGAGCAGGTTCTCCGCAGCCGCCATCGCGGTCTCCTGCTTGTTCTGCCCGTCGACGGTCTGCACGATCTTGGCGTCGGCGCCCTCGACGGTCTTGTTGAAGTCGTCCTTGCGGATGTTCTGGATGAAGGAGTTCAGCGCGCCCACAACGCCGATCTTCGGTGCGGTCAGGCCCTGGGCCTGTGCCCACTTGTTGACGAAGTCGCCCGCCTGCCGGGCCGCCGCGGCGTTGTCCACGCCCACCTGGGTGTCCACAGCGGGCGAGTCGACGATCGCGTCCACGGCGACGACCTTCAGCCCGGCGTCCTTGGCGATCTTCACGGCGGGCTTGATGCCCTCGACGTCGATGGCGACCACGATGACCGCGTCGAACTGCTGCTGGACGAAGTTGTCGACGGCCTCGTTCTGCTTGGCCGCGTCGTCGTTGGCGTTGAAGATCGTGAGATCGACGTTCGCCTCCTTCGCCGCCTGCTGGGCGCCGGCGTTCATCTCGTTGAAGAAGATCGCCTGCTGGTTGATCTGGACGAGCCCGACCCGCGGCCGGTCCCCGCCGGAGCCCCCGGAAGAGCCGGAGTCGCCTGAACCGCCACAGGCCGCCGACAGCAGTCCGGTGGCCAGGATCGTCGTCGCCGCTGTCAGGCGGATGAACCTCGTGGATCGTGCCATGAGAGATGAGCCTTTCGGGGGGGCGGGAAGGAATGAGATCGATTGGGTAATCGATTACCCGGGTTTCGGGCATGCTAGTTCGCCTAAAAAGGCACGTCAAGGGTGCGTTTTCCCCGCAGAACCTCTAGTGTTGCCCGTGATCCTGGCCGCGACACGCTCGGCAAGGTCGATTGATAGTAAAGATCAAGGGAAATCGATTACACGATGGGCGTGACGATTCACGACGTGGCACGAGCGGCCGGCGTCTCCGTGGCCTCGGCCTCCCGTGCCCTCTCGGGGCGGCGCAAGGTCACGCCCGAGGTCGCCGAGCGGGTGGCGCGCGCCGTCGCCGAACTCGGTTACCAGCCGAACGCGGTCGCTAAAGCGCTGCGCGACCAGACCACCGGCACCATCGGCATGGTCGTCCCAGGCATCAGCAACCCGTTCTTCACCACGATCGTCGAGGCCGTGGAGCGCGAGCTGCAGAAATCCGGCACCGACCTGCTGCTGTGCGCGTCCCAGTACAGTCCACAGGTGGAGGCCCGGAGGCTGGCGACGCTGCTGGCCCGGCGGGTGGACGGACTGATCATCAGCCCGTGCGACATCGAGGCCAGCGTCCCCGCGGTGCTGGACGCGGCCCGCCGGGTGCCGCTGGTGCAGGTCGACCGTCACATCGAGGGCGGCGGGGCCGACTGGGTGGGCGTGGACGACGAGGCCGGGGTCACCCTGGCGGCCGAGCACGTGATCGCGGGCGGGGCCCGCTCGGTGTCCTTCGCGGGCAGCCGGCTGGTGAACTCCTCCGCCCGCTTGCGGCTCAGCGGGTTCGAACGTACCGTGGCGCGGGCCGGCGTGGAGGTCCTGCCGCCGATGCTGGGTGAGTTCACCGTCGAATGGGGCGTCGAGGCTGGGCGAAGGCTGCTCGACGCCGGCCGGCTGCCGGACGCGGTCGTCTGCGCGAACGACGAGATCGCCGTGGGCCTGGTGCGGTCGCTGCGGCTCGCCGGGGTGCACGTCCCCGAGGATGTGGCCGTGGTGGGGTTCGACGACGTGGGACACGCGACGATGTGCGACCCGCCGCTCAGCACCGTGCGCCAGCCGGTGGAGGAGATGGCGGCGGAGGCCGTACGCCTGCTCGGCCAGGTCAAGGCGGGCGACCCCCGGCCCGCACAGCGCATCGCCATCGCTCCCAGGCTCGTCGTACGGCAGACCAGCCGACCGGTGACGGCCGGCGTCGCGGATTAAGTGACGAAGGAGGCATCGTGAACGAGGCGGTTGAACTGACGCGCGAGCTGATCAGGATTGACTCGGTGGGCGGGGGCGAGGCTGCGATGGCCGATCCGCTCGCGAGACGGCTGTCGAAGGCCGGTTTCGCGGTGCGCACGCACGAGTACGCGCCCGGCCGCACCGGACTGGTCGCCCGCTGGGGGACGGGCGAGCCGGTGACGCTGACCGGGCACCTCGACACGGTGCCGCTGGGCGGGCAGGCCTGGCGGCACGCACCGCACGACGCGGAGATCGACGGCGATCGCCTGTACGGGCGCGGTTCGAGCGATATGAAGGCCGGCGTCGCCGCGCTGGTGATAGCCGCCGAGCGGCACGTGCGCCGCACCGGGCCGAAGGCCGACCTGGAGTTGGTCTTCACCGTGGGCGAGGAGACCGGCTGCGAGGGTGCGGTCGGCATGGTGGCCGAGGGGCTGGTGGGCAGGTCGCGTGCCCTGCTCGTGGCCGAGCCGACAGCCAACCGGGTGCTGCTCGGGCACAAGGGCGCGCTCTGGCTGGAGGCGACCACGCGAGGCACGACGGCGCACGGCTCGATGCCGCATTTGGGTGACAACGCGATCTACAAACTCGCCCGCGTGATCGGCGTCGTCGAGAAGTTCGATCCCGGGGTGCCGGAACACCCCTGGCTCGGTCCGTGCACGGTGAACGTGGGAACCGTGCGCGGCGGGATCAACGTGAACTCCGTGCCCGACCTGGCCGCCGTGACCATCGACCTACGCACTGTCGCCGGTCAGGACCACGGACGACTTCGCGAGCGGTTGCAGGCCGCGCTCGGCGGCGAGGCGACCCTCGGCGTGCTCGTGGACCTGCCCGCGATCTGGACGGACCCCGACGATCCCTTCGTCCGGGCCCTGGTCGAGGCGGGAGCGGGTGCGCCCGGCGACCGCCCGGCCGCCAGCTACTTCACCGACGCCTCGATCCTCACCGCCGCCTGTGGCGGGGCGCCCACGGTCGTGTGCGGCCCGGGTGAGCCCGAGCAGGCGCACGTCACTGACGAGTACTGCACGGTCTACCGCATCGAGGAGGCTGTCGAGATCTACACCGCCGCCCTTGCGCGGTTCGCCTGATCGTATGACGGCTATGAGCCTGCCGATAATGTCATCCGGCCAGGTCATGGCCTTGCTGAGAACCGTCCCGGACCCGGTCACGGACCCGAAGCGAATCGTCGACCTGAACATACGTTGGTGGGACCGGCTCGGCGGTGGTCTCCATCAAATTCGGGGCGATTCAGCCGGACCGCGGGCCGGAGGCTTGAGCGGTGGTTCTGGGGCACCCGGCCCCGCGCTTGCTGAAAGTTACGTTCATACAGGTCAAGCCGCATGTGGATGCTCGTGAAAGGTTCCGTCGAGCTGGTCTTGCCGACACACGTTCAGACCGGTGATCCGCTCCGGCTTGGGCGCAGGCCTGATGTCTCCGTCCAATGGAGTTAATTTGAGACTCGGGCCCTCTAATGGGCGCTTCTTGGAACTTTCGTCGCACGTAAGGAGTCGTTCTTGTAAGTGATCAAGTCTTTGGGGGAAGAGTGGGATCTGCCGGCGTGAGGGCGGGGAAGGCGGCGGCGCGTGGGGAGGAACACCGGCTGGCAGGGCGCTACGAAGCGGCTGTCCAGGAGTTCACCAGGGCCATTCGTCTCGTGCCCGGCTACATCTACGCGCTCGGTTCGCGCGGACTGGCGTTCAGCGCCATGGGAGACGTCGAGGCCGCGCTCGCCGACTTCGGCCGGGCCGTGGAGCTGGATCCCGGCAACGGCTGGCTCTACGCCGAACGAGCACGTACGTTGACCGACGCCGACCGCGAGCAGGAGGCGCTGGCCGACTACGACAGGCTGATCGAGCTCTTCCCGGACGACGGCGGAGCCCACGCCGCCCGCGGCGATCTGCTCTGGCACGACCCGGAGTCAGCGGTCGACGCCTACAGCAGAGCGATCGAGCTCGAACCCGACGACAGCTTCATGGCACTGATCGGGCGGGCCACCCTCTACCGGCTGGACGAACGCCTGGAGGAGGCGCTGGCCGATCTCGACAGGGCCGCCGAACTGGACGCCGACGTGCCGTACATGTTCCTGGAGCGCGGCCGGGTCAACCGGCGGCTGAAGAGGAATGAGCAGGCACTGGCGGACCTGGACCGGGCGATCGAGCTCGACCCGGACAACAGCGGCTCCTACACCGAGCGCGGGTGGGTCAAGTGCGATCTCGGACGGGTCGAGGAAGCGCTGGCCGACGTGAACGTGGCACTGGCCGCGACCCCCGACGACGGTGAAAGTCTCGAACTGCGTGGCATCCTGCACAGGCTCGCGGGCCGGCCCGCGGCGGCGGTGGCCGACCTGGACCGGGCGATCGAGCTGAATCCCGATGCACTGCTGGCCGTCATGGTCCGCGGCCAGGCCCACCAGGCGCTCCAACTGCCCGACGCCGCGTACGCCGACTTCAGCAGGGCCATCGAACTCGGGCTCGACAGCGCTGACACCTATGTCAGCCGTGGTGAGGCGGCGCTGCAGCGTCACATGCTGGAGGACGCGCGCGCCGACGCCGGGCTGGCATTGGAACGCGACCCAGATCACCTCGACGCCCTGGTCCTGCGCCTGCACGCCAACTGGATGCTCGGCAGGCTGTTCGATGCGCACGGCGACCTGATGAGAGCCGACCGGCTCGCGCCGGACTCCTCTGTCGTCGCCCACCGCATCGCGGAGATCAGGCCCATCCTGGACGGCCATCTCGAAGGCGCCCTCATGACGTCCTTCGCCGAGATGGTCGCTGACTCCGCGCGGGAGCTCATGGCGGCCGGGAGCGCTGCCGGGGAGACCCGCAGGACGGAAGTGGCCGAGTTCGCGGACATGGTGTTCGTGCTGATCGATGCGGACGAGCCAGACGTAGGGGACGCAGCGATGGTGGAGGCGCGGCTGGCACGCGACCCTGGTGACTCCTTCGCGCTGGCGGTGCGGGCAATCCTGCACCGGTCCGCGAGCCGCCACGACGCCGCGCTGGCCGATCTCGACGCGATCCTGCGGGCCGATCCCGGCGCCTGGTGGACGGCGGTGCTGCGGCGCACGGTGCCCTCCGGTGACGGTTCGCGGGAGGAGGACAGCGATCTCGTCTGGGCGTACCGGCTCGCGGGGCTCGGGCTTTCACCCAGCGCCGAGGTGGTCTGCGCGATGGCCGCGACCGACGGCGCCGAACTGCTGCGAACGGTGTTCCCCATCAGCGCACGTACGATGCTCGACATCATGGAGGACCCGCGGGGGTGGTGACAGCGGACGCCGCAGATCCGCAGCGTGTCCCACCGGATCCCCGGCCCCGCCTGCGGGCCGATCTGATCGTTCGAGAATTCTCGCACTGTCATCGTGCGAAAATTGTCGAACGATTGAAGGTGGTTCCGTTGGCGCCGGCGGCAACGCGCAGGTGCTGCTCGGCAGAGCGGCCGAGGCAACCGGGAACGGGCGTTCACCGCCCCCCGGCCTGACCAGTGGGTCTACATCACGACACGCAGACAGGGCGTCTGGAAGGCCGCCCCAGGCGAGGTGCAGTCCCCACGGATCCCGACGCGCTGCTGGACTGGATGTACGCCAACATAGGAGATCTACACAATAGCGAGGAGGACCGGCGCAACCGGGCCTACCGGCTGCTCGGCTCATTGCTCGCACAAAACCTGGTGCCCCCGGCACAGGAGGCGGCCGTCTACCGGGCCCTGGCCAAGATTCCGGGGGTGACGGTGAACCCAGGCACGGTCGACGTCGAAGGGCGTCCTTCGGTGGCGGTGGCCCGTGTCGAGGACGGCTGGGTGAGCCACGAACTGCTGCTCGATCGCTCGCTGCGCTGGGACAAGACCGGCCCGCCGCCAAAGGAAGGGGTACGGTCCTCCACCACACGCGAGCGCTGGCAGCAGGTCCACGCCCTGCTCGACCAAGGTGTCGGGCTGCTGGAATGTGCCCGCCGCCCGGGTCTGGCGCTCAACACCGTGAAACGCTACGCCCGGGTCAGCCAACCCGAACGGCTGGTGCGCGTGCCGAAGTACCGGCCCACGCTCGTCGACCCGTTCCGCGACCATCTGCGCCGGCGCCGGGCCGAAGATCCCGCTGTGCCGGTCCAGCACCTCCTCGCCGAGATCAAGGAACTCGGCTACACCGGCAGCCAGAACCTGCTCTACCGCTACATCAACCAAGGCCGTGTCGAATGCGACCGGCCCGCGATCTCGCCCAAGCGTCTGGCCGGCCTTCTTCTCACCGAACCGGGCAAGCTCGCCAGCCATCACGGCGAGCGACTGGATGCCGCCATCGCCGCCTGCCACGAGATGGCCATGCTCGCCGGCCTCGTCCGGGACTTCGCCGCCCTCCTCGAACCCCAGGAGGGCAACGACGAGCGACTGACCGCCTGGATCGACCAAGCGCGTCAAGTCGACCTGCCCCACCTGCACGCCTTCACCCGCGGCCTGGACTACGACCAGGCCGCTGTCAACGCCGCCCTCACCCTCTCGTACCACAACGGCGGCCCCGAAGGCGTCACCACCAGAACGAAAATGATCAAAAGGCAGATGTACGGGCGAGCGGGCTTTACGCTTCTCCGCCACCGCATCCTGCTCGGCCAACCACTGTCCGTCACCACCGAAAGTGGGCCAGACCCCCTGGAGTGATACCCCCGACAGAGTTGTTGTTCTTAAACCCCCGAGGACGTCGGAGTCAGGCCAGAGAGGGCAAGATTCACCAGTACGGCGATGCGGTGGTCGTCGGGGATGCGCCGGGTGAGCAGCCAGCGGTGGTAGATGGGGCCGTACAGCAGCTCGATGATGAGGTCGGGTGCGGCCTCGGCGCGGAGCTGGCCTTGCTGCTGGGCGCGGCGGATGCGGTCGGTGGCGGCGGCAGACAGCGGACCGATGAGGCGCTCCCAGAGGGCGTCGGCGACATCGGGATCATGCTGCGCTTCACCGATCAGCGCGCGGTAGTGCGGTCCGGTGCGGGGATCGGCCAGGAGACGCGCGCCGGCGGAGATCTGAGCGATCAGATCGGCCCGGATGTCGCCGGTGTCAGGGAAGGCGGCGTCCACGGTGAGGGTGGAGAGCAGGGCGTCCATCAGGACGGCCGCCTTGGATGGCCACCACCGGTAGATGGTGTTCTTGCCGACTCCTGCCCGAGTGGCGATGCCCTCGATGCTGAGCTTGCGGTAGCCGGATTCTGCGCACAGTTCCAGGGCGGCGCGCATGACGGCCTGGGCGGCTTCCGGGCTGCGGCGGTCAGGGCGTCTGTCAGCCATGGACAGAGCCTACCTTAGGCGGCACGGAACGCTCCGTGTTGACGGAGCCCTAGGCGTCCATTACCGTTTCTGGCGAAACGGAACGATCCGTGCCGCCTAATGCGTGAAGCGGCAGGGCCGATGCGGCCCCTGAGCAGCGGAGCTGGGAACGTGTACGGGAGGAGCATCGATGAAACTCGCTGTCACGACGTTGGTCTCGTTCGACGGCGTGATACAGAGCCCGGGCGGCCCGACCGAGGCCCGCTCCGGCGGGGTTTGGCCTCGCCGGAGGGGAAGATCAACGAACTGGCCACGTATGTGACCTCGTCCTCGCTCACCCGATCCGAGTGGAAGAACTCGCGCCTACTGCACGGGACGCGGTGGCCGAGCTCAGGTCCCGGTCCGGCCGGGAGTTGCAGGTCCAGGGCAGACCTGCCGGTACGCCGGAAGCCCGCTCGCGGCACCTTGACCGTTGGCGCCGGCGGAAAGGAACAGGGCACCCACGTGAGGGTGAATGAGCCGGGGTCGATGCGGCGTCGCCGGACCGACCTCCTGTACCAGACCCATGTCGCGACAGCGAAGGATGTGAAATCGATGCCGATCACGCTCCCGAATCCGGCCGTGCTGCACCCGATGCCCGGCCAGCCCAGGCTCGTGCTGTTGAAGCCACTGGTCACCTCGCCGCTGATCGAAGTCGGCGAGTTCTCCTACTACGACGACCCCGATGATCCGACCGCCTTCGAGACCCGCAACGTGCTGTACCACTACGGGCCGGAGAAGCTGGTCATCGGCAGGTTCTGCGCGCTCGGTGAGGGGGTGCGGTTCATCATGAACGGCGCCAACCACCGCATGGACGGCCCCTCCACGTTCCCGTTCCCGATCATGGGCGGGTCGTGGGCCGAGCACTTCGACCTCATCACCGGCCTGCCCGGTCGGGGTGACACCGTGGTGGGCAACGACGTCTGGTTCGGCTACCGGTCCATGGTGATGCCGGGTGTCCGCATCGGCCACGGGGCGATCATCGCCTCCGGCGCCGTCGTGGTCGACGACGTGCCCGACTACGCCATCGTGGGCGGGAACCCGGCGAAGGTCATCCGCCGCCGCCACAGTGATGCCGACGTCGACCGGCTGCTGGAGCTGGCCTGGTGGGACTGGCCGATCGACCACCTCACCGAGCACGTCCGCGCGGTCATGTCCGGGTCCGTCGACGAGCTGGAGAAGATCGCGCCGCACCTGCCGTAGCCGGCCCGCCGCATCGAGAGAATGGAGCTGACGCATGCCTGACACCTCCCGCCGTACCCCGTTCGCCGACTGGCTGGGCGGCAACGCCGTATCACTGAAACACCTCGACCCCGACGCACCGCTGGACGACCTGGAGCCGCTGCGCGCGATCGTCGGCGACGTGCGCGTCGTCGCGATCGGCGAGAACTCGCACTTCATCACCGAGTTCGCGCAGCTGCGCGAGCGGATCCTGCGCTTCCTCGTCGAGCGCTGCGGCTTCACGACCCTGGCCTTCGAGTACGGCTTCAGCGAGGGTTTCGCGCTCGACGCCTGGGCCCGGGGTGAAGGCGGCGACGGCGACCTGCGTGACCACCTGGCCGGGAGCATCCCGGTCGGCGTCGACGGGCCGCTGCGCTACCTGCGACGACACAATGCCACCGCCACCACACCGGTGCGCTTCACCGGCATCGACGTCCCGGCCGCCGGCGGTTCCCTGCTGCCCGCGCTGGAGCCGGTCGCCGACTACCTGCGCAAAGTCGACCCGGAGACGCTGCCGGTGGCCGAGGAGGCGATCAGGATCGCCGCGTCGTTCGCCGGTTCCTCCGCGGCGTCGGCCGCCCCGGCCTGGACGCGGCTGCCCGCCGCGGAACAGGACGCGCTGAGCGCGGCGCTGTCACGGCTGCTTGTCCGCTTCCGCGCCGTGGAGGCGCTGTACCTCTCCCGTGGTGAGCAGCGCGACTACGACGTCGCGCTGCGCCGCCTGGAAGCGGCGAGCCACGCAGACTACGGCTTCCGCGTCATGGCCAAGCTGTACGCAGGCACCGGGATGACCGCCGACACCTCGGCCCGCGACAGCTTCATGGCCGGATCCGTCCTGTGGCACCTGGAACGGTCCGCCCCCGGCACCCGGGTCGTCCTCGTCGCGCACAACGCCCACATCCAGCGGGAACCGGTCTTCTTCGACGGGCACCTGACCGGCTACCCGATGGGCCACTACCTGCGCCGCGCCCTCGGCGACGACTACCTAGCGTTGGGCCTGACCAGCGTCGCCGGGCACACGGCCGACATGCGCCTCGACGAGGAGGCCGCCTTCGGCTTCGCCGTCGACAACACCCCGCTGCAGCCGCCGGAGCAGGGCAGCGTCGAAGCGGGCTTCCACGACGCGGGCCTCGGGCTCGGTCTCGCGGACCTGCGCCGCGCCCGCCAGGAGCTTCCTGCGGGCCCTGACCGTACCCGGATCCAGAGCGCCTACCTGCACACCCCGGTCCTTGACGCCTTCAGCGCGATGATCAGCACCCCGATCTCCACGGTTGCCGATCTCTGACGGTTCGAGCGCCGTCGCCCGCCTCGGCCACCACGGTGATGTCGGGCTCGGAGGCGAGCAGAGCCTTGAACCCGGCTCGGATCAGTGGCTGGTCATCGGCCGGCAGGACGTGGATCACGCTTGCTCTCCTTCGGGCACCGGCAGAACCCCTTCCATGCGGAATCCACCACCAGGACGCGGCCAGGCCTGAGCACGCCGCAGGGGTCGGACACGCGCGATGCCGTCGAGGATGGACGGGGCGGGCGGAGCCCCCGCTGAATGGATGGCGTCGGTAACACCTGCCCAGGGGGGCGATGAAGCCCGTGGCTCACGATCTCAACACGCCAGTGCTGGTGTGGCTTATACCAGAAATCGTGCGGTCGCCGAGGTGGCCATCAAGGAGGTTGCACTCCTGGATTGGCTTGCGTTCCAGCGCACGCGCGACTTCGGTGCGGCTCCCGCGCATCCCGGGCCAGTCATGCGCTACAGCGCGGGCTTGGGGAGGTTGCGCGTGCTGATGAGGGGCAACACGAGCGCGACGGCGATCACGGCCAGGCCCGCAGAGCAGTACAGCACGGTCGAGGCGCCGGAGGCGATGGCGGCTTCGGCAGGGGCGGCGGCGCCGGCGGTGCGGCTGGTGTAGACGGCGCCCAGTACGGCGGTGCCGATGCCGGCTCCGATGGAGGCGAGGCTGGTGATCGTTCCGGCGACCATGCCCGCCCTGGCTTTGTCGGTGACGTTCATGGCGACCGCCATGACCGGCGCTCCGGCGATGCCGCCGCCGATCCCCCAGATGAGCAGGGGAAGGGTCAGGAACCATGGCGAGACTGTGGGCGTGAAGGCCAGCGCCAGCGTGGCGGCGCCGACGGCCTTGCAGATGTAGCCGCCGGCGATGACATGGCCGGGGACGAATCGGCTGAAAAGCTTGCCTCCGAGAAGCCCGGCCGCCATCTGGGCGACGAAGACCGGCGTCAGCAGCAGGCCGGTTTGGGTGGGGTTCAGCTGAAGGGAGCCCTGAAAGTACTGCACGAAGTAGACCATGCCGCCGCCGGTCAGGACCCGGGACATGAAGACCGCGATGGCTGCGCCGGTGAAGGCAGGCTTGCGGAACAGGGCGAGGTCGAGAATGGGTGTACTGACCCGGGATTGGAGCACGACGAGAGCGGCGAACAGCGCGGCCGCGATCGTGAGCGTTGTCAGCGTCGCCGCCGAGCCCCGGCCCTGATCCTCGCCGCGCAGCAGCGCCAGGTTGCCCATCGCGAGAGCGGCGATCAGCAGTGCGGTGCCGGTCCAGTCGATGCGGCCGCGCTGATCAGCGCCGCAAGCGTCGGCGGGCAGGATCCGCCTGGAGAGGAGGAACGCGACGACGCTCCCGGCGAGCCGAAGACCGGCAACGGCATCGCCGCCGTGACCGGCCTGCTGCCGAAGTAGGTCAGCCTCAGGGAGACCCTCCTGACAAACGCCGGCGGCCGCCGGTCCGCCGGCTCGCCGGGAGCGGGAACGGCATCGCGCCGCCTTGGCAGTGCAGCGCCAGGACGGCGACGGCGGCCAGCACCGCTCAGCTGCAGCTAGGTGGACTCGCCGAGCCGACGCGCCGCATGGATGCCCCCGTCGATGCCATGGCCGGCGACCGGTCGACGCGGCTCACCCGTCCGACCGGAAGAAGGCGTCAACTCCAGGTCCATGGCCAGTTCGGGTCAGACATCCCTGGACGTTTGTTGTCAAGCAGCGAGGTCGTTTGATCGGTGCGACCAGGCGGTTGCCTGGTCGTAGGGGCTGTGGGTTTTGAGGCAGCCGTGGAGGATGCCCACCAAGCGGTTGGCGACCTGGCGCAGGGCGGCGTTGTGGCTGATGTCGCGGGCTTTGATCTGGTCGTAGTAGGCGCGGACGGCAGAGTCGTGCAAGAGGGCGCAGGACGCTTGGAGGTGGAGGGCGTCCACGAGCCGGTCGTTGTGGACGAACCGCGCCTGGACCACTCGTGTCTTGCCCGATTGCCGGGTGATGGGTGAGGTCCCGGCATAGTTCTTGCGTGCCTTGGCCGAGGCGTAACGGTCCTTGGCATCTCCGAACTCGGCGAGCACCCGGGCGCCGAGAACGACGCCGATGCCGGGCTGGCTGAGGATGACCTCAGCGTCCGGGTGCCGGCCAAAATGGGCCTCGACCTGCCCTTGGAGGGTCTTGATCTCCTGATTGAGGACAGCGATGATCGCAACCAGCGACTTCACGGTAGAGGCGTAGGCGGTCGTGACGAGCGGCACCTGGCCCAGGTGCTCGCCGCGTAGGACCTCCTGGACCGCCTGCGCCTTGGCGGGGATGTCACGGCGGCCCTTCAACGTTCCCGAGATCTGGCCGAGCGTCAGCTTCACCGCAGCCTCGGGGGAAGGAGCCATGGCCAGCAGCTTCAAGACCGCATCCGAGGTGAGGCCGAGGGGCTTGTAGGCCTCCAGCGCGGCAGGGAAGTAATCCCTCAGCGCCACCCGCAGGCGCAGCATGTGGCGGGTCCGTTCCCACAGCAGCGCCTGATGAGCACGGGTGACGACCTTGACCGCCTCGGCGATCTCGGAGTCCCCGGCCACCTGGCGTAGCTGATGCCCTCGGGTGCGGATCATGTCCGCGAGCGCGTGGGCGTCACCCTTGTCGCTCTTGGCGCCCGAGGAGCCAAGGATCTCGCGATGCCGAGCAGCCTGCTTGGGATCGACCCCGAACACCCGGTATCCCGCCGCGACCAGCGCCCGCACCCACGGGCCCCGGTCGACCTCGATACACACCAGCACCTGGGACGGGTCGGCGTCCTCGGCAACGACCCGGCCGACAACGTCGTGAAACCGAGTGATCCCAGCCATGCCCTCGGGCAGCCGCAACCGCTTCAGCACCTTGCCGGACTCGTCCTGGACCTCGACATCGTGGTGGTCCTCGGCCCAGTCATCTCCAACGAACAACACCACGACCTCCACCATCGACAACAGGACACGGAAGCCCGCAGGAGCCAGTCGGCGGACTAATGGACCAGTGCTCACGCCAGACGATCGGCGGGCACGACATCCCATCAGCGATCAAAGACTCCTGACCACCGGTGAGGGCACGATCTGACCCTAGGACTCGAAGTCCGGTCGACGAGAGTGCTCACTCACCAGCGGCTACCAGGCACCGAGTCTGCCAGCGAGGCCGACCCGGTAGGTCCCATTAGACGTCGGGAATCTTGGCCAGGAGCCGGCGGACGCTGTTGTCGCCCCCGAGTTCGGGAAAGTGCGCCATGGCCTGGTCGCAGAATTCGAGGAGCCTGGCCTTGGTGATTTGGTCGGGCAGGACGTATTCGAAGGTGGGGCCGATCTGAAGGCCCTGATGGTCACCGGCCGCCCAATGGCGGCCGCCCCGAGAAGCATCATCGCCGGGACGTGTTCGATGCGATCAGGTACGTCACTGACAACGCAACGAAATGGAGGGCATTACCTGCGGATTTTCCACCTTTCCAAACTGTGTTCGGGTTGTTCAGCCGCTGGACGCGCGCCGGAGTCTTCAACCGGATCCGTGATGAGGTCCGGCGCGCCATCCGGCTGCGTGCGGGCCGGTGCCCCAACCCGGTCGCCGGCGTTATCGACTCCCAGTCGGTGCGTGCTGCGGCCACGGTCACCGGCCGTTCACGCTCCTACGACGCCGGAAAACGGGTGGGAGGCAGGAAGCGTCACCTGGTCGTGGACATGTTCGGCCTGATGGTGATGGTGATGGTGACCCCGGCCGGGCAGCCGGACCACGACGCCGCCCGGGAGATGCTGGCCCGATTGCGGATGCTGCACCCGCAACTCAGTCTGATCTGGGGCGACAGCGCCTATGCCGGGACGCTGGTCGAGTGGGCCCGCCGTTTCCTGCGCCTCACCTTGAAGATCGTGACTAAACGGCCTGGTCAGACGGGGTTCAAAGTGCTCGCGCGACGATGGATCGTCGAAAGGTCCCTGTCCTGGCTGATGAACGCCCGTCGCAACGTGGTCGACTTCGAACGCAAACTGTCGCACAGCGAGGCCCACCTGGCAGTTGCCGCGATCACGCTCATGACCAGGCGGCTGACCAGGAAGAGGCCATCCGCCTGGACCCGGAAGCCAGCTTCTGCGCCGCAGGCCGCCTGAACGTGCCGCCCGCAGGTCCGTGCCCGGATCGCCAAGACATCGGGCAAGAAAGGGCCGCTAAGCTCACGCTGAAGCCGCTGCGACCGCTGTCGTCGCGCGACTTGGGCATGCCTCTTCAGCGCAGCAGGAGATCGATGGCCATCTCCAGTCGTTCGAGGTAGACCTCCCGTGATGCGACCTGATGCTTGAGGCCGATCGATGCGCTGATCATTGTCTGCGCGACAGGAAGAGCGTCCTCTCGTCCTGACTCGGTGGCGATCGCGTCTGTGATGAGTTCCTCGAAACGTCGCCGCGGGCTCTCGATGATCGCCCCGAGGAGGTCGGGATTGTCCTCGATGACCATCGCGACATCGCTCGTCAGCGGGCCGATGTAGCGGCCCGCCCACTGATCGAACGCTTCGACGAGACGCTCTGGAAGGGGTCGGCCGATGTCGGCCAGGACATATTGGACCGCTGTGATATCGCGGTTCAAGGCATGGCTGACCGCAGCACGGAACAGCGTCTCCTTCGAGGAGAAGAGGAAATAGAGCCCGGGCCGGGAGATGCGTGCCGCCCGCGCTACCTCCTCCATGGAGGTCTTCCGATAACCGAATCGCGCGAACGTGACCATCGCGGAGTCCAGAACCATGATCCGACGGTCGGTATCGGCGACTGTCGGCGACGGGTGACCGACCTCGGGACTGCTCATGAAACGAGCATACGAGCGGGCGACGAACTATACAAATCATGTCTTGTATGTATAGTGGCCGCCGTGACCAGCCGCAAACTCATCTCCACGCCCTTCACCTCCTCCAGCACCGCGGACGAGGTGCTGCGGGACGTTGACCTCACCGGCGTCCGCGCGATCGTGACCGGAGGTTCTTCCGGAATCGGCACCGAGACCGCTCGTGCGCTGACCTCTGCCGGAGCGGAAGTAACGCTCGCTGTCCGAAACACAACCGCGGGTGACGCCTTCGCCGAGACGATCGCGAAGTCGACCGGAGGGATCCGGCCCCGAGTCGTCCCTCTGGACCTCGCCGACAGGAGCACCGTCACCCGATTCGTCGACGCGTGGAACGGTCCGCTTCACCTGCTGATCAACAACGCGGGCGTGGTCACCGGTGGCCTCGAACGAACCCGTGAGGGATGGGAGCTGCAATTCGCGACGAACCATCTCGGCCACTTCGCCCTGGCCACCGGCCTGCACGACGCCCTGGCCCTGGGAGCGATGGACCGTGACGGAGCACGGATCGTCTCGGTCAGTTCGACCGCGCACATGCGTTCCGGCATCGACTTCGACGACCTCCACTTCGCCCGTCGCAGCTACGACCCGCAGATCGCCTACGCCCAATCGAAGACGGCGAACTCTCTCTTCGCCGTCGAGGCGACCCGCCTCTGGGCCTCCGACGGCATCATCGCCAATGCGGTGAACCCCGGCGGTGTCGCGACGGGACTACAGCGCAACTTCACAGCGCAGCAGAAGGCATCGCTCGACGCGGCCGAGGCCGCTGGAATCTTCACCTACAAAACGGTCGAGCAGGGAGCCGCCACCAGCATCGTCGCGGCCGTCGCCCCGGAGTTCGCGAACTCCGGAGGCCACTACCTCGACGATTCACAAGAGGCTTACACCGTGCCGGACGATGCCGACCTCGCGCAGCACCCGCACGGCGTCAAGGAATGGGCGCTCGACCCCACTGCCGCCATGCGCCTCTGGACCGTCTCGACCGACCTGCTCCGCCTGACCTCTCGACGCCGCAGCAAGCGATAGGGAGTCAGCCTGCGCAGCCTCAGAACACACAGTCAGCAGGCCGGACAGCCGCTAACTGGCCGCTTTGTCCCGTTCCTCGGCCGCGCGGTCACGTCGTTGGGCAGCCTCATCCCGGCCCGCCGCCACACGGACTCGCTCCTGGGTTTGCCGATCACGGTGCTGCGCGGCTCGATCGCGCCAGTCGGATCGTTCGGCCGTTGCCCTTGAGCGTCACTCATCAGCATCTCCGCCAAAGACCATCGCCTGAGGTAATCGTCGTGAGCCGTCCTTCTAACCGGCCATCGTCCGACGACGCGGGCCTCCACCGCTACGACGGCACCCGGCCCACGCGAGCGGGGCACCCACTCCAAGGTCACTTAAGGGGATCAAAGACGCCCTCTTAACGGCACCCAGGATGCATGACCGGAGACGGCTGGCCAGCGGTGGCGTCCCTGACTCCTGGACGAACAGCGCGACGGAAATGGTGCGGGCGGACGAAGCCCCCCGCTCTCGCTGTCGGCAGGATGAACGGATGGCTGACCTTTACCCTCTGCAGAGCCTGCTCGACAGCAAGGTGAAATCCCTCCATGTCCCCGGTGCCGCCGTCGGCGTGCTTTTCGATGGCGCGGACCACGTCCTCACCACCGGCGTCACCAGCGTCGACGCGCCGGCCCCCGTGACGGGCGACACGCTGTTCCAGATCGGGTCGACCACCAAGACGATCACGGCGACAGCGATCATGCACCTCGTCGAGCGCGGTCGGCTCGACCTGGACGGGCGCGTGCGCCAGTATCTGCCCGGCTTCCAGCTCGCCGACGAGCGGGCCGCCGATGAGCTGACTATCCGGCACCTGCTCACCCACACCGGCGGATTCCTTGGCGATATCGACGACGGCGAGAGCTGGGACACCGGCGCGCTGGCCGCCTCGATCGGTACCTACGACCAGCTGCCCCAGCTCTTCCCGCCCGACGCGCTCGCCTCCTACAACAACGCCGGGTTCAGGCTGCTCGGCAGGGTCATCGAGGTCGTGTGCGGCGAGCCGTACGAGAGCGCGGTCAGTCGGATCGTGCTCGAACCCCTGGGCATGAGCTCCAGCTTCTTCTTCCCCTGGGAGGTCGCGACGCGGTCGCACGCCGTCGGGCACGCCGTCGGAGAGGACGGCCCGCAGGTCGCGCACACGTGGGGGCTGTTTCGCGAAGGCATGCCCGAGGGCGGGCTGGTGTCGTCGGTGCGCGACCAGCTCCGCTATGCCGCCTTCCACCTGGGTGCGAGCGGCGAGGAGCCGGTCGGAGCCGCCACCAGGGAGCTGATGCAGGCGGAGCACGTCCGGGTCGGCGTGCCGTGGACCGGCATCGGGCTGCCGTGGCTGCTGGATGAGCAGGCGGGCGTGCGACTGGTCACGCACGGCGGCAACATCGGTAACCTGCAGCTGTCCACGTTCGTGCTGGTGCCCGAGCGCGGCTTCGCCGTCACCACGCTCACCAACTCCGCGCCCGGCAAGGTGCTGGGCAAGCTGGTGACCGACTGGTGCCTGGAGCATCTGCTCGACGCCAAGCCGCAGGCCGTACGGCTGGCGCTGCGCGAACCCGCGCCGGAGTACGCGGGCAGCTACGACGCGGGGCAGTGGACCTTCGAGGTCGACGAGGATCTGACGGCGCGATTCGTGCTGCGACCCGAACTGGTGGCCGCGGGTGTGGAGGGCATGCCCGACATGCCGCTCGCGCTGGTCGAGGGCTGCGACGACGTGACGATCGCCGCCGACCCGCAGCGTGCCGTCGGCCGCTTCCTGCGAGACGACGCGGGTGAGGTCGCGTTCCTGCACCTGGGCGGTAGGGCGGCCAGGCGGATCCGCTGAATCGGCCTGCCGTCAACGAAGCTGCCACCGGGCACATCCGATCGTATCGAGCCTGGTCAACAGCTCCCCGCTGCTGAGCGGAAGACCCGGCGGAACGGGGGCCCTATCCGGTATCGCCGTGCCCACCACCTGACCTGCCCCAGGAGTCGGCCTGTCGTTAAGGAAGCTGTCACCAAGTACATGCGAGCGCGTTCGCCCTGTTCATTAGGCCCTTTGCGGAGCTTCTCCCGGATCTTTCGCGGTTTCCCGGACGTATCCAATCAGGTGCGGTAGGCATTGATCCGAATCTCGGGGGTTGTGGACCTGTCGGCAGCCCCTGAGAAGAAGGCTCGAGCCGGGCAGCCAGCCGAGCTCGTCGAGGCTCGGCGCGGCCAGCGCGATCGCGCCTTCACCGAATCGCTCGGAGGGCGGGAAGTGGGTGGTGGACATCGACATCGTGTCGTACGGGTTGCCCACATCCGTGGGGCGCTGGTTCAGGAACATCGACGGCCTGTGGTTCAGCCCGTTGAGCCGCCCGAACTCGAAGGCGGCGCGGTTCAGCGTCCAGGCCGTGGAGTCCAGGACGATGGTTCTGTCTTCCCGTGCGTTGTACGAGGCGCGCCCGATTCCGCCTTCGGCGGTGTTGATGATGACGAACAGCGCGCTGCCGGGCGGCCGGGTCCACCCTTGGCTCTGCGCGCTCTGCACGCAGTCCTTCGGCTTGTTCCTGGGATACCAGCCCTCGGCGCTCCACTGCGCGTAGGTCTTGGGGATGGTGTACCAGCCGTGGACCTCGCTGCCTTCCAGGGCGGCCCGGCCGCGCGACTGCTCGGCGACGAAGTCGGCCAAGCCGCCCTTGCCGAGGCCTTCGGTGGTGAGCAGGTCTTTGAAGAACTGCGCGGCCTTGGGCTCCTCAGGCCTATCGAGGAACTTGCACAACAGAACCGAGACCGGCCACTTGGCCTGCACCGGCCTGGCCGCGGCCGGCGCGGTCGGCAGCAGCGCGACAGTGGCCAAGGCGGCCAGCAGTGTCACTGCCGACCGGCGGGCACCAGGGTAGAACATGACTCTCCATTTCCTCTGATTCCAGACGATCAGATCGGCTCAGAGCGTGGGGCGGACGGCGAGGCGCAGGCCCAGGTGGGCGTGCGCGCCGAGCAGCAGCGCGGCGCTGGCATACACCGAAACGTCGGAGCCGCCGAGGGTCTGCGCCAGGACGGTCACCGGGAACCACAGGCCGGCGAGCAGGGGCAGCCAGCGGACCGCTCCCCGCAGGCGGCCCCGGATCGCGACGGCGATCCCGAGGGCGAGCATGCCGAGCTGGCTGAGCGGCCAGCAGGCGTCCAGGATCAGCAGCGGCAGCGGGAACTCGTCGTAGGTGGCGTAGCCGAAGGACAGCGCGTTGGTCACAAACGCGCCTACCAGCAGCGCCATCAGGCCCATCGGGATCGCGCGGGTCCATCCGTCCCCGGCGGAGCGCGTGACGCGCATGGTCCACACGAATGCGAACAGTCCGGCGACGAACACCATGCCGGTGACGGTGTCGAGCGTCTGGACGCCTTCCTGAACTCGGTCGCCGACGATCACGGTGCCGGCGCCCCAGGCGACGGCTCCGGCGGCCAGCAGGAGACCGGAGATCCTGACCTGGGCCGGGTTCGAAGGGGGGTGGGCCACGACGGGCTCGTGCGGGTCGACGTTGCTGGGCACGATGCGGCTGGACATGATGCTCCTCGGGGCGCGGGTCGGTGGCAGCACTTTCCCGCCGGAGCGCCCCGGGCGCCCAGGGAGTACGGCCACGCTTACGGCCCTGGATCGGCCCGGCCCGATCAGGGACCGCTGTCCCGGTCGGGCGAGGACATCGCAGCCCGGCGCAGAGGAAGGGGGATCGGGGTCCTGTCACCTCGGATCAGGATCGCGCACTCGGCTCCATACCGAGGGACTCGGGTTGGAGAAGCGGGCCGACTACGCGGGCCGCGACGGGCGATTCCTCTGTCGGTCATCGCCTTCACCATCGCCGACGGTCGGATCACCGGCATCCACATCGTTGTCGACCCAGCTGACTCGCCTCGATCGACCTACCCGCCACGATCTGAGCAGGGTGTCGTCGTCGGTCGCACATCATCGCGGGCCGACCAGCCGTCACCCCTTCATGGGCCGAGGCCGGCGTCGCGGGCCTGGATGATCGCCTGGGCGCGGTCGGCGACCTGGAGCTTGGCGAAGACGTTGGAGACGTTGTTGCGCACGGTCTTGGGGGACAGTGACAGCCGCTCGGCGATCTGCCGGTTGGTCAGGCCGGCCGCGATGAGGTCGAGGGTTGCTGGAAGGGCTCCTCGCGGGGCGGCCGGGTGGTGGCGAGCCGGGCGAAGTAGCAGGTCACACGTTCGGCCAGCGCGGGGCCGAAGATGACCTCGCCGGTGGCCACCGCGGTGATGGCGCGCAGAATCTCGGTCTGGTCGGCCCCCTTGAGCACGTAGCCGCGAGCCCCGGCGAGCATGGCGGCGAAGACGCTCTCGTCGTCCTCGTGCATCGTGAGCACCAGGACGTGGGTGCCGGGGCAGGCGGCGACGATGCGCTCGGTCGCCTGCACGCCGTCCAGGCGGGGCATCCGCAGGTCCATCACGACGACCTGGGGCCGTAGCCGGGCGGCCTCGGCCATCCCCGTCGGCGGCGGTGCCCACCACCTCGGCCTCGCCGGTGGAGTGCAGCATCAGGCGCAGCCCGTCGCGGTAGACCGGGTGGTCGTCGGCCAGCAGCACGCGAGGCGTCACGGGGCCGTCACCACCCGCGCGGGTAGGACGGCGCGGACCCGGGTGCCGCCGTCGCGGGCGGTCTCGACGACGCACCGGCGGCCTGGATGCAGATCTGACCGCCTTCACCGACAAGGGCATGGCCAGGCTGGCGCGCGCAGCAGGGCGTACGCGCGGCCGACCCCACGCTCGACGACGACGTGCGCGCCGCACAGGAACCGGCGATGTCCTGTCACAAGGACCAGCCCGGCACCGCGCATCCGATGCGGTTGTGCGCCGGCTGGCTGGCCGTGGTCGCGCCCGCACCACATTCCGACCCGGATGAGACTGATCACCGGCGAGCGTGGCCAAACTGCCGTGCGAGCCCCACATGGCGATCGAGCAGGGGGCACAGGGCGAGGCGGGATGACGCGGCCCCGCCGAGCCCGCCGGCCGAGACATATCCCCGCCGAGCACGAGTTCAACGACTACGCTTGCCCAACCGCACCACCCCACCCGCCAGCGACGAAAGGCAATGTTGATGGGCGGAGACGTGGTGGTGTGGTCTCGCGTTCTGACTGAAGGAGTGTCAGCCGTTGCCGATGATGCGGCGGGCGGCGCGTAGTTCGGCGTCGCGGGCGTCGCGGAAGCGGTCGAAGTCTCCGCGGTGGGCGGCAATGGCGTCGAGCTGTACGGCCTTGTCGGCGGCGGACCAGGCGGCGACCAGGCCGGTCGTCTGTTTGCAATCGACGTCGGCTACGGCTACGGCGATCTCTCGTGGCGAGGTCAGGTCGGATTTCATCCAGGCCGGATCGCCGGCGGCGGCCAGGGGCGTGTGGTAGGTGAACCCCTTGCCGCTCATGCACCTGCTCCACGCCTTGAACGCCGCCATGACGGCGGGCATCCGCTGGGAAGCTTTGAACGTGCTGCCGATGTAGCTGTTCAACTTCTGCTGATCGAGCGCCGGTACGCCCTCGGCCACCTGCAGGCGAGCGGTGTGCCGGCAGCCGCCCTGGCCGTCCGGCCCGAACGCCGTGCGGCTCTGGGCGGGGGGCAGTGCCTCGCGTCGTCGCCACACCTGTTCGCGGGCCTGCTGGTCAGGGGCCAGGGGTGGCAGGTGGTAGCCGTACCGCTCGGCGACCTGGGGCTCGATCACGCCGTAGCGTCTGCGGTGCATGGGGTCGCTGTCGGTGGAGGCGGGCGGCGGCAGCATCTCCCAGTCGAGGTTGGCGGCCCGCATGCAGGCGCGAGTGAGCAGGTCCTCGGCGTACTCGATCGTCTGGATGTCGAGCCGGGACAGGGTGAAGGCGTCGAAAGGGACAGTGAGGCCGCGGGCCTCGGCGCTCACGGGGGGAGCTTCCGGTACGGGGACCTTTGGCGGGTGCGCGCACCCGGCCAGGAAGACGAGGCCGGCTGTGGCCACGAGCCGCCCCGCGCGGGGCGGCCGGGCGGGGCGGCGGCGAGCGGCTGGAGGAAAGAGATTCGGCATGGTGTGCCTCCTCGTTGCGCTGCGGGCCGCCGCCCTGCGGCTTGCTAGACCACGAAACGGACGGAGCTGGCGACGTTGTCGAAGTTGGAGGGGTTGTGGCTGTTGTGGGTGAGGTCGCTGTCCTCGGAGTGGGCGAGTGCGGAGTAGGCGGCGCCGGAGTAGTTGGCGTCGGAGTACATCACCGCGCGCTGGTCGCCCTGGTTCCTGAACGAGCTGATGTTGTCGTTGATGCTCGCCCCGGTGCCGGACCAGTAGTTGTTGATGAAGTTGGCGTCGTTACCTGTGAGATGTGCCGAGCGGCCCTCGAAGTCGTCGTGCTCGTACACCGAGAGCGAGCGGGGCGCGGACGCCGCCGCGTCTGCCGGGGGTCCTGCCGCGAGTAGCCCGGAGATCCCGAGCAGCGTGGCGCCTACAGCCGTCACGAACCTGTGCTTCATACGCACTCCCTGGGGTGGGGCGCCCGCTGGTCGCCGGAGGCGCCGCGATGGTGTCGTCCTCGTCGTCCGATCTTCGCGAGGGGAGGGGCGTCGGCGAAGGTACCCGCTCTCATCGCTATGAGTGTTCTTATGGTAACGGAAAGTAGCGGCTAAGTGGTGGCGATGTCCGTACGTGGGGTCCGGCCGGAGTGCGCCAGAAACAGGGGTCCCGGTAGCAATGGCGGAAAATCCAACGAATTTGGCTCCGACCTGCGGTTCCTTCGCAGCAGGCTAGACGGTCCAGGCTGTGCAGGTCAGGCCCTACCTCGTTGGAGTCACGGCCGAAACTACGAGAACCCCCACGAGCTCCTTCTCATCGAGGCTCTGCGCGAGTGGGTGGAGCCCCCGAATTACTCACATGCTCGGCGAGTTGATCCAGTGAGGTGATCTCAGCGAAATAAGTCGGACGATGGGGGATGTTCGGGGCGCCCGTGCTGGCGCTTCGGGCCTTTCGGGAGAAGTCGTCGAAGGCCGTGGATGGACGTGGAGCCTCCGGTAGATGAGTTCTCACCACAAGAAAGCACAACCGCCGAAAGGCTCCACGTGATTGCTCATCGTGCCACGCTCGACGTCTCCCGCGCGCTGATTCACCACGTCGCCCGGTCACTACGGGACGAACGACGGCGGGTGGGCACTCCCAAGGGCAGCCGTGCTCTGACCACGTTCTGGCAAGCGGTGCTTGTCCTGCGCTGGTTCCGGGGCGAGCACGACATCCCCAAACTCGGGCGCGATCATCGCATCTCCCGAGCCACGGCCTACCGCTACATCGCGGAGGGGATCGAAGTCCTGGCAGCTCAGGCCCCTGATCTGCACGAGGCGCCGGCCCGCGCCCACACCGAAGGGCTGGCGTACGTGATCCTGGACGGCACCCTGATCCCCACCGATCGCTGCGCTGAGCAGATCATCAGCGTCAAGGGTGAACTCATCGACGCCTGGTACTCCGGTAAGGCCCATCAGCATGCTGGCAACCTCCAGGCATTGTCGGCACCCGGTGGCTTGCCGTTGTGGATCGCTGAGGTCGAGCCCGGCTCCGTGCACGACCTGACCGCCGCCCGCACACACATGCTGGGCGCGTTGCACGCCGCTGCCGCAGCCGGCCTGCCGGCTCTTGCCGACAGCGGCTATGACGGCGCCGGAATCGGCATTCATACGCCGATCAGGCAGCCTGATGGGAACCAGATCCTCAGCCCGGACAACCGCACCTTCAACCGGCTTCTACGCGCCCTGCGCTGTCTCGGCGAACGCGGATTCGCCCTGCTCAAAGGCCGCTGGCGGACCCTCCAGCACATCACCGCCAGCCCCAGCAGAATCGGCGACATCGCACGCGCGGCACTCGTCCTCACCCATTTCGAGCACGATTACCTGCCGGCAATTGGCTGAGATCAGGCCGGCATCGTCGTCGCCGTCGCATGCCTGATCGCGGCGACGCTGCTCATGCCCACGAAGCACAAGCGCGCCGCGGCCGAAGTCCTCAAGGAAACCAAGAGATTCCCGGCCGAGACGGACGTGGAGGTTCAGGGCAGCGACACCGTGTTGGTGATCAGCCGCAGGCGGTCACTGTGGGGACCGCTCACGATCGTCATGAAGTACTCCGACAAGGAGTGGGACGAGGCGTTCGACGAGATCGCGCAGGACCCAGGCATCTCGACCGTACCTGTCACGAGCTACATGATCTTCCGATGGGGAGCGGTGCGACTGACAGACACCATCACGGTGATGTCCTCGCATGCGCGCCTTCCCCGAACCGGCCAGAAGCAGCCGACGAGGTGGAGCAGATACCGCAGACAGGCTCGGGAGGAGTGGTTTCAAGCCAAGACGGGGCAGTCGAGGGTGACCGAGACGGAGTTGCAATTTCTCACTGAAGCGCTGCGACGGGGGACAGCCCGCTCAACGGAGAGCGGATAGACGCTACGCCACGCCACGAGCGGAGCTGGTCAGCCGTCACGCCGCACATGGGGCTCACCGAACACGCCGGACACGTGCCTACGAGTCTTGAGGTCCCGCTAGAGCGTGTACGGAGCGCCACCACCCACGACCGGGAGTTCGCCGCCGGGGCGCGGGCCGCGCTGCTGCCGCACCGGGGGCGGTGGGCGGTGTCCTACCTACGGCTGGGACATCAGCCGGGGGAATGACAGGCGTAGGAGACCGGCGGTGCCGAGCGCGGTCGAAGATGCGTACGACCCTAGTCGATCCGCGACCGGAGGATCCACGTACGCCTGCACGGCAGGCCATTTCAAAGGACACGAAGGGCAGCGGGAGCGACCACCGTAGGGCTGCGACCGGTAGGCCGCGACCCTACGTGGATGACGAGGTTACCGGCAGGCCTTGCTGGTGGACCCGCTGCCGTTCTGGCCGCCACGGCCGCCGTTCCACTGCACGGCGGCGCCACCCCAGGCGCACATGTTGTTGGCCCAGAGCATGTTGCCCCAGTGGCGGCCGCCGTTGCCGGCGTGGAACGCGAACCGGTCACTCCGTCCGTCGGCGGTGTAGATGTTGATGCTCCCCGTGGCGGAGGACGCCGTGGAGATCTCGGTCCAGTTCGTCTTGCACTTGCCCGACCACATGAGCTTGATGGTCCCGACCTTGCCGTTGATCCGGCTGTTGATCGCGGCGGTCTTCACCACACGGGCGGAGTTTCCGCAGCCCGACTTGTAGGGGTCCTGGTGGTCGTACGGCTTGGCGGCAGCCTGGGCGCTGGCGGGGGACACCGCGACGAGCGCCGCTGCCAGCGCGCCGATCGCGGTCGCCACGACTCGAACCCTCACGAAGAACCGACTCCTTCTGTCAACGAATAGAACTGATCCGGAACCCTAGCGAAGATCAGCTCCGCACGGTCAAGGATCTGTGATTCATCTAACGCCGCCTGCGCCGCCGCAACAACCCGTGAGGCGTACCGTTCGGTCAGCGCGTAACCGGCCCACGGGGTCCTCGACCACACTTGTCCGGCCGGTCCCCTCCGAGGTCAGTGAGCGCAGGTGATGATCGTCTCGGCCAGGTCGCGCAGCGGGACCAGCAGTTCCGGGTACGCGGCGGCGTTGAGCTCGTACAGGCGCTGGGCGCCCCTGCGCCGTACCGTCAGCAGGCCGGCCTCGCGCAGAACCTTCAGGTGGTGGGAGATCGCGGGCTGGGACAGGCCGAGACGTCCGGCGATGTCGCCGACGCTGCGCGGCGCGGCCGACTCCAGCAGGAAGACGATGACGTCCTGCCGTCGTTCGTCGCCCAGTCCGGTCAGCAGCGGCCTGGTCCGCGCGAACAGCCGCGCGACATCCTGGCTCACGGGTTCAGCCCTTCCCGCAGCGCCTTCAGGTGCCGGACCGGCAGGCCGCGTCCGGCGCCTCACACGAGTGGATGAACATAGCCGGCCAGCCGGCCCGCCCGCAGTACGCCAAGGACCTCGGCCTCGCGCTCACCAGCTTCGAGGAATGGGCTCGGCAGCACCTGCGGCCCGCGGCTTGACACAGATGGGGCGGCCGGACCGGCTGCTCGGCGTCATCCCGGACCTGGTCCTCATCCCTGCCCCGACCATCGCCTTGCTGATCTCAGCTGTCAAGATGGCCCGCCACGCCTGACTGCTGCGCACCTGCTTGCCTTACATCCCTGACACTCCTTGAAGCAGCTGACCGGCTATTTCGCTCGTCAACCAAGGTCACCATCGAAGACGGGGCAGTCGAGGGTCATCGAGGCGGAGTTGCGCCTTTTCGCTGAAGCGCTGCGACGGGAGACGGCCCGCTCCAGGGAGAGCGGATAGGCGCTACGCCACGTCAAGAGCGGAGCTGGTCAGCCGTCATGCAGCACGAGGGGCCTATCGCACACACCAGACACCTGCCTCCGAGTGGAGGGGCCGCTAGATCGCTGATGTGAAATTCGGTGATCGGCTGCGAGCGTGACGAAGGGCGTCCATGGTCGGTGTGTGAAGACTGACCTAGACGCCCTTCTGATCGCACTCTATGTGTATCTGGACGATCACGTGATGCCCTCGCGGGAACGACCTCGCCGGCGGGGCCGTCCTCCGGTGCTGACAGCCGCCGAGGCGGTGGTCGTGGCGGTGGCCCAGGTGCTGCTGCGATGCGATCAGGAGCGGTACTGGTTACGGACAGCGGCGGCCCGGATCGGTCATCTGTTCCCGCGGCTGCCCTCCCAGGCCGTCTACAACCGGCAGTTACGGGATCTGGGACCGCAGATGTCGGCGGCGGCGTTGTGGATCTCCCGCCAGATCCCGACCTGGCATGAACCACTCAGGCTGATGGACGGCACCCCGGTCCGCTGCGGCGCCTCACGGGTGAGGGTCAACCGGTCAAGCCTGGGCGAGATCGCCGGATACGGCATGGACAAGTCCCACCATGCCTTCTACTGGGGCGCCAAGCTGATGTTGATCACCACTGCCGACGGCGCGGTGACCGCTTTCAGCCTGGCTCATCCCGAAGAACTCGACGAACGCACGCAGGCTCTGCACCTGCTGCACGTCCACCAGGTCGCGCCTGGACCGTGCCCGATCGTGTGCGACAAGGGTTTCGCCGGCGCCGGCATCGAGGCGGCCGCCGCTGACCTGGGCCGTCCATTGATCCGGCCGGCCCGTCAGGACGAACCCGCGTCTGCTGTGCCGTTCCCCGGCTGGCTACGCCAACGCATCGAAGCGATCATCTGGACGTTGAAGAACCAGCTCGGCCTCGAACGCCACGATGCCCGCACCACCGACGGCCTTTGGGCGCGGGTCAGCCAACGCGTCCTCGCCCTCAACGCCGCGATCTGGCACAACTGGAACACCGGCGCCCCCGTGAAACGGTCATTGACCGCTGCTTTGATCTGCTGCAGCCCAGATGTCCCACCGGCCGCCGAGCAACCATAGGGTCCACACCAGCGTCAGGACGGCCGCCGGGAACCGCCGCCGCAGCGCGAGACTGGCGTAGACCAGCAGATCAGCCCAGAACGACACCGGAAAGGCAGGGAACCCGGTCCCGGCGTGGTCGTAGTAGGGCCCTTCGACCAGCAGGAAGCCGCAGGCCAGCACGGCCAGCAGCCCGTCGGTGACCTGCGGGTGGTCGTTCCACCATCTGCCGAGGCGACCCATGAGGACATGACGGTGCGGGGTGCTGCCCTCATCGGCGGCGCGCCGGGCCACCAGTGCTTCCACATGAGCCATCGGCCCACCCTGCCCCGCGAGCCGGCCGACCCGGTTACATCCGGTTGAACGACACCTGAACTCCCGCCCGCCTCGACGGGTCCGGCGGACGGGTCCATCACCTGGAGCGGGACCACCACGCAGTGGCGCGACTCCCACGGCACCGGGGCCGGGCGGGAGATCGACGCGCTGCCGGCCGCCCACGCGGCGGACCCGCCGTGGGGCCATCGCATCTGCGCTGAGACCGAGGTCGGCCCCGGCACCGTGTACCCGATCCTGGAACGTCTGGAACAGGACCGGCTGGATCACCGGTCAGTGGGAGCCGGGCACACCACAGGCGCGGCGGCCGGCAGATGTACGCCGAGGCGCTGGTTGTCAGTAAGAGCCTGCTGACAAAGGCTTGAGTGTTGGCGGGCATGGGCCCGTAGAGAGCTGGTCCACTCTTGTTGATGTAGCCCTGGTAGGACCATTGGGACAGCTGGACGCGGAAGCTGTTGACGTTCTCGATGCCGAGGATGGCGGCCAGTTCGCTTCCTCGCCAGGCTCGCCACGGCTGCGCGGCCAGGAGTTGCAGAACCTTGCCGCGCCGGTCGGAGCTGGACAAGACCGGCAGCGGCGGCGGGTCGCTCCAGCGGCCAGGGGGCGGCAGGCCGGCCAGTTCGCGCGTCAGGCGGCGGGTCATCTGGTGCACGGTGGCCCATCAGATCAGGGCTTCATGATGGTCGGGTCTGCGTTCTTAGATGCGCACCAGGCGGCGGTAGCGGATCAGCCAGGCGCATGTCCGCTCCACCGCCCACCTGCGGGGGAGCACCACGAAGCCGCGCACGTCGTCGCTGCGCTTGACGATCGTGACGGCCAGGCCGAGGACCTGCCTGGCCCAGGTGACCAGCCGTCCGGCGTAGCCGCCGTCGGCCCAGACCAGGCCGATGGTGGAGAACTACTCGCGCAGCAGTGCCAGGACCGGATGCGCGCCGTCGCGGTCTTGCACGGACGCGGCGGTGACCATCACGCACAACAGCAGCCCGAGGATGTCCACCACGACGTGCCGTTTCTGCCCCTTGATCTTCTTGCCCGCGTCGTACCCGCAGGCCGCCGCGCCGACGGTCTCGGCCGCCCGGACCGTCTGGGAGTCCACGCAACCGGCCGTCGGCAGCTCGCCCCGTCCAGCCAGAACCCGCAACCGACCGCGCAGCCTCCCGGCCAGCAGTTCGGGCAGACCACGCCGCGACCAGCGCACGAAGAACGCATACACCGCCTCATGCGGCGGGAAGTCGACCGGCAGGGCCCGCCACTCGATCCCGTACCGGGTCACGTAGCCGATCGCAGCCAGCACCGCTCGCAGGTCATGCACCATCGGCCGGCCCGCGACCGCGACCAGTTCGGCCATCACCGCCCGCCCCTCGGGCTCCAGCGCCGACCATTCGGCATCGGTCAGATCCGACGGGTATGCCGGTTTCCGGCCGCGACATGCGCATCCCGGTGAAGCGCAACCGCTGGCGTTCACGGCCGCGGACATGTAGACAGACAACCACGGGCTCCTGGCCGCTGAGCTGCTTAGACACCATCTCAGCTACCGGGAGCCCGCTCCTGTTCACCGGTCAACAGCCCAATCATGACCACACCCCGGCACTCATCTGACCCGAGCCCCGACACCAAATCCCTTTGTCAGCAGGCTCTAAGGGATCTCGCGGTGACGACGTGATCACTGACTAGGCACATCATGCATAGCTCGCATATATAGTTGCGCCCGCCGGTATCCAGCGAGGGAAGACAGGGGGGATCTTCCTGATGAGCAGCCGCTTCGGGTCGATCGCAAAACTCAGCGGTTGGTGGACATCCGCACTGCTGGCGGGCCTGGGATTCGGTGTTGTCACCAACCTTGCCCAGGGCTGGCTTCCAGGCGCCTGGAACCAGGTCGCCAACTCCGGTGCTGTCTGGTGTGTCCCGGCGTTCGTCGTCGGCGCCCTGCTTGCCGGCTGGGCGTCAGCGCGGTCGGCGGCCGTCGCCGGCCTGTGCGCCTCGATCGGTCTGGTCGTCGGGTATTACGGGTACGCGGAGTTCGGCCGTGACGGCATGGGCAGCTTCGCCTATCCGCTGGTGTGGCTGGTGATGGCGGTCATCAGCGGCTCGTTGTTCGGTGTGGCCGGGCTGTGGTGGCGGAACGGACGCACCATCCGTAACCGTGTCATCGGGCTCGCCGCGCTGGGAGGTGTCTTCGGGATGGAAGGCATCTTGTACGCCTTCGTCCTGCATTACGCCCCGCAGGCATGGGTCTGTCTGGCCGTCCTGGTCCTTGTGCCGCTGGTGCTGGCACGTCGGCAAAGAGAGCGGATGCCGACCCTGCTGACGGCCCTGGCCCTCGCGCCTCTGGCGTACCTGGTCATCGGACTCCCACTCCAGTTCGTGACGGTATGAGGTGGATCGCAGACCGCAGGCACAGTGAGGCCGGTCTCCTGGCCGACCTCGCGCCTCATGTGGCGAGGGGTTCTTGAGGGAGCCGCCTCTACCACCTGGGCCACGGGAGGCACGTGTCGCCGAGCGCTCAGGGGTGCCCAAGGCGACGCTCTCCGAGCTGTTCCCGACCAAGGCCGAGCTCTTCGAGGCAACGGTGCTCGCGGCAGGCGGATCGCCGGCTCCGGAACCGGTCGAGATCCCGGCCGGCGACCTCTCTGCGGGCTTGGTGATGGGCTTCGGCACGCTGCCTGTGCTGCAGGCGCCAGGGGGCTATCGGCGGGAAGCACACTCCGCGGGAAGCGCCGACATCGACGATCCGGAGCTGGCATCCGCACAGTTCCTCGGCATGATCGTGTGCGCGACGAAGCGGCCCGAACGATCGCCGCGCGCTTCGCAACACCCTGACGTGATCATCCGCGTTCGGGGCAGTGCCCAACCGTAGGCGTACAGCCCCTCCTCGCCCGGCACCGCGCCATGCTGGAGCAGAGTGCTGCCGCCGCCGACAGCGCCGGCACGGCCGAGCGCAAGGCGCACCGGGTGCACGCCGCTCGCGTCGCAGCCGCCGGAGTAACCGTCCCACCAGCGTTGTCGCGGCGGCGGGCGCCGCTCATCCCCGTACGACCGGACCAACCTGGAGTCGGGCGACGCAGCCGGTCACCGCTGTGACCTGTGGGAACGCTCTACGTCAGGGCTGGTGGCACGGACCCGAGCGGAGGGCCTGAAAGTCCCAAAGCTCGCGAACCGACGGGATGTTGTTGCTCTGCGGTGGTCGTCAGGGGCGCTCGGGCATTCTCTGCGTTACGTGCCGCGGTCTTGAGCTCGGAGTCCGACCCAGCCGTGGCGATCACGGCGTCGCGGAGTGGCTCGTCTCTGCGGCGACGTCCTGGTCCGCGATCCACATGCAGCCGCTGTCGGGGCTTCCGGAGAGCCGGATGACCGCGTCCAGGCGGTCACGCGTACGGGTCAACGCGGCGATCTGGGCATCGATGCGACTACGCTCGGCGGCGAGCCGGGCACGTGACTCCGGGGTGTTGACCTTGGCCTCGACGCAGGGCAGCAGTTCGGCGATGGTCCGGCTGGACAGACCGGCCGCGTAGAGCATCTGGATCAGCTGGACACGGTCGGCCGCCGACTCGGGGTAGTGGCGCTGCCCGGAGCCGCTCCGGTACGCGTCCAACAGTCCCTGCTCCTCGTAGTAGCGCAGGGCCCGCACGCTGACGCCCGACCGTGCCGCCAACTCGCCGATGCGCACCGTGACCTCCATCACAAGACTTGCCTCTGACGTCAACGTCAGGTTTTAGCTTATGCGGCATGCAGATAAACGGAGCACATGTGCTGGTGACCGGGGCCAACCGCGGCCTCGGACGGCAATTCATCCTGTCTCTCCTCGACCGCGGCGCAGGCAAGGTGTACGCCACTGCCCGCCGCCCGGAGCTCATCGACGTACCGGGGGTCGTCCCGCTGCGCCTCGACATCACGGATCCGGCATCGGTCGCCGCCGCGGCGGCAGCGGCACCCGATGTCAAGATCGTCATCAACAATGCGGGAATCTCGACCGGGGCGAATCTGGTCAGCGGGGACCTGGACACGATTCGCCGCGAGATGGACACCCACTTCTATGGCACCCTCAACGTGATCCGTGCCTTCGCGCCCCAGCTGGCCGACGGCGCGATCCTCAACGTCCTGTCCGCGATCTCGTGGCTCGCCTACGACGGCGCAGGCGCATACCACGCCGCGAAGGCCGCCGAGTGGGCGCTCACCAACAGCACACGGTTGGAGCTGGCCCCCCAGCGCACCCTGGTGACGGGCCTGCACCTGGGCGCCGCGGACACCGACATGATGGCCTGGTACGACGGCGACAAGAGCGCCCCCGAGGTGATCGTCGCGGCGGCCCTCGACGGTATCGAGGCGCACCGGCCCGAGGTGCTCGCCGACGACTGGAGCCGCCAGGTGAAGGCATGGCTGTCCGAGGACCCGAATGTCATCTACCGGGAAGCGGCGGCCGCCCTCACAGCCTGACCTGCTGCCCCCGTAGGTCACCGCACTCGCGGCCGTGACTTGATGCGCCGCCGGCGAACGGTGGTGCTCGGCCACCTCGGCCCGCCCGGACCGGGGCCGGATCCACGGCACCGCCGGATGCCCCTCGACGGGCCAGCTGAGCTGCCAGTCGACCGGCTCGGCGAACAACTCCGCCGTCCGCTCGGGACCGCCCGCGCCGATCCGCCGCAACAACTCCTGCGCGATGTCCCGCGTGTCCCTCTCCATGCCCGCAGTCCTGAGGCCCGCCTGGACGCCATCGATCACCCGGCAGGTAACCCCCGGCGGCATCCCGGCGGCATTCCAAAGGAATCCTTGACATCGCGGGTGCGGGTGGCGGAACATTCCAAGCATGTCTTTGGAATCTGCGGGGCGGCGGCTGGTGCTCGATGACCCGGCCGCGATGCGGGCGTTCGCCCATCCGGTCCGGCTGGCGCTGCACGAGCTGCTGTTGCGGTCGGGGGCGACCACCGCCGCCGACGCCGCCCGCGAGGTCGGGATCAGCCAGGCGCTGGCCTCCTACCACCTGCGGCAGCTGGCCAAATACGGCCTGGTGGAGCAGGCCGAGGCGCGCGACGAGCGGGAGCGGCCCTGGAAGGTGACCGCGAGCGTCCAGGTGTGGGATGACGACGTCACCGGGTCCGAGCGGTCGGCCGCCCGCAGTCTGCTGGAGCAGGTCCTGGCCGAGCGGGCGCTGTCGCGGCTGGTGGAGTGGCAGGAGGCGCGGCGGGGCGAGGAGGAGCCCTGGCGGGGCGTCGGCGGCATCGGCAACACCTACCTCTACGTCACCCCGCAGGAGATCACGGCGCTCGGCGAGGCCGTCGCCGACCTGCTGCGGCCGCTGATGGCCCGCGTGGACGACGCGGCGGCCCGTCCCGAAGGGGCCCGGCCCGTGCTGGTGACGCAGATGGTGATCCCGCTCGCCCCGACGGCCTCCGGTGACTGAGCGACGCTCCGCGGCCGCGGAGACCGGCCGGTCCGGTGGGCGAACGGCCGAGGAGCCGCCGGGCCAGGAGGGTGCGGCTCGTCAATGGCCGGCGCGGGACGGCGGCCTGCGGTGGTGGCCGACGCGGCAGGCCGGCCTGCGGTGGTGGCCGGTGCGGGGCGGTGGCGGGTGGGTCTCGCCCGGCGGCGGGCGGGGGTTCGGGCGGTTTCTGGTCGCGTCCGTCGTGTCCCAGACGGGCGACTGGGTGATCAGCACTGGGCTGGCGTTCCACGTCTACCGCCTGACCGGCTCCACGCTGTCCACCGCGATCATGCTGCTGGTCTCCCGGCTGCCCGACGTCCTGCTCGGGTCCGTGGCCGGGGTGCTGGCCGACCGCTGGGACCGCCGCCGGTTGCTGGTCGTCACCGACGTGCTGCTCGGGCTCGGGTTGCTGCCCCTGCTGGCGGTACGCGGCCCCGCCCAGGTCTGGATCGTCTATGCGGTCGCCCTGTGGACCGGCGTGCTCGGCACCCTGCTGGCCCCGGCGCAACGGGCGCTCGTCCCGCAACTCGTGCCCGCTTCCGGGCTGGTCCGGGCGAACGCCCTGCACGGTCAGAGCGGCCAGCTCGCCCGGCTGCTGGGGGCCATGCTGGGCGGCGTCGCCGTCACGGCCGGTGGGCTGCCCGCGATCGTCCTGCTCGACGTGGCCAGCTTCGCGATCTCCGCGGTCCTGCAGGCGACCCTGCGCGTCCCGGCCAGGTCGCCGGTCGTGGCGCGGGCGCCGTCCGTCCGCGCCCAGTGGGCCTCCGGGGTGCGGTCAGCCATGGGGAATCCTGGCATCCGGTTGCTGGTCGCGTACATGGTGATCACGGGGCTGGGCGAGGGGATCTTCGCCACGCTCGCCGCCCCCTTCGTGGCCGACGTGCTGGGCGGCCAGGGCGACGCGTACGGGCTGTTCCTGTCGGTGCAGGCGGTCGGCGGGCTGGTCGGCGGGCTGGCCGTGGCCCTGCACCGGCGCGACCCCGCGCCACGGGTGCTCCTCGGCTGGGGCACGGTCGCGTTCGGCCTGCTCGACCTGGCGCTGTTCGCCTACCCCCTCGCCCTCGACGCGTTGTGGCCCGCCCTCGTCCTGATCGCGCTGGCCGGGCTCCCGGCGGCGGCGGCGATGGCCGGGTTCGCGACACTGGCCCAGACGGCCACCGCCGACGAGCGCCGGGGCGGCCTCATCGGGCTGCTCGCGAGCGCCCAGGCCGTCACCTCGCTGCTCGGCATGGCAGCTGCCGGGGTGCTGGGGGAGGTCGTCGGCATCGTCCCCGCGTTGTGCCTGCACGCGGCGGGGCTCGTCACCGCGGGCGTGCTCGTGCTGACGAACCGCTCACCCCACCCGCGGCGCGCCGCTTCCGGCCGGAGTCAACCATGACGTTTGTCATGGAGGCGTCTCTGACGGTCGGCACTACACCCGGCGCCGCCACTCCCGGCAGGCTGGTCCCATGCTGAAACTCAAGGACGGCGGCCCCCGGCGGTCGCCGCGCCGGCCGCCGGGCGTTACCGTCGGGCCCTGTGACGGGTGACGCGGCGGTGGGGGAGGTGGAGTTCAGCCGGGGCCGGACGGCGGCGCGCGCCGGGTCGTGCGGGTGGCTGCTGCTGGCGGTGTGGCCGCTGTGGTCGTTCTTCTCCTCGCGTCCCGGCGTGCTCGCCGTGGTGTGGGTGGTCGCGGCGGTCGCGGTCTTCGTGGCGTGCTGGCTGCGGATCATGTGGCGGGCGCTCAGCGCCCTGGGCGCGGCGACGCTGACCTGGGCGCCGGTGGGGCTGGTGGCCGCCGCGCTGGCGCTGCTGCCGGTGCTGCGGGCGCCGTGGGCGTACGTCGGGTTCGTGTTCGTGGTCAGCGCCCTGTCGGCGTGCCTCTCGCGGGTCGCCTTCGTCGTTTCGGCGGCGGTGACGATGGTCGTGGTGGTGGCCGCGCTGACGGCGTACGGGCGGCCGTTCGAGCAGGTCTGGTGGGTCCCGCTGGTGATCCTGGTCGAGGCGGTGACGGTGGCGAGCCTGAAGCACCTGGGCGAGATGGTCGCCCGGCTCGACGCCGCCCGCGCCCACGTCGCCCGGCTCGCCGTGGACAACGAACGCCTGCGCTTCGCCCGCGACCTGCACGACACGCTCGGCCACACGCTCACCTCGATCACCATCAGGAGCCAGCTCGCCGCCCGGCTGGCCCGTACCGACCCGGAACGGGCCGCCCGCGAGATGGCCGACGTGGAACGCGCCGCCCGCCAGGCGCTCGACGAGGTGCGCCACGCCGTCGCCGGCTACCGCGCCCCTTCTCTGTCGGGCGAGCTGCGCACGGCGGCCCACAGCCTGGACCTGGCCGGGATCCGGCTGGAGGTCTCGCCCGCCGCCGGGCCCGTCCCGGCCGCCGCCGAGACGCTGCTGGCCTGGACCGTACGGGAGGCCGCCACGAACGTCGTGCGCCACAGCCGCGCCCGCCACTGCCGCATCGACCTCGCCGTCGACGACCACACCGCCACCGTCGACATCCGCGACGACGGCCCCGGCCCCGAATCCGCCGGAGACGCGGTCAACGGCCCCGGCACCGAATCCGCCGGAGACGCGGTCAACGTCCCCCGCACTGGACCCGTCGGGGACGCGGTCAACGGCCCCGGCACCGGACCCGTCGGGGACGTGCCCCGCGGCCCGGGCACCCGGTCCGTCGGAGACGCGGTCAACGGCGACGACACCCCCGACCCCGGAGCTGAAGGGCTCGGGACCAGCGCCGAGGCGGCCGGCCCCGCAGCCTTCAGGGGCCCGGCCGACGGAGGCAGTGCCGCCAGCCCCGCAGCCGCCGGGGGCGAGGCCGGAGCCGAAGGGGGCAGGGCCGAAGGGGGCAGGGCCGAAGGGGGCAGGGCCGAAGGGGGCAGGGCCGAAGGGGGCAGGGCCGAAGGGGGCAGGGCCGA
>NZ_JBEOZT010000050.1:0-45888 GCF_040298265.1 Nonomuraea sp. NPDC001636
TCGACGGCGCAGCTCGGCGGGATAGGGAGACTTACCTGGCATGGACTCGATCCTCTCAAGAGATCAAGTCTCCACCGAACCCGGGACGATTCACTGTGGAGTGGACTGCAAGAGACGCGCTCACCCCTGCTACCGGCGTCCCTGCCAGAAGGACTGCACCGGCCACGCGGATAAGTGCCCGAAACGGACGAGCGGCGGCCTGATCTTCCGGCAGCGCAAGGGCAAGAGCAGGCTCACCCTCCAGTGCCCGCCGGCGCTCCTGGCGCTCCTCAAGGCGCACAAGAAGGCCCAAGCCGCGGAACGCTTGAAGGCAGGAGATCAGTGGGTGGATCACGATCTGGTCTTCAACCCAACTGGGCGCCCCGATCGAACGCACAGAGGACTGGAAGCAGTGGAAGTCCATCCTCAAGCAGGCCGGCGTACGGGACGTCCGGGTCCACGACGCCCGGCACACCGCCGCAACGCTGCCTATCGAGCAGGGCGTCCACATCCGCGTCGTCCAAGAGATTCTCTGCCACACGCGGATGACCACACCGAGCGGTACACGCACGTGGCCACCTTCCAGATGAAGGACGCCAGCGACCGCATGGACACCGCGGCTCTGGGGCTGATGGGCCAACTGCACCCCGAACTGCAACCCACAAGCCCGCAGAGATCGAAAAAGGCCCTCCCCCGAAGATCGGGGAAGGGCCTTTGACCTGGCGGAGGATCGGGGATTTGAACCCCGGATGGTGTTGCCACCAAACCGCATTAGCAGCTCGGATCCTGCCCGTCCCGATCGGTTCAACCTGGACCTACGAACGCGGCTGGTCCGCCTGGAACGGCGTGGGACGCTGCTGGATTGCAACTAGAACTGCAACTAGGGACCAGTCACCACGGGCGGCATTACCTCGATGATGCGGGCTGTTCCGCTGGGCGGTCGCATCTCGTGCATAGTGATCACGTCACTCGGTTTGACGTGTCGCCAGTGTTCAGGGGTCAAGGGAACAAGTCGCACAGGTGCACACTCTCCCGGTTCGAGCGGAGTACGACCCTCCATCCAGAGGGAGGCGATACTGACCGACAGCTCACCCTCAGGCGTGCGTCGTCCGATATCCCACATGGGTCGAAGCCCTTTACTGGGAAGTATCGGCACCTTGCGGCCTTCCCTCTCGGTAGGCAAGAGGCAGAGCTCAGCCCGGAGAACACCGTTCCGGGCCTCGCCGCACCGCCACTCGTACCAGGAGACGTACCATTCAAGCCACATCACCCGGGCGGCATCGGCCAGCAGCCCCCAGAACTCGGGCGGCTGAGGGCACGCGTCGCCGAGTTCCTCCAGCACAAGAAGGACTATCTCCCATTCCCCGTGCTCCAGGTACTCCAGCGCATCGGAGACGCCGGCACCGGCCTCGGTTCGGATGTGAGGGGAGCAGAACTGAGCGGCCTTCAACAGCGAGGAGTCCAGGTCCACCCCCTGATTGTCACAGGCTCTCGAACTCTGACCCTACGGTAAAAGATCCAGTCCGAACTGTTCCATGTCGTTCAATGCAGGTCAGAGGGCATGCGCGGTCCATCCTGCACAGCTCTGAACACCTCTGTATTGCAACCCGAACTGCAACCTGGCTCCCTGGCAGCTCAGCTGGGACGCCACAACCATTGTGCCGATCGGACGAGTAGCCAGGCCGAGGAGTGCACCAGTGAGCAGGAAGCTGGCGATGGATCCGACGGCTCTTCGGAGCGCCGTAAATGATCAACTGGCAGGTTCAGCGGGAGCATGGGCCGGCGGGGCTACCTCTGTTGATGGGTTCCTCCGGCGGATCGTCGCTGATCTTGACCGAATGCCGACGTTGAGCGTTCATCATGCTGAGTTCCGGCATTACGGCTCTGGATATGCCTCCTACATTGATGTCTTCATCACCAAGAGCGACGGATCGATGCGCCGCTCCGAGAACGGTTGGACAAACGTTGAGGGGTTGCCCCTTGCACTGTGCCGGCTCGCTCCACTCGCGGCACTTTTCAAGCCCGACATCCAATCTTCGGGGCCGGACGGTACCGGTAGTCGTGGCATGCCGGAATTGTCGCTGGTCATGGATACAGCTCTATTTGGATGGGAGGAGGAGTATCGGCAGATCCGCCAAGTGCTCGATCGACACGACATCGCCCTACTCGATTCCCAGGTCCTCAGCTTGCCATTAGAGGCCGAGCTTCGGCCCGAAACAGTTCTCGGCAGTCCGCCGTACAGCGTGTTCGATGCCTGGTTCCACTGGATGGATTGAGACATCAGTCCATGCCACCAGCTTGGGAAGCTCTCGCGATCTTGGCCGCTGGACTGGGGAAACACTGACCTGGACGGACGGCGGTCGAGTAACCGTGAGTTCCCGCGAGCCACACTTGATCCCTCTTCGAACGGGCATGCAACGGGCACGGCTCAGCGCGCCCGCACATACCTCCCCTGCCTGATCATCCCGTCCGCCGTCGACCCGCCCGCAGGGGAAGCGGGCCAAAGCCAGGAGGGCAAGGTGGAGCGCCCCATTGGACGAACGACCTTGGCCCCCTGGCTTTGGTCTGCTCGGCTTGTCCCGGGTCGATGGTGGGCGGGATGATCAGGCTTCCACCTCAGCCATCTACGGCCACCGCGGCGCGCACTGTGATCACCCCGGAGCCGGAGCCCCCCCGCCGGAGGCTGGTGGGTCGCTTACTGCAGAGAGCAGATGATTGAGAGCCTGTTGCGCCTGGGCTGCAACTGGATCCTGGCCGGAGTTGATCGCCGTCTGATGGGCGGCCTGCGCCGCCTGGACGTCCCCCTGGCCCTTGAGCAGGTTCCCCAGGTTGACCGCCGCCATCGGCGCGTGATCGGGGTGGCCGGAGTCGATCGCCACCTGGTAAGCGCCCTGCGCCGCCTTGACTTCCCCCTGGCCCTTGAACAGGTTCCCCAGGTTGACCGCCGCCATCGGTGCATAGTCGGGATGGCTCGAGTCGATTACCGCTTGGTAAGAGGCCTGCGCCAACTCGACCACCCCCTGCTCGTAAAGCAGAACTCCCAAACTGACCGCCGCCTTCGGTGCCTCGTCGGGGTGGCCGGAGTTGATCGCCGCCAGGTATGCGGCCTGCGCCGCCTGGACGTCCCCCTGGCCCTTGAGCAGGTTCCCCAGGTTGACCGCCGCCATCGGCGCGTGATCGGGGTGGCCGGAGTCGATCGCCACCTGGTAAGCGCCCTGCGCCGCCTTGACTTCCCCCTGCTCGTAGAGCAGAACTCCCAGGTTGACCGCTGCCGCCGGTGCGTAGTTGGGATGGCTCGAGTCGATCGCCGCTTGGTATGAGGCCTGCGCCAACTCGACCTCCCCCTGCTCGTAGAGCAGGACCCCCAGGCCGAACGCCGCCGCGGCGGCTTCATCGGGATCGTTGCTGGTCATGGCCTTGCGGACCGCCGTGGTGGCGTGGTCGAGTCGGTTGCGCTGGTAGGCGGCGTACGTGATGGAGATGGCGTCGCGCGGGGTGGCCAGGTCGATCAGCTGGGGCCAGAGTTCATCGGGGATGGCTCGGGCGGGCTGGCTGGCGAGGGCGCCGTCATCGGCGGACAGTAGGTGGTCGAGTACGTCCCACCCGGCTTCGGCGTTCTCGCCGTCGGCTGCGAGGGGGATGGATGCAGGGTTGAGCAGAGCGACTTGTGAGGCGATGGGTGTGGTGGCCCAGCGGAGCCCATGCTGGTATGTGACCGCTGTGGCGGCTACCCCTGCGCGGATGCGCGGCAGGTACAGCGCGAACAGCCGCTGAAGTTCGGTGTGGGTGAGTGGACGGGTGAGCCCAGCGCGGCGGGCGTCGACGGCGGCTTGAACGATGGCACATCCTGCGGGGTCGTCGTCTTGCCCGGCCCGGTACTTGGCCAGCAGTTCGGAGCCGCCGACCAATGTTTCGGCGATGCTGCCGCGGAAGGTCTCATCCGGGTACGCCTTCGTGGCTTGAGCATGTTCCTCGGGAGTGGGGGCGCGGAAGACGAACTCATGGCCGTCTCCGTCGTTATGAGCGCGGGCCAGGGCGGCGCGGGCGGTCCGGGTGATCTCTCCACCGGAGGTCAGGACCTGACTGCGGCGTTTGGCCGTCATGGTGGCCGCCAGCACTGCCCGCCCGGTGACGATGTCCAGCACACCGGCGGTCAAGGCCTCCAGGTCGGCCACGGTCAGGTCGTCCAGATACACCAGGGCCGGGCCGTCGGTGAAGGGCAGGCCCAGGTGCGCCAGTTCGGCCAGCGCCTGCCCGTTGACAGGGTTAAGCACCTGGGTGTGATCGGGAAGGGTGGCACGCAGGGCTTCGGCCAGGATGCGGGACTTGCCGGCCTTGGTCGGTCCCCAGACCAGTACGAACGGGAACGGTGGACCAGGCGTGGCGAGAGCGGCGCGGATCTTCTCGTCGTCGGGGGAGCGGGGAATGTAGGGGGCGTTGCCGCTGCGTGTGTAGCGGGTGGGGGTGGCGCCGAACTGCTCATCGCCGAGTTCCTTCAGCGCCGGCAGGCGGCCCGGATAGCCGCTGGCGAGAAGAGAGGCGATGCGCTGCTCCTGCTGCCGGCTCTCCTCGGCTAGGCGGTGCCCTTCCTCGACGTGATGCCCGGCCACCGGCAGAAGGACGGAGAACACCGAGCAGAGCAGGACCACGAGGATCGCCGCCGTAATCATCGTGTCCCGCTGTCCGGGGAGCTGCATCAGCATCGTGGTCAGCGCGATCAAGGCGCCGTTGACGCCTGCGGCAGCGATGATCCACAGCAGCAGATGACGGCGCACCCATATCGATAAGCTCCGCCAACCATGTGACAACCGCTGACGCCCCACCCCGCAACACCCCCTCCAGGGCCTCACCCGCTCCAGTCCACTGGTCCCCTCATCATCGTCGCGGAGCGACAAGGCTCCAACGCGTCACCGGAGGAGATCCGGTACCGAACCGCAACGTCGCCATCGCGAACGGCGTTATCGCTGCGGCGGTGCGGCGCTCGGGCGGCGCATCTGGCGGGTACGGTGCGGGGCGGCTACGGCGATGCCCCGCGCGGCGCGCCGCGCGAGAACGGCCCCCAGGCCGCACGCGCAGCGCGGCGGCGCTGGCGCGGGGCGTACGGCGGCGCGCCGCGCCGCCGCTTGATACCTACAAGAACAACTCGGCAGCTATTTAGCGCCGCGTTAGCTGCCGCGCCTCTCCCGCTCCACTCTTTTCGGGCTGGAATGCCTAGACCTCTCAAGCCTCAATAAGGCTTCCTCTGAGGCTGCCCCTTCGCAGACAAACCTAAGGCGAAGCGCTATTGAGCAAGAACGTTAACCTGTCTGCCGCAAAGCGCTCTCCCCTAGCAGTAGCTTCCCATAGGACGGCGATTGCGCTCTCGTACTCGTTTCGGGATATTTGAACGGCAGACAGTTCGATCAAGGCACCATATTCCTGCATAATAACTGCTTGCCTTGCAACCTTGTAAGCTTCTTCAAGTCGCCCCCTTTTTCGCAGGTGGGTCGCAAGATCGGTCCGAGGGTGCCATCCTTGGCGAATAATAGCCCAGCGTAGGAGTGCTTCCGCACTCGATTCGTCCCCAAGGCGGACCAAAAGGTCGGCATGCTCTGTCGCCTTCCACGGGCTTTTAATGGCAAGCAGGCCGTTAAGCACCTTCTTGGCCTTCGATGCATCGCCGGCTTCAATCAACTTCTGGACCGCGTATGGAGAAATAAGGGCGGGCTCGCCATCTAGGTCAGATGGTTCCGTCTCCTCAAAGGCCAAATCAAGTAACTTTTCATCCGCCATCCACTCGTGTCTTCGAACGGCCTCACCAAGCGCTTGCCGAGCTTCACCTTCCCTTCCTTCCGCTTGGAAGATGGACGCTTCCAAAGAGAAGGCGTCAAACAGTCCTCTTTCTTTGTACTTGCCTATTTCTCCCCTTGCTTCGTCAAAGCGCCCCTCCATAACCAGCAGAGACACGAGATGATGCAGGATATAGGTTTCACCTATATCTAGACCCTTCCGAAGAACAGCCTCCGCTTCGCGATACCTTGCATGCTTCATGAAGAAGGTAGCGAGATTTTGATGCGCATTCAGCTCACCTGCCACAATCGCCTCTTGCAATATCTCTTCCACGTCGCCAAGCCGATTCTCATTCTCTAGAAGCTGCGCCAAGTTCTCTCGCGCATGCCAGTCTCCTGTTGCAATTCCTTCACGCCACAGCAGTTGGACGTCCGCAGAGCGGTTCTGTGCCGTCAGAAAGTCCGCAAGGTACTCACGAGCATGAGTCTCACTATGACGAACTGCCTCGCGCAGTACCCGCTCGGCGTCATCGAATCGGCCTTGACCAGCGTAGAAGCCAGCCAAGCCAAAGCGCGCCCTATATTCACCTGTGGCGACCATTCGGAGCCTAATCTGCTCCGCCTCATCATAGGAAGAATGCAATGTAAGCAACGTTGCCAAAATGGAGTCAGCGTCCCGCTCCTTGCGTGTAGCAGCATTACGCAACACCGGAACTGCCGCCAATAGATTCGCTTCAGTGTCTATGAAGAACTCCGCAAGCCGCTTCCAGGCATCCTTTTCGCCAGCCTCGATGGCAGCACCCAGAAGCCCCCGTACGTCGGCAGTGCGGCCCCTTTCTTGGAGAAATACAGCCATTTCCGACCGCGCCCCGGGGAACTCCCGCTCGATCGCTCGATGCAGCAGAGACTCTACCTCTCCTTGCCGCCCCTGCTTCGTATATAGCTCTAGCAGGTCAATCCATGCTTCGCCATCCTCTCTGTCTACCGCCGTCCTCAATACTCTCTCTGCGTCCGCTGCACGCCCTATCTTCAGCAGAAACTCGCCAAGGTTCTGCGCTGAACGCGCCTCCTTCAGAAGGATGCCTTCTTGCCACACCTCCATAACGTCATTGGCGCGGCCCTGTTCTTCAAGTAGGACTGCCAATTGATATCGGGCTCCAGGTTCGCCACTCATCGTAGCTCTGGCTAGATTATCTTCAGCCTCGTCAACCAGACCATGTTCCGTCAGAAGACGCGCCAAATGCTGCCGCGCATAATTTTCATCGGCCTCAACCGCCTCTCTCCAAGTCACTATTGCGTCTTCGTGACGGCCTTGGGATAGAAGTAGATCCGTCAGTTCCGACCTCGGCCCGAATTGGTACACGTTAGTTGAGAAACCGAGAACAGGGCCATAATGCTCTATTCCATACTTAGATACTCGGCCGCTGCTACTTATGGACCACGGAGCTTTCAGCTGAATCGCTCTGCGAAGTGTCCGTTCGGCATCTACTAGCCGCCCCTGGGAGCGTAGCAGTCGAAAATGCGTAAGCCAGGCATTAGTATCCCCATTTTCCACCGCTTCCGACAGGATCAGATCAGCCTCTGTAATCCTGAGTTGAGCGGCGAACATATGCGCTAATTCAACGCTAGCCTCCTTGCTTCCCAGCTTTATTGCCTTTTTGAACAACATTTCGGCCCACTCGAGCTCATTCGTTATTTTCGCCGCTTCACCAAGCTTGAATAGATCGGAAGGGTCGACAATATGCTTCTCGAGTGCCGCCCAGAACTCGCTTCCTATTTCTGCTAAAAGGCGCAGAGATGCTCCATATTCATGGAGATAGTCGGCAATTCTGTATCCCAGCGTCCTGCCTCTCGGCGAAGTGATCTCGTTCAATGCATAAACTGCTCCTTTCAAAGGCGATCGGGCATATTGGAGTGCGGCCTCAAAGATCTGGCCATCGGACAAGAGGCCGGCACGATCGTGCCCGCTCAAATAGGCAGTCGCGCCCGATCGCAGAAAGTTTCGTGTTAACGGGCCATTGACCCCCAGCATTCGAGCATCTATGGCCGCCGTCAGTACAGCGGATGCCTGGGGCGTGGGCGACGTCTCCCAATGGTGGATTAGATCTGGGCCGGCGGCTAGCGATTGCATAATTTTATGTCCGCCATAATCGATTGCCAGCCGCAAACTGCTATCCTGTTGTGCAAGTTCACGCGCAGTCCGCATTTCTGCGGCGGATAGCTGCGTACCTACTGGAACTATGATCGCTGAATGCAGTAGAGAGCGACGCGCAGACTTGGAAACGCCTCCATTATTGCTGATGCCCTCATTGATAAGTTCATGATACTTATCCGGCCACAAAGTTCCCACTACGATGAACGATGTTGCGTCCGCAAGCAATCGTATTAGCTGCGCCGCTAGTTCATTACCCTCACCGGCATCCAGATAATCCTGCGCCTCATTGAGCCATATGATCGTCTTCTTCCAATTGCTTATCTCGGTGAGCACTGCTAGGAGACGTTGCGGAGTGATTGGCTGAACAACTTTCCAATTCGGCATCACACTCTTGAGCGCTTCGTACGCGCTGCGCGTTTTACCTGTGGAAGATGTGCCAACGAGTAGTATTAGGCCACTCGACCTCATGCACCGCGATAAAGCCATCACGAGATCGTCATCGAAATCGCGCTTAATATATGCAGGAAGGACGTCAGGTCTCTTCATTTTGCGACCATCAGAGATGTCTTGAATAGCGCGGTGGACTCCCAACGCAATAGGATCACAGTATTTAATGCGTTGAATGATCGCCTGAGTCTGATTGGAGCGTGACGCTTGGCGTCGAGCGCGATAAGGGATAGACCTCTGCCATGCCCAGCGTGTCAGCGCTGCCGCAGCGGCAAGGACCGCGACGGCGGCCGCGATGATAGACGCCCATTGATCACCGGACTCTAGGTCGATCGGCATATCTAGAGCTTAGGACACCGTAGCTGGTAAGCGCCTTAAAGGGAGGAATCTCTTGCCGTTGCAATTCAGTCATCTTGGCTCGTCTCCGGAAGCCATGTACCGCGAGCGGGCGGGGCGGTAGCTTCGAGGTGTGGGTGAGGATACTGAGCTAACGCGCTGGGTCGTGCATGGGGAGCGGCTGGTCTATGACAACCGGTGGATCCGGTTGGGGCTGGCTGATGTGGAGATCCCGGGCGGGGAGCGGTTCGAGCATCATGTGGTGCACCTGGATCGGGCCGCGATTGCTGTCGTGCTGGATGAGCAAGACCGCGTGTTGCTGATGTGGCGGCATCGGTTCGTGTTTGATCGGTGGGGGTGGGAGCTTCCTGGCGGGCTGGTCGAGGCCAGCGAGGATCCGATGGCGACGGCTGTGCGGGAGGTGGAGGAGGAGACCGGGTATCGGCCGAAGCAGGTTGAGCACCTGGTGAGCTATCAGCCGATGGCCGGCATGGTGGACTCCGAGCACATCCTGTTCCTGGTGCGTGGCGCCGATCTGGTGGGCAAGCCTGAGGGTGAGGTGGAGGCCGATCGGATCGAGTGGGTGCCGATGGCCGAGATCCCCGAGATGATCGCCCGCGGGGACATCTGGACGTCCGGGACGCTGATCGGGTTGCTTCAGGCTCAGCAGCGGCTCAACGGCCGAGAGCGCGGTTGACCGCTCGCGAGAGTTCTTCGATGCGGCGTCGTTGACGACGGCAGCCGGTCATGGTGGCCAACTGCTTGGCGCGCTGGATGTGGGGCTGTGCTGCCTCGGGTTCGCCGGCTGCGAGCAGGGCGTGGCCGAGGTCGCAGCGGACGCCTGCTTCGGCGCGGTTGTAGGTGCCGTCCATTCCGGCGAGTGATGAGCGTAGGTCCTCGACGGTGCTGGGGTCGCCGAAGCGGAGCAGGCAGCTTCCGCGCCAGCGGGCGAAGTGGTGGACGTTGATGGACAGGTAGGGCATGTCCGGGTCACCGTCGCCTTCTGGCAGCACGAGGGCGGCTTGGTCGAGCGCGCGACGGCATTCGTCTTCGTCGCCGAGGATGGCCGCGGCTTCGGCCTCTGCTGCGGCGAGCCATGTTCTGAGGCGGGCGGGGACGCGGTCGCGGTGGGTGGCGTGGATGTGCTGGAGAAGTTCGGCTGCTTCGGCGGGGCGTCCCAGGTCCATGAGGACGTACGCCTGTTCGCCGGAGACGTAGGCCAGGACTGCGGCGTCCTCGGCTTCGCGGGCGGCGGCCTTGGCACGTTCATAGTGGTTCCACGCGTCGTTGAGCGCCACGGTGTTGATGGCCTGCCAGCCGGCCAGCGAAGCTGTTTCGGCAAGTAGATGGGCGAGCTGAGTACGGATGCGCGGGCGGACGGCGTGGCGGTGGGCTCGTTCGATCTGGGCCATCTGGGCGTGCATCTTGTCGGCGATGGCGACGCTGCCGAGTCGGCGGTCCTGGAGGCGGAGGTTGTTCGTGTCCGTCCGCAGGATCATGACCATGGTGTCGTCGACGGCTGCGGCGGCTTCCAGGCGGGCGGTGAGTTCGTCGGTCTGCTCTTGGTGCTCGTCGTCGAGGTCGCCTGTCGGGGACGCGGTGTCGAGCGGGGCCAGGCCGAGGAGCATGCGGGCGTGGTCGGGCAGGCCGAGTCCGGTGGCGATGCGTTCGAAGACGCCCAGTTCTTCGATGGGGCCGGCCGTTCCGTCGAAGATCTTGTTGACGCGGGGCTGGGCGATTTCGGTCGCTGATGCGATGCGGACCTGACTGATTCCGCCGTATTTGGCGACCAGGCGGAACAGTCCCGCGATGTCGCGGTTTTTCAGGCTTTCTCGCATATCGTCGCGTTCCCATACCGATGGCGGAAGTTTGATCGGCTGGAAACCACTCGCGCGCATGCGACCCTCCGGAACTCGTACTCCGAGATTGTGCATTGCTGTGCGGCGGACTCTATATGCCTCGGCGGTATATCGCCGTGGGATATGTATAAACGGTTGGTCCATTCATGCTCTGCCGCATGACAACTCCAGTCAGGTGCGAAGAATGCGAGGGGCGGGGATGGAAGATCGTCACCCGTCGTGGGCATGTGGCGGCATCGAGGTTGGATGCGGCCTCGTCGGTCACCACTGAGTGCCTTCACTGCGATGGGGCCGAGCACGGTCCTGCCGCCAGCGAGGCGTTCGAGTGGGAGGTCCGGGTTCTGTCCGGCCTCGGCGACGAGCTGGGGACGTGCGGGTCGAGTTCGTTCCAGGCGACCGCCATGGATGAGCTGCGTAAGGCCATGCGGGGCATGTCGGTGGACGCCGGCGCGGTGCTGGGGCGGATCGTCCACAGCGTCTACGGGCTCGGGGCCGTGCCGGACGAGGCCACTCGGCGTGAGATCTTCCGGGCCTACCTCGACGCGGCGGGCTCGGTGCGGTTCGAGCGGGTGGCCGAATGACGGCCCCCGTCGTGATCTCGATCGATCCGCGTCGTTCCGCCGAACCGCTCCGGGAAGCGCTGGAGCAGAACGGCGTCAGCGCGGATGTCCATGAGGGGTACGGGCTCGCCCTCGTGTCGGTCTGGGTCGGGCTGGTGGTGTGGTGCGACGGTCGTCACTACTGGTGGCGAAACGGCTGGAATGTCGCCCGTCGTCGCGTCATCTATGCCTGGCATCCGGCGATTGATCCGGTGCGGGCCGCTCGTCGTATCTCCATGCATTATTCGGACCTGCGTAGGACGCAGCCATATTCGGCGTTGATCGCCGATCTTGTTGATGGGGTCGAGTAATGACCGGCCGGCGGGTGTCGTGCGGGGTGGGGACGGAGCGCCGTAATTTCTCGCTCGTGCAGCACGCGGTTGTGCGCGGCGCTGCCAAGGCGTTGTGCGGCGAGACGATTCAGCTCGTGGTGATCGGTGATTGGCAGGTGCCGTTCATGCCGACCGTCGCGAGCGCTTGCGAGGAGTGTGTACGCCTCCTGGCTGGGCCTTCAAAGTCCTAATCATGGCCTGACAAGTCTTGGCTCAGCCGGTACTGTACTTATGCGGACAAGCGCAAGAGTGAACGGACGGCCAACATGAGCATGGACTTCGCCCCGCCGAAATATGCGCAGGTCATGCAGGCGATCCAGGAGCGCATCGAGTCAGGCGAGTACGCCCCCGGCGACATGCTGCCGTCCGAGACGCAGCTTGTTCGCGAGCTGGGCGTGGGGCGCACCACGGTGGTGCGGGCGCTTCAGACGCTCGCCATGCAGGGGTGGATCGAACGCGAGCACGGGCGTGGGTCGTTCGTGAAGGGCCGGCCGGAACGCGAGGCCGAGACCGTTCGTCCGGGCCTGGGTGCTGCCGAGCAGGGAGAGAGCGCCGACAGTCTTGTTGAGGTGGCGCGGGTTCCGGCGCCTCGGCATGTCGCGAAGTTGCTCGGGGTCGCCGAGCGCACGCCGGTGATCGTCCGCAAGCGGGTGGCCCGTCAGGCTGATCTCGTCTCGGCGGTGGAGACTGTATGGGTGCCGCTGGAGATCGCGGTGGGAACCGACCTGGACAAGGCCGAGCCATTGCGGGGCGGCATCCGCAAGCATCTCCAGGCGGTCAAGCATGTGCGGTTCGATCGCATCACCGAGCGGCTGTCCGCGCGCAAGCCTACGAAGGACGAGTCCGAGCTGCTGGGATCGTCCAATCCGGTGCTCGGCGTGACGGCGACGGTACACGACCCTGCGGGGAACGTCCTGTTGGCCATGAGTCTGGCGCTGCCTGGCAGCGTGCATGAGCTTGAGGATGTCTACAAGGTGAGGTAATTCTTACCGCGCCACTCCGGCTCAACCACTTGTGCGGACGAGTGGCCATAGCCTACTCTCAACTCATGCGGACAAGTGGACGAGCGAACGAAGAGCTCTCCACCGCTATCGAGAGGATCCACATGGCAATCCAGGGCCCCATTCCCGTCAGCTACACCATGGTCTTCCCGCACGGCTGCTACATCGTCGGCGAGGTCGAGCCCGTCAAGGACTTCGACGCCTCCGCCGGCGGCCGGTTCGTGCAGGCCCGCGACAAGCAGACCGCCGAACTGGTCTGGCAGGTCGCGGTCATGGACGGTGACCCGACCCTCAAGCCCGCCCAGAAGACCGTCGCGGTCAAGATCCTCGCGCCGGTCCAGCCGATCCCCCCGCAACCCATGCCGGGGCTGCCGTTCACGCCGGTCGAGTTCAACGGCATGTCCGTCACGCCGTACGTCAACGCCGCCGGCCGACTCGCGTACTCGATCAAGGTTCGCGAGATGTACGCGCCTCGCCAGACTGCCCAGCCCGCTCAGAACAAGGCTTCGGCCGGGAAGGACGCCGCCTGATGACCCGACGCCGTACCCCGCGCAACAGCGTGATCCGGCTGACCACCGGGCACGCCGCCCGCACCCTCAACCACTCGTTCGCCCGCCGTGAGCCCGTCCTGGCGCTCGACTTCGGCGCCACCTCCGTCCTGGTCACCACCAACGGGCCGGTGACGGTGGAGGACCTGCAGTTCGCCCGCCAGCTCGCCCACGCAGCCCACCGCTTCGCCCGCTCCGTCGAGCGCAGCTTCTACGGCCTGCCCGACGGCAAGGGGGTCGCGGCATGAGTCTGCGCCCGTACACCTACGTCACCCTGTCTCTGCGGCCGGAGTCCACGCCGCACGTCGGCGTCTCCTTCCACACGCCCGACCTCAAGGTTGGCGCTGGTCTCCTGCTCAGTGGCCCGCGCCCGTACCTGGAGCTCTACTCCCACGAGGCGAACGTGCACATCTCCACCACGGGGGCCGGGCCGGTCACCGACGCCGACCTGAGCACCGCCCGCGAGATCTTCACCGCCGCTGCCCGCTACCTGGCCGACTGCGAGCAGTTGCACGCCGAACAGACGGCCAACGACCAGGACGCCACCGACCCGGCGGCCTGACATGAGGCGGGGCCGCTGGAAGCGGCAACTTCCGGCGGCCCCTCGGTTCTCCCCTGACTCCACATCACGAGAGGTTCCCAGCTTATGTTCAAGCGGCTGCCTGGCGACGAGGCGCGCAACCTCGTCTCCACCACGCCCGACACGGCCGTCGTCTTCCGCCCGGCCGTCGTCAAGACACCCGCAATCCTGACCATCATCATCCTCATCGGTCGCACGGTCGCCAGACTCGTCCGTACGATCTGGCGTCACCCCATCGCGACCGCCGTCCTCGTCGCCCTCGGTGCCCTCTGGTACGTCTACGGCTGGCCAGTCGCGGCGTCTCTGGCCGGGACAGTCGTCATGACCCTGGCCTCCTGGGCGTTCCTCGACCGACCGTCCTTCGCCCGTCTCGTCGGCTACCGGCTGCTGGCCTGGTGGCGACTCGTCTGGATCTACCGGCGACACTGGCAACCCGTCATGATCGTCTCCGGTCTCGGCCGTCACATCCGAGGCCGTGACTACCTGCCCCGGCTGGGCAAGGTCACCTGTACCTCGTGGGCCGACGTGGTCACCGTGCGCATGCTCAAGGGCCAAGCCGTCAAGGACTGGGCCGATCGCACCGACCACCTGGCCCATGGCTTCGGCGCGAAGTCGTGCCGCGTGGCGCTGTCTCACGCCGGGCGGCTGACGCTGACCTTCCCACGCAGCGATCCACTCGCCTCTCCCCTGCCGGCGCTCGCCATACCGCAGGAGCCGACCGTGGGGCCGGTCGAGATCGGCAAGGGCGAGGACGGGCGGCCATGGCGACTCAAGGTGCACGGCACCCATGTCCTCGTCGCAGGCGCGACCGGGGCCGGCAAGGGGTCGATCATCTGGTCCGTCATCCGCTCCCTACTCCCTGCTGCCAGCGCGGGCCTGGTCGAGTTGTGGGCGCTGGATCCCAAACTCATGGAGCTGTCCTACGGCCGCGCCTTGTTCGGCGATCGGTACGCGGCTACTCCCGAGGAGTGCGCAGACCTCCTGGACGAGGCCGTGGCCGTCATGCAGAAGCGGGCTGCCCGGTTCGCCGGACTCCAGCGCTCCCACACGCCCACCGTCGTTGATCCGTTCGTCCTGGTCGTCGTTGACGAGGTGGCGTTCCTGACCGCCTACCAGTCCGACCGGCAACTCCGGCAACGCATCTCCGCAGCCCTGGCCACCCTGACCACCCAAGGCCGCGCGGTCGGTGTCGGCGTCCTTGCCGCGCTCCAGGACCCGCGCAAAGAGGTCATGAACATCCGCAATCTGTTCCCCGACAAGATCGCCCTCCGGCTCGATGAGTCCGAGCAGGTGGACATGGTCCTCGGCGACGGCTCACGTGACCGGGGTGCCCTGGCCGACCGCATCTCACCCGTCCCGGAGCTGGGCGCGGGCGTCGGCTACGTCCGACTGGAAGCCAGCCCCGAACCTGTCCGGGTCCGCGCCGCCTACGTCTCCGATCACGACATCCGCGCCATGGTCGACGCCTACGCCCAGCGTGGGGAGGCCGCGTGAAGATCTGCTTCCACGGCACCGCCGACGAAATCAGCCGGGTCGCCGGTCGCTCCCTCCTGGTCCTGCTGACCGCCCGTGACCTGCCCCGCATGCGGGTCTTCGAGCTCTACCAGCCCCACGTCCACGCCTCCCCCTCCCACGAGCACTACCGGCTCTGCGCCGTGATGACCGAGACCACCGACGAAGGGAGGACCGCGTGACCCATCCGCACGACCGCGCACTACCTCGGGCCATCCGCCAAGCCATGCCGATGGCCCGGGATGTCCTCGTAGAGGTCGCCAAGCTCCATGGCGTCTGCATCCGGCCTATCCCGCTGCGGCGGCTCGACATCGTCACCGGCACGTCCGAGATCATCGACGTCCCGTGCGGGGCTGTCCTCGCCAGCAAGTGCCCGCCGTGTGCCAAGCGCAACCGGCAGCTCCGCATGGCCCAATGCCGCGAGGGCTGGCACCTCGACACCGAACCCACGATCACACCCGACGAGCCGAACGAAGAACAGCGCTGGCTGATCGAGTTCCGCGCCGACACGCAGGCCAGACGGGATGCCGCCGAGCAGGCCGGCGACGACACCACCGACCTGGACGCCGTCCTGTCCGGCCTCGATGACGAGATCAACGCCGCTGGCATGCGTGGCAGCGTCACCGGATCCGCGGTGCCCAAGCGCACCCGATCAACCCGCCGGCGGCAGGACGCCCCCGATCTGCCCAAGCGCAAGATGACCAACACAACCCTTGGACGCACCTTCACCAGCACCGACGGCAAGACCTACCGGCCATCGCTGTTCGTCACGCTCACCCTTCCCAGCTACGGCAAGGTCCGCGACGGCGTCCCGATCGACCCCGACACCTACGACTACCGGCGCGCCGGTCGGGACGCACTGCACTTCTCTAAGCTCGTGGATCGCTTCGTGCAGAACCTACGCCGGGTCGCGGGCTATGACGTGCAGTACTTCGCGGCTGTAGAGCCGCAGAAGCGGCTCGCGCCGCACCTGCACATGGCTATCCGGGGGACCCTGCCGCGCGCGGAGATCAGGCAGATAGCTGCGGCCACGTATCACCAGGTGTGGTGGCCACAGGCTGACGAAGTCGTCTTCGACGGCGATCATCCGCCTGTTTGGGACGAGGAGGCCGGCTACCTCGACCCCGCTACCGGCGAGGTACTGCCCACCTGGGACGAGGCCCTTGACGCTCTGGACGAGGACGCCGAACCCCTCCACGTTCTGCGCTTCGGCGATCAGGTGGACGTGCAAGGTGTTCTCGCCGGTACACCGGACGCCGATCAGTGCATCCGGTATCTGTCCAAGTACCTGACCAAGTCCATCGGCGACGGCCTCGACGGCGGCCAGGCCCAGCGCGAGCATGCCGCGCGCATGGTCGATGCCCTGCGCTACGAACCCTGCTCGCCGACCTGCCCGAACTGGCTGCGCTACGGCGTCCAGCCCAAGAACGCCAAGGCGGGGATGGCTCCGGGACAGTGCCGTAGCAAGGCACACAAGCCTGAACACCTCGGCTACGCCGGCCGCCGGGTCTTGGTCTCCAGGAAGTGGTCCAACAAGACGCTGGCCGAGCACAAGCGGGACCGCCGTACCTGGGTCCTGGAAGCCCTCGGCCAGGCCGACGAACCCGCCGACCCACACCGCTACATCTGGCGCCCCGTCCCGGCCGGAGACGCCAACGTGCCACCACTCGCCATACGCCTCCTGCGCACCGTCGCCGAACGCCAACGGTGGCGAGCCCACATGGCCAGGCTCCAAGACCAGGCAGACGGTCAAGATCCATCAGAGATCCGAGAGGAGGCGGCATAGATGGAGCCCCTGTTCTATCGCCCAAAGGATGCGGCCGTACTGCTCGGCATGAGCCGGACCGCAGTCTTTCGCCTCATCAAGAGCGGCGAACTCAAGTCCATCAAGGACGACGGCTACCGCCTCGTTCCTCGTTGGGCGCTGATCGAATTCGCTCGGGTTCTGGAGCTCAAGGCCGGACTCGTACGACAGGAGGGCGCGGCATGATGGCGAAGAAGCCAAACGGGCGCTCCTCCATCTACCTCGGCCAGGACGGCTACTGGCACGGCTGGGTCACCATCGGCATCAAGCCCGACGGCTCGCCTGACCGTCGTCACCGGATGGCCAAGACGGAGGCCGAGGTAACCCGCAAGGTCGCCGAGTTGGAGGGCAACCGCGAGACCGGGCAGGTCACCAAGCCGGGCCGAGTTCCCACGGTCGCCGAGTGGATGACCGAGTACCTGGACGTGATCTGTGAACGACTCGTCGCCTCGGGGAAGATGGCTCCGCGCACGCTGGCGGACTACCGATCCAAGACCCGCCACTGGATCATCCCGCTTCTCGGCCGGCACCGACTGAACCGGCTTGCCCCGGAGCACCTCGACACGGCGTACACGACCATGCTCGACAAGGGCCTGTCCACAAGCACAGTCCTCAAGGTGCATCGCATCCTTTCTCGCGCCCTCAAAGTGGCGGTCCGGCGGGACAAGGTCACCCGGAACGTGGCGACCCTCGTGGAGGCACCCACGGCCGCGGAAACCGAGATCGAGCCGCTGACGCGTGAAGAGGCTCGCCGCATCCTCGACGTCGCCAGAACCAAGAGGAACGGCACCCGCTGGTCGGTCGCTCTGGCGCTCGGCATCCGCCAGGGCGAGGCGCTTGGACTGCGCTGGTCGTACATCGACATGGACACAGGCGAGATCCGCGCCTGGTTCCAGGTACAGCGCCAGGAGTGGCGGCACGGCTGCGACGACCCGCACGCCTGCGGCGAGAAGTGGCACCGCCGGCCGTGCCACAAGAAGTGCAAGATCCACGGCCATCGGCCGGGCTGTAAACCGGACTGCACCCAAGCAGGCCACGTCTGTTACAAGCGGCCCTGCCTCAAGGACTGCACCGGTCACGCGGACAAGTGCCCCAAGCGGGCGGGCGGCGGCCTGGTCTTCCGGCAACGCAAGGGCAAGAGCAAGCTCACTCTCCAGTGCCCGCCTGAACTCCTCGCCCAGCTCAAGGCGCACCACGAAATGCAAGACGCCGAGCAGGAGCGGGCGGGAGACCGTTGGGAGGATCACGACCTGGTGTTCACGACCAAGCACGGCACACCGATCGAGCGCACCGAGGACTGGAAAGCGTGGAAGGCCATCCTCAAGCAGGCCGGCGTCCGCGACGTACGAGTCCACGATGCCCGCCACACCGCCGCGACACTCCTCATCGAGCAGGGTGTGAACATCCGCGTCGTACAGCAGGTCCTCGGCCACACGAGGGTCACGACGACCGAACGGTACACCCACGTATCCACACCCCTGATGCGCGACGCAGGCGAACGCCTGGCCGCCGCGCTCTGGGGAAATCCGTAGCCGTTGCAACTAGGACTGCAACTATGACGCCCCGGAAGATCGAAAGGCCCTCCCCCCGTACTCGGGGAGAGGGCCTTTCACCTGCGGAGGATCGGGGATTTGAACCCCGGATGGTGTTGCCACCAAACCGCATTAGCAGTGCGGCGCCATAGACCTGACTAGGCGAATCCTCCTGGAAGCCATCGCGGCTCAGCACAGCGTACCGGCCTTCTGCCGAGGCGGCAAAGCGGTTGCGCGTCGTGCCTTCACCAAGAGTTATCAACAGCCTGTGGGTAACCACCTGTGGATGAAGCCCGCCCCATGTCAGGGCGGGCTTCCGGGGTGTGGACAACCCAGCTCAGGCGGGGTTCGCCTCGCCCTCGATCTCGATCTTGACCTTCTTGCCCACGAGCACACCGCCGGCCTCCAGGGTCTGGTTCCAGGTCAGGCCGAACTCCTCGCGGTCGAACTCGGTGTTGATGGAGAAGCCCCAGACCGAGTTGCCCCAGGGGTTGGTGCCGGCGCCGCCGTACTCGACCGTGAGCTCGACCTCCTTGGTGACGTCGCGGATGGTCAGGTCGCCGACGACGGTGAACTCGTCGCCGGAGTGGCCGACCACGCGGGTGCTGCGGAAGGTGATCTCGGGGAACTTGTCCACGGCGAGGAAGTCGTCGCTGCGCAGGTGGCCGTCGCGGTCGCCGACGCCGGTGTCGATGCTGGCGGTCTTGATCGTCAGCTCGGCCGTGGACTCCAGCGGGTTCTCCGCGATCGTCACGGTGCCACTGAAGTCGCCGAAGCGGCCGCGGACCTTGCTCACCATCATGTGCTTGACCACGAACCCGATGCGGGTGTGGGCCACGTCGAGGTTGTACGTGCCGGCGGCGGGGATGGTCAGGGACTCCCAGGTGCGGGTGCTCATCGGGTTCTCCTTGGGAACGTTGCTGTGCGGATGTCTGCGGCAACAAATGTCTACACGAGGAATATTCCGCAAGTCAACTAACGTCGGTTAAGGTATGGACGTGAAGCACATCGATGACCCCAGGCTGACGGCGATGGGCCTGCTCGCCGAGGTTCACGCAGGTCTGACGGCCCGGATGCAGCCCGTCTTCAGCGCGGCGGGGCTGTCGGGCATCGACTTCGAGACCGTCATCCGCCTGGCACGATCACCGCGGCAGGCGCTGCGGATGACCGACCTGGCCGCCCAGACGGGCCTGTCCACGAGCGGCGTGACCAGGGTCGTCGACCGGCTCGAACGCGAGGGCCTGGTGACCAGGCAGGCGTGCGCCACCGACCGCAGGGCCTCCTACGCCGCGCTCACGGACGAGGGACGCGACCGGCTGGCGAGCGTCCTCCCCCAGCACCTTCAGGACATTGAGGACACCTTCACCGGCCTCCTGAGCCTGGACGAGCTCGCCGCGTTCCTGCAGACGCTCCGCAAGATCAGAGACGTCGTCCGCCCCTGCGCGACCGCCGGCGCCGAGGAGACCACCCCCTCGCTCAACTGATCCTTGGAGCGGTCCTACGAGGACGTCTCCGGAACCCCCGGGCCCCCCGCCTCCGAGGGGATCCCCAAGGCGCTCCTGAGCTTGCCCATCGCCCGCGACACCGTGCTCTTGACCGTGCCGACGCTGATCCCGAGCGTCCTGGCGATCTCCGGCTCGGTCATGTCCTCGTAGTACCGCAGCACGATCGCGGCCCGCATGCGTTCGGGCAGCCCCTCCAGCGCCTGTTCCAGCAGCTCGTGCACCTCCCCGCAGGCCGGCGGGTCCGCCGTGGCCACCTCGGGCAGCTCGTCCGACGGGTACTCCTCCAGCTTGCGCCGCCGCCACTGCGAGATGTTGATGTTGACCATCGCCCGGCGGACGTACCCGTCCAGCGCCCCCCGGTCCTCGATCTTGCCCCACGCCAGGTACGTCTTGGCCAGGGCGCTCTGCAACAGGTCCTCCGCGTCCAGCGGATGCCCGGTGAGCTGACGGGCGGCGCGCAGCAGTGCGGGACCGCGGGCCATGACGTACTCGCGGAACTCCTCTTCCCACCCGGTGGTCTGCATCGTGGCCAGAATCGCAGCCTGATGCCCTTTTGCGACTGAGCCACAATTCAGGTTTCGGCCCGACGAAGACAAAGGTCAGTCAAGGTCGGTGGCAGATTGTTCGAAGGCGGGTGTCAACTACCTTCCCCGGGGATGCGTATTTTGCTCCCATCTGTTCGCCGCGGCACGAGCCGCTCCGGAGTCATGTGAACCTAGTACCTGACGAGGGAGGGCGGATGGGCTATCCGAACGTCGAGCGCCGCAGACTGCTCGCGGCCGCCGCGCTGGGCCGCGCCCCGGGCATCGCCGGCCCCGATCCGGCCGGCGGCCCGCCTTTATGCGCCGTCACCGGCGAGATCCTTGACGTGAGCCCGCATCTCATCGCCATCGAAACCTCCGAAGGCGCCGAGGAGCGGCTGGTGATCGCCCCCTGGGCCACGGCCTGGCACGGCTCGGAGATCGCGCCCGCCGACCTCCCGGTGGGCTCCATGGTGCTCATGCGCACGTTGCGCGAAGGCCGCGTGGTCGAGCGCATCTGGGCCGACACCACCCGCCTCACCGGCACGATCGTCTCGATCGAGGGGCGCAGGGAGCTGACGGTCCAGCTCGACTGCGGCCCCCACCGCGGCCCCCGCACCATCGTCATCCCCTACCCGGCCACCGGACGGCTGCAGGTGCGGCATCCGAAGTTCGAGCCGGGTTACCTGTTCGACGCGATCGGGATCAGGCGCGACGGCTCCGCCCTGGCGCTGCTGCCGGCGACCTCGCAGCCGGCCCACCGGTCGGGCAGCGTCCCGGCTCCGCCGCCGTCCTACGCCGGGGCGCAGGCGCGCATCTCCGGCACCGCCACCTGGTCCGACGCGTTCGACGAGGAGGAGCGCGGCGCGGCGTACCCGATGCTGGAACGCGTGGACGCCGGCTGCCCCGACGCCGGGCTCTCCTGCGCCGGCCTGCCCTACCTCGCCATCGGCTCGCTGCTGCAGATCAGGAACACGTGCGCCGGCCGCACGGCCAACCTGCCGGTGGTCGCCTGCGGATGCCTGGCCGGGCGGTTCTGCGACCGTTGCGTCGAGTGCGAGACCTCGCCGCGCGGCCGGGTCGCCGAGTTGTCGCCGGCCTCGTTCGTGGAGCTGGGCGGCGAGTTGGTCAAGGGCTGCTTCAACGCTCAGCTCGGATGGGGGTGACAGGCGTGCTGGAGACGGGCGTGCTGGAATCGCAGCTGCCGATCCTGATCGTGCTGCTGGTCATGGGCACCGGCGCGAAGGTGGTCACGGTCCGCGGGGGCGGGGAGCCGGGCGCCCTGTCCAGGCTGGGCCCGGCCGTGCTCATGCCCGGCCGGATGCAGGCGCCCTCGCTGCTGGTCTGCGCGGCGGGCGAGCTGGTGCTCGCCGCCGGGCTGCTGGCCGGCACCGCGCCGATCTTCAGGTGGGGGACGGTCTGCTTCTTCGCTCTGTCCACGTACGTGCTGATCGAGCTGCGCAGGCGACGTCCGGACGCGGGCTGCGGCTGCTTCGGCGAGGTCAGCTCGGCGCCGGTCGGCATGCGCTCGATCGGCCGGACGGTCGTGCTGACCGGGATGTCGGCGTTGTCGGTGGCCGCGCCGGCGTCGGGATGGGCGGCGATGACCCATCCGACCTGGTTCACGGCCGCGGGGGTGGCGGTGATCGCGCTGCTCTCCCCCGAGATCGAGGAGCTGATCGATCGGGTACGGTACCGCGCCCCCTGCGAGCAGCGCCCCGGCCCCGCCGAGCAGGTGATGCTCGCCAGGCTCAGGTCGAGCGGCCCGTGGCGGACGTACCGGGAGGCGCTGGCCTCGTCCGACCCGTACGACAGCTGGCGTGAGCTGTGCTGGCGCTTCTTCGTCTTCACCGGCCGCGACCACGACGACGTGGTCTTCGCGATCTACCTGAGCGGACGGCGTCCGGCGGTGCGCGTGGCGGTCGTGAGCAGCGACGACAGCGACTCTCTGCCGGAATATACGTCAGTATCGGCGTAACGCTAGAGAGCCCTAGATTTCTCTATCCGGGCATGGCGATACAGCTCTATTGGGCTGTCTAGCTTCCCCACTAGACAGCCCAATAGAGGTCTAGGGGCGGCGCTCAAATGGGTTGAGCCCGCAGGAACCTTCCGAAGTGCGGCACCGTGAACGCGATCAGACCGCGTTCGGCGCTGTAGATGAGCCCTTTCTTGATCAGACTGTCGCGGGCGGGCGAGAGGCTGGACGGCTTCCGCCCGAGGGCGTCGGCCACGTCGGCGGTGGCGACCGGCTCGTCGCCGATCTGGGCCATGGCGTGCATGTAGTCGCGCTCGGCGGGGGTGGCCCGCTCGTAGCGGCTGCCGAAGAAGCCCACGGCGAGCTCCTCCTCGGCCTCGGGCGCGGACACCTTGACGTCGTCGAGGGTGATCGGGCTGCGCAGCGCGAGGTCCCAGGCGACCTTGCCGTACGCCTGGACGAAGTAGGGGTAGCCGTCGGCGGCCTCGTAGAGCGCGTCGAGGGCCTCCTGGGTGAACTCGACCTTCTCCTCCCGCGCGGGCAGGATCAGCGCCAGGTCGGCCGCCTCACGGTCGAGCTTGTCGATGCGCGCGTAGCGGAAGAGCCGTTCGGAATAGCTCTTGCTGGCCGACAGCACGCTCGGCAGGTGCGGCAGCCCCGCGCCCACCACGATCAGCGGCCCGCCCGACTGGGACAGCTCGTGGCAGGCGGCGCAGAGCGCGGAGACGTCGGCGGACTGCACGTCCTGCATCTCGTCGATGAACAGCGCGATGCCCACGCCGAGGTCGGTCGCCACGCCGGCGGCGTCGACGAACAGCTCGGTGAGGTCGATCTCCAGATCGCCCGAGTCGGCGCGCCCGCGGCTGGCGGGCACCTCGATGCCGGGCGACCAGTGGGAGGTGCCCTTGGCCGCGGACGGGTCGCGCATCGCGAACGCCTTCAGCACACCGAGGAACTCCTCGATGCGTTCGGGCGCGCGGTGGCGCGGAGCCAGCTCGCGGATGGCCATGTGCAGGGCGGCCGCCACGGGACGCCGGATCGACTGGTCGGGCCGGGCCTCGATCTTGCCCGTGCCCCACAGCCGCTGCATGGCCATGGACTTGAACGTGTTGAGCAGGACGGTCTTGCCGACGCCGCGCAGGCCGGTGACGACCATGCTCCGCTCCGGGCGGCCTCGGGCGACTCGCTCCAGCACCACTTCGAACTGCTGCAGCTCACGGTCGCGCCCGGCCAGCTCCGGCGGACGCTGCCCGGCGCCGGGGGCGTAGGGATTGCGCACAGGGTCCACGCTCTCGGACTTTATTGCCGGATATAGCGGCCGTCTTAGATTTGGGAAGAAAGTGCTACGGCGTGTCCGAGCAGGAGCTGTGGCGAGCATCGTCATCGGACACACCCCCTCTCACCAGGCCGAACCCTTGTTCGATTTCGATACCCAGAACTGTAGCGCGGACTCGAACATGCATGCGATGGTTTCGAGTAAAAGATCTTTGCAACAGTCCGGGACGCCCGTGCGTCTGGGTGTTGTGGAGTTCGAGGAGTTCGTGCAAGCGCGTGGCGCCGCCCTGCTCCGGTACGGATACGTGCTCACCGGAAACCCCGACGACGCCGCCGACCTCGTCCAGGAGGCGCTGCTCAAGCTCGGCGACACCTGGCGCAAGGTGCGCAACAAGGACAACCCGGAGTCCTACGTCCGCACGATCATGGCGCGGCAGCACGTGAGCTGGTGGCGCAGGCGGCGCAGGGAGCAGTTGACGGCCGAGGTGCCCGAGGGAGGCTACGACGACAGCCACTCCTCCGGCGAGCTGTGGCGGGAGCTCGCCACGCTGCCGCGCAGGCAGCGGGTCGTCCTGGTGCTGCGGTACTACGAGGACCTGTCGGACCAGGAGATCGCCGACATCCTCGGTATCTCCCGGGGAACCGTCCGCAGCCAGGCGTTCCGGGCGCTCCAGACGTTGCGCATCAGGCCAGGGCTGTTCGAGAAGGGACGAACATGAGGAGCGAGGACGACCTGGCGGAGGCCCTGCGGGCGGCGGCGGACCGTGCGCCGGAACCGTCCAGGCTGCTCGGCGGGGTGGCGGCGCGCAGACGGCGACGGCGCAGGCGGCGTACACAGGGGCTAGCCGCCGCGACGGCGATGGCGGCGGTGATCGCGGCCGTCACGCTCACCACCGGGAACGGACGGGAGGAGGCGACGCGGCCCGTCGCCGCCCCGCAGGTCGTGCCCCTGGAACGGGCGTGGCCGCAGGCGGTCACCACGATGCCCGCGCAAGGGCCGGACGGATGGCGGCGCTTCCCGCTCACCGCGTTCGACGCCACGCGGGTCCTGGTCGCCACCGGCCCCAGGGAGGACACGTTCCGCCTGTTCGAGGTGTACGACACGGTCACCCGGACGTTCCGCGAGCTCGCCGGCCTGACGGTCCCTCCCGGCATGAGGACGTACCTGCCACAGCCGCCGGCGTTCGACGGGACGAACCTCGCCTGGTACGTGAAAGCCCTCCGCGACGACGGCACCCCCGTACGCGAGATCTGGACGGCCCCGCTCGCGGGCGGCGCGCCCCGGCGGGTCGCCGCGATGACGGGCGAGCACCTCCGGATCGAGCGCATCGCCGTCAACGGTGACCGGATCATCTGGTCGGAGGGCGGCGGAGGCGTGTGGTGGATGCCGCTCGCAGGCGGCGAAGCGCCGCGGCTGATCCCCGGCAGCGAGGGCCTGCACCTCATCAGGTGGCCGTGGGCCACGGACGCGGACGACTCGCAGAAGGTCCAGACCAAGGTCGTGGACCTGTCCGGCGACCCCTACACCGTGCGCGTCGTCATCCCCCGGGACGTCGTGACGCTGCGGTGCGGGCCGTTCTGGTGCTGGGGAGCCCAGGGCGGGCGCTCGTACCTGCAGCGGGCCGACGGGACCGGCGCGATCGAGCCCCAGGGGCTCGGCCTCGCGCCCCGGCTCGCCGACTACCCGGCTCTCGACCGCTTCGCGGTGTCCAACGGCGAGGTGTACGACCTCGCGACCGGCGCGCTGGTGACGTTCGAGCGGGTGGGGATCTGGTGGGGCGACGATCGGTCCGCCGAGCCCAGCACGATCGTCTACTGGGCGGTCTCGGGGAAGGAGTACCGGTTGCTCAACTTGGCAGCCGTCCCGCCCGCGCAATAGCGTTCGTGGCCATGCGGACCTTCGCGAACGTACAGGAACTCAAGGCGGCCGTGGGCGAGACGTTCAGCCCGACCGAGTGGCGCACCGTCACCCAGGAGCAGGTCGGCCTCTTCGCCGACGCCACCGACGACCACCAGTGGATCCACGTGGACGTGGAGCGCGCCAAGGAGGGGCCCTTCGGCGGCACGATCGCCCACGGCTTCCTGACCCTGTCGCTGCTGCCGACGTTCATGTTCGAGATGGTGCGCGTCGAGGGCATCGCGATGGGCGTCAACTACGGGCTGAACAAGGTCCGCTTTCCCCGGCCGGTGCCCGTGGGCGCGCGGGTCAGGGCCGTGGGCGAGCTCACCGACGTCAAGGGCACCCCGGCCGGCTATCTGGCCAACCTGAAGATGACGATCGAGATCGAGGGCGAGCGCCGTCCCGCCTGCATCGCCGAGTCGCTCATCCTGTACGTCCCCGCGAGCTGATCACCGCAGCGACAGGACGATTCCCACCACCGCGGCGAGCCCGATCAGCCCGAGATAGGCCAGCACGAGCCGGGTGTCCCTGAGCAGGCATTTGCTCCGGGTCAGCCCGGCCCGCCGCGCCTTCCAGTACCCGGCGAACCCCAGCGCCGCGAAGCCGAGCACCGCCCACGGCCCGAGCAGCCAGGCCAGCAGCGCCACGGTCGCGTACACGCACAACCGGAGCGGGTCGTACGGCCGGCTCTTCAGAGGATCACCAGCCCCGGCTTGGCGGCCACCGCGGACAGCCGCTGCCGCGAGAGCTGCGGCCAGGCCTGCACGGCGCAGAACGGCGCGCACTGGTCCTGCTCGGCACGCGTGCCGACGTGCACGCAGCACTGCGTGAGCCGCTCCTCGATCATGGTCGAGATGTCCATGAACGGCTTGATCGTGATCCGCACCACCCGCTCGCCCAGCATCCTGCGCAGCTTCTTCCGCCGGCCGGGCAGCGCCGAGGAGGCGAGGGTGAGCAGCGTGGCGACGCCGAGGTCGCAGTTCTCGCAGATGTCCCGCCACAGGTCGCCGATCTGCGGATGCGACAGCGACGACTGCTCCGACAGCAGCCCGAGCAGCGATTCCTGGACCGCCATCCGCAGCTCGCGCGGCAGCTCGGAGTCGGCGATGCGGTTGGAGACCAGGCCCAGGTTCTCCTTGAGGCGGTCGTGGCCGATCAGGGCGACCAGCGAGCGCCACTGCTGGGCGTCGTCGCGGATCAGGTAGCCGACCGAGCAGCAGTGGGGGTGCGAGCAGGGCAGTGCGGTCAGGTCGCGCCAGGTAACCAGGCCGCCGGTCTGCGGGCCGAGCCGCTTGAGCACGCCGGTGTGGGTGAGCCGGTCGGACGGGTCGATGACGCCCGATCTCCCCGAGCCGAACTGGGGCTGCAGCGACACGCCGCCGACGAACGGCGTGTCGAGCGCGAGGCGCACGACGTCGCCGATCTCGCCGTCGTTGACGCCCAGGGCCGCGGTCATGACCAGGGTCGTGAAGATCTCCCGCCCCGACAGCCGCCGTACGGCCTCCGCCTTGATCCGGCGCAGGTCGCCGCCACGGTGGTGCTTGGACGCCTCGGCCGACGAGCCGTCGTACTGGAGGTAGACCTCCACCCGGTCGCGGTGCTCGGTGAGCAGGTCGAGCAGGGCGTCGTCCCTGGCGATGAGCACGCCGTTGGTGTTGATCAGGATGCGCGTGACCGGCCGGCTCACCAGCTCGGCGAGGAGAGTCTTCAGCTCGGGGTGGAGCGTGGGCTCGCCGCCGCTCAGCATCAGGACGTCGAGCTTGCCGTTCTCCCTGGCCAGACGCTGGTCCACGTTCGCCAGCACGTCAGCCACCGGGACGACGCCGGTCAGGTCGGGCGAGCTGTCGGCGAAGCAGGTGGGGCAGCGCAGGTTGCACGCCTCGGCGATGTCCTCCAGGAGGATGCAGGTGTGCTGGGTCTGCATCTCGGGCAGGCCGTCGAGGTACGCGCCGGGGATCGGGGCGAAGTTTCCGGACACGTCGGGGATGTGCTGCTTGGTGGGAGCGGTCCACTCCTCCAGGTAGGAGAGGATCTCCGGGTCCTCGTCGTACAGCGTGCGGATCAGGCCGTGTTCGCGGCAGCCGCGTTCCAGCCACACCTTGCCGTCGCGTTCGGCCAGCCAGCCGCTCAGCCGTTCGACCTGGTCGAGGTCCCGGCCGTGGCATTTCGGGCAGAACGCGTTGACGTACCGGAGGATGCGGTCTCCCCGTAGCCCCATCCCTGCGCTCATGTCGTGACCTTCCGTTTGAAAAGGGCATCGTAGTGGCCTCGACGCCAGCCGTACGCGAGCCTGAGCGCGAGCAGCGTCAGGCCGGGCACCAGGAACCATTGCGGCCCGGTCAGGTCGAGCCACAACGTCTCGTTCGCCCTGGTGAACTCGACCAGGAACCGGAAGGCCGCGTATCCGGCGAGATAGAGCGTGAACAGCTCCCCGGGCTCGGTCAGCCGCTTGCGCGCCCAGCGCAGCGCGACGAACGCGGCCAGCTGGAAGACGATCTCGTACACGAACGACGGGTGCATGGCCTGGCCCGTCAGACATCCCGGGCATTCCGGGGTGGACGGCGGCGCGTGCACCCCCCAGGGCAGGTCCGTGGGCCTGCCGGGAGCCTCGGTCAGGTGACAGCCGATGCGGCCGATCGCCATGCCGATCGCCACCGCCGGGGCGAACAGGTCACCAGTGCGCTCCTTGTAGCCGATGACCTTCTTGGCGACCAGCACGCCCACGTACGCGCCGGTCAGGCCGCCGAGGATGCTGCGGGAGCCGTACAGCCAGAGGTCGGCGAGGTCGAGCGTCTCCAGCCAGCCCGCCAGACGCATGCCGATCGCACCCCCGACCAGGGCTCCGGTGACGGCGACCAGTGACTGCTCGTTGAGCGCGCCCCTGGCCCTGGCCTCGCGGACGAAGACCACAGCGGCCACCAGGACGCCCAGGCCGACGAATATCTCGTGAAAAGGCATGGTTCAGCCGTACAGGCTGGGGTTGAGGCCGGTGCAGACTCCGGCCGTCAGCATGGACCACAGTGCCCAGCCGATCGCGAGCCCCAGCCCCAGCCCTCGGGACCACGACTTGCGGACCAGGCCGAACCCCAGACCGCCGCCCAGGCCGACGAGGGCCAGCAGCACCGCGGCGGCGATCACGACCCCTTTGTTCGTGCCGTTGATGGCGGAGAAGAAGGCGAAGAAACCCACGATGCCGTTGACGACGGTGTAGGTGAACACGCCTACGACCAGCATCGCGCCCAGAAGCGTCGCGGAGTTGCGACTGCTGGGTGGTGGTGGCGGTGGGGGCGTTGACTGCGGCGGTCGCGGCGATCGCGGCGGGGGCGGCGGGGGCGGCGGGAAGTTCCCCGCCCGCGATTGCCGCGGTGGAGGTGGCGGTGGTGGCGATCCCGGCTGTGACGACGGCGGTTGCAACGGTGCTGGCTGTGACGACGGCGGGGGCAGCGGCCCCGGCCGTGACGACGGCAGGGGCATCGGCCCCGGCCGTGACGACGGCAGGGGCATCGGCCCCGGCCGTGACGACGGCAGGGGCATCGGCCCCGGCCGTGACGACGGCAGGGGCGACGATGGTGGCGAGGGTGGTGGTGGGGGCCAGTTCTGGTGCGGCCCCGGCGCGCCCTGCGGCGGTGGTGTCGTCATCCCGCTACCTCTGGCCGGCAGGGGATGGTACGTGCCGAACGATCAATGCCTTCACCTACGTGTACAGGCCGGGGTTCAGCCCCGTGCAATACCCGGCCGAGACGATCGACGCCAACGACCATCCGATCAACAACCCGAGCCCCAGGCCGAACGACCACGGCTTGCGCAGGACGACCAGCACGATGCCCACCCCGAGCCCCAGAAGCAAGAGGAACCCCGCCGCGACGCCGATCGCCGCCGAGGACTCCATGCTCAACGCGAGCAGCCCGACCACCAGGTTGATCACCAGGTAGGCGAAACTCCCGGCCAGCGCCAACGCAACGGTCAGCCCAGCCTGCCGCCGCGGCTGCAACGCCCCTGCCGGCGGCCCCGCTGGCGGCCCGTACGGAGGCCCGGGTGGCGGCCCGAACGGAGGCTGCCCGGGAGGAGGAGGCCCAGGTGGACGCTGCCCGGACCAAGGCTGCCCAGGAGCCCCGGACGGAGACTGCCCGAACGGCGGCTGCCCGAACGGCGGCTGCCCAGACGCCCCGGCCGGACGCTGCCCAGACGGCGGCTGCCCAGACGGCGGCTGTCCAGAAGCCCCGGGTGAACGCTGCCCGGAGGGAGACTGCCCATGTGAAGGCTGGCCACCCGGCGGTGCCGGCGGACGCTGTCCGAGCGGAGGCCGCTCAGGGGATGGCGCCGCCGGTGGAGGCTGGCTGCCAGGCGGCCCGGGCGGACGCTGCCCGAACGGAGGCCCCTCGGGGGGCGGCTCCCCTGCTGGAGGGGGCGGCGGCGTGGTCACGGCGTTCACCCTACGGGGCTAAAGCGACTCTGAGTAGTAAATCGCCGCCTGCACGCGGCTCTTCAGACCCAGTTTGTTCAGCAGCCGGCTGACGTGCGTCTTCGTGGTGGCCTCGGCCATGTCGAGCTCCTTGGCGATCTCGGCGTTGGACAGGCCGCGACCGATGCAGGCCAGCACCTCACGCTCGCGCGGGGTCAGCGCCTCCGGCTCGGGAGACTCACGGCGGGGCGGCTGGTCGGCGAAGGCGGCGATCAACCGTCTGGTGACGCCCGGCGCGATCATCCCCTCGCCGCCCGCCACCAGCCTCACCGCTTCCACCAGGGCATCGGCCTCGGTGTTCTTGAGCAGGAAACCGGCCGCCCCCGCCCGGAGAGCGCCGAAGACGTACTCGTCGACGTCGAACGTCGTGAGGATCAGGACGTCACTCACCCCCGCCAGCTCCCTGGTGGCGGAGATGCCGTCGAGACGAGGCATGCGGATGTCCATGAGGACGACGTCCGGGCGCAGATCGTGAGCCAACCGAACCGCCTGCTCACCATCGGCGGCCTCCCCCACGACCTCGACGTCGTCGACGCCGTCCAGAATCATCACAATCCCGGCCCGTACAGCCGCATGATCGTCAGCCACCAACACCCTGATGCTCATGCCACGTCCGTTCCGCCATCACCATTCCCGGGACACTCGCCGCCCCTGGGACGTTCACCCTCCCTGAGGTGTTCACCGTCGTCACCAGCGCCCTCGTCCACCGGCGCCAACGCCGCCCCTCCGACCGCTCGCCACCGCACCGCCCGTCCATCCACAGCCCCAGCCTCCGGCACCGGCACACCCACAGCCCTCCCTTGCGGCGAAGCCCGCCCCCCAGAGGCACGCACCTCCCCAAGACGATCACCCGAGGCACGCCCACCCAAGGCACGCCCCCCCACAGGACGCCCGCCTGACGCGCGACCATCCGACAGGCGGGCATCCGACAGGCGGGCATCGAGCGACGGTGTGTCCGGGTTGAGCGACGTCGGAAAGGCCGCCGCGATGCGCCACCCATCCCCCGACCGTCCCGCCTCGAAGAACCCTCCGACCAGCGAAGCCCGTTCGCGCATGCCGATCAGCCCCGCCCCCGAACCCGGCAGCCGCGCCCCCCGCCGCCCGACCCGGTTCTCGACCGTCAGGAGAACCTCCCGAGGTTCGTACGTCAGCGAGACGACAACCGGCGCCTCACCATGCTTGAGCGCGTTCGTCAGCCCCTCCTGAAGGATGCGATAACCGGCCAGATCCACCGAAGCCGGCACCTCACGCACCTCCCCGTCGACCCGCAGCTCGACCGTCATCCCAGCCCGCCGCGTACGCTCGACCAGGCTCTCCACATCGGCCAGCCGCGGCCGGGTGGCCTCAAGCTCCGGCCCCTCCCCCTCGCGCCCGCCGTTGGCCTCCCGCAGCAGCCCGATCATGTCCCGCATCTCGGCCATGCCTTTGACGCTGTTCTCCCGTACGGACTCCATGACCTTGCGAACCGTCTCCCGATCCAGGTCCTTACGGGACAGAGCGGCCGTCGACTGGATGGCGATGGCGCTGAAATGGTTCGCGATCATGTCATGCAGCTCACGAGCCATCCGCGTACGTTCGGCAGCGATCGCGGCCTGCCGGTCGAGCTCGGCCAGATGCGCGACCTGCTCGGCCCGCGCGCGTTCCGCGGCTGCCCGGTCGCGTTGCTCCCGCAGCACCCAGGCCGTGGTGACCGGCGTGACCAGCACCAGCCCCGCCTGGATCCCCATGACGGCCAGCAACCGCCAGTCCGCCGCGATGAACGCCGCCACCGCCCCGGCCACCACGGCCAGCACCGTCGTGATCCCGAGCAGCCACCGAGCGAGCCGCGCCGGCCCGTAGAGGGCCGCGGAGTAAAGATTGTCAGTGAACACCAGCACGGTCGCCAGCGACGGCCCCACCAGCCCGTCGATCGTGACGGCCACCACCCCCAGCGCCAGCGACCACAACGGGGCCCGCTGCCGCAGCAACACGGCCGAACAGGTGATCGCCAACGGCACCAGCAACACCCACACCGGCACGCCGCGACGCAGGTACCCGCCGGCCAGAATCAGCAGCGTCCCTAGAACGAAGGCCACCCCGGCCGCCACCCCAGGCGGCACCCTGCCCTTCTCCTGACCGCCGCCCCCGGAGGCCCCTCGCGCCTCGAACCGCCTCAACCACCGCGAACCCGCCCGCACCCCGGCCACCCAAGGCAGCGGCATCGACCGCCACCACCGGGAAACCGACCGCGTCAAGGCCGACGAACGGTCAGCGACCCTACGCACCCGGACCACCCGGCCTACTCCGACCCCGCCCACAACCACCGGCGCAGGCCCTCAGCGACGCCCCGGACAGTGTCGCCCGACCCGCCACCCCCCGCGCCCCGGCGCCACAGCCTCTCACCGCCGCTCGTGTCATGTCCTCATCTCACCACTCCCGGACGCCGCCGCCGTCCTCCGAGGGTCAGCCTGTGGATACACCTTTCGATGTATCCACAGGCTCGTTTTCGCCGACGATGTACTGGGCCGCAAATCCCCGCAAGCTGGATTACGTGATTGTCGCCATCCTCATCGGCTGCGAAATCGGCTTCTGGCTCCTCCTGGGCCTCGGCCTGGCCTGCCGCTACCTCTGGAACCGCCGACGACTGAGCACGGCCCTCCTGCTCTGCGTCCCGCTCCTCGACGTGGTCCTCCTGGCCGCGGCGGTCATCGACATGCGCGGCGGCGCCACGGCGGACCTGCGCCACGGCCTGGCTGCGGCCTACCTGGCCTACTCGATCGTCTTCGGCCACCGGACGATGCGCTGGGCCGACGCCCGCTTCCACCACCGCTTCGCCGGCGGCCCCCCGCCCTGGAAGCCTCCAGCAGGCGGCCCCGCCCGGACACGCTACGAGTGGGCGTTCTGGCTGAAACTGCTCCTGGCGTACGGAATCTCGTGCCTGATCCTCTTCGGCCTCATCCGGCTCGTGAACGACCCCTCGCGCACAAAAGCCCTGGTGGACTTCATGCTCAACCTCCTCAAGGTCCCCCTGATCGCCCTGATCTGGCCCGTGAGCCACACCCTCTGGCCCAAGAAGGAGGAGCCGGCTCGCCGGTGATCGCGGTATTCGGTTCGATGCACTGCACAGAACCCGCTATGCTTGCTTACGCAGCGAGCGGCCGTAGCTCAATGGATAGAGCATCTGACTACGGATCAGAAGGTTGGGGTTTCGAGTACCTCCGGCCGCACACATGCGAAAGGCCCGCAACCAGGGGTTCCTGGGAGCGGGCCTTTCGGTTTGTCAGGACAATCTCCGGATCTTGCTAACGCCTCTGCTAACACGGGTCCTTCTCACTCACCGATCGCTTCGGCGAAGATGTCGGCCGCTGACGCTTCGGCCGCGCGAATCACGTGGGCGTAGACCCTGAGCGTGATCGACGGGTCCGCATGGCCGAGGCGAGCCGCGACGACATGGACGGGGACGCCGGCCAGGAGCAAGATCGTGGCGTGGATATGGCGTAGGTCGTGGAGCCGTGCGTGAGGCAAGGGCGTGCTGGTGTTCGTTTGGTTGTGCCGCTTGATCAAGATTGGGAAGAGCGAGCTGAGCGTGTCGGGATGGACGGGCTCGCCCCATCCCGTGGTGAACACATAGTCGCCGCCACCCCGCCACTCAGGGCCGAGCTGGAGCTTGTCCGCGGCTTGCTGGGAGCGCTGTGCACGGAAGACCTGGACCGTCCGTGCGTCGAGGCTGACGACGCGCTTGCGACCGCTCTTGGTAGTGCCCTCGACGCGCTTGCCGTCGATGAACGAGGCCGAGCCTCGGATAGTGATCTGCTTGCCCTCAAGGTCGACATCGGACCAGCGCAGATGAAGCAGCTCACCGCGCCGAGCACCCGTGTAGGCCGCGATGTGGAAGAAGGGCCAGAGGCGGTGGTCACGGGCAGCGAAGAGGAACACCTTGAGCTGGTCCGTGGTCCAGACCGTGCCAGGCTCGCTGATCTCCCGTCGCGGGCGCTTGGCCTTCTCGACGGGGCTGGATGCAAGGATCTCATCGACGTTCACAGCGTCGCGGAAGGCCTTCCGAAGCACGGCGTGGACGTAATCGACTGTGCGTGCGGAGAGCGGCCGCCCGTTCTTGCCGCCGCCGGCCCTCAGATCCCGGTACAGCTTGGTGATCGCGGTAGCCCGAACGGCCTGCAACCGCAGCGTGCCGATGTTGGGCTTGATGTAGCGCTCGATGATGTGCCGGTAGTCGGCGAGGGTCTTGGGCTTGATCTCGACGGCGTGCGCCTCGATCCACTCATCGAGGTACTCGCGGACGGTGATCGTATTGCGGTCGACGTACTCGCCACGGCGGGCCTTGACCCGTGCTTCGTCACGAGCCGCCTTGGCATCGTCCTCGCAGGTGAAGCCGCCCACCCATCGCGGCTTGCTCTCCCCTGTCTCAGGGTCGCGGACCCTGATCACGTACGACCAGGTGGTGCCGCGCTTCATGACGCCGTCGCGCAGCTTGGGTGCCTTCTTCTTGCGCGGCTGCTCGTCCGGCGTGCCGATGAAGGTCTTGGTCATACGGCGACCTCCTTCCTGGTCAGGTGGGTGATGTACTCGTTGAGGGCCGTGACGGGGATACGGCGAGAGCCGTCGATGCGGATAGAAGCGACGGCGCCGGTAGCGAGCAGTTGGTAGAGCTTGCTTCGTGAGATGGCCAGGGCTTCGGCGGCTTCGGGGACAGTGAGAAGGAGTCGGGTCATGGATGGCCTCCCGAAGAGGTGCCGGTGATGGCTGCGGCGAGAAGCGCGTCGCCGGCCGATTGGCCCTGCCCGGCGTACTCCCAGTGGGCGACGACGAGAATGGTGTCCTCGTCGAACAGGGGCAGGCGTCCGTGCGTCACCTCTTCGGTGAGAACGAAGCGTTCTCTCGCTGCCCGGAGTTCGCCGAGGGTGGTGGAGTAGTGGCGGCTCTTGGTGGAGAAGTGGCCGCGGAAGCCGAGCATGTGGGCCCATTGGGTGAGCCGCAGGTTGGCCAGGTCGGCGTTCTCGCCAAGGCACATGGCGGAGGCGATCAGCCGGCGGGCGTGGTCGCGAACGGGTAGGGCGTCGAGGTTGTCGAGTGGTTGGATGCGGCGGTCCAGAGTGCCGACGCACTCGGCGGCCTTGGTGGCGTACTTGGCGATGTAGGCGGCGACGGCTTGTTCGGTGAGGTCGCCGTTCATGGTGATGCGGCGGACGTCAAGCTGAGTGCCCCATCGGAACGTGCGACCCAGCGGCTTGATCTCGGCGGTCACGACGGCTGCTGCGTGCTGGACGGCGTCGGCCAGGGCGTCGGCGGTGGCCCAGGCCGGTGGCGGCGAGTTGGGGCCGTCGGGTCCGTCGAGGCGGATGACGGCGTGGAAGTGGACGACGCCGCGTCGCTGGTACTCGGCGACCTTGGCGAAGGCGATGGTCACCTGCTCGCGTAGGGCTTTGACGGTCAGGCCGTTGAGGCGGGCGAAGCGGCGGCGTAGGGCGAGGGTGAAGCGGCGCCAGAGTTCGGGGCTGATGGCGTTGAACAGGACGGAGCCGTCGTAGTCGTAGCAGTCGGGGCACAGCGGTTCACCGAGACGCGGGTCGTCGGCGTGGTGCCGGTCGGTGCAGGACATGAGCTGTCCGTGCGGGCAGGTCTGGGCGTTGCGGCGGGCGTGGCAGGGCTGGACCTTGCCGTTCTTCTCCCGTCGCACGTGGACGGCGCCGAAGGAGGGTGCGGTGAGGGTGATGAATAGGCACGGGTGCGAGCTGACAGTCTCCGGGACGCCCTTGCCACCGACGAGGCCGGCGCGGACGAGTTGGTAGGTGTCGGCGCGGTAGACCTCGGCGCAGGCCGGGCAACGGGAGGCGCGGCGAGTCTTGCACGGAACACGCAGGACGCCGCCCGGTTCCCGGTTGGTGCTGTAGCGGTGGAGCAGCTGGCCGGTGGCCTGGTCGAAGTGCTCGACCTTGCCACGCAGGTGAATGGGCTGACGGCACCCCCCGGTGCGCTTGATCTGATGCGCCCAGCGGTCGTAGTCGGGTTGGTGGAGCCGGTCGATCATCCCGGCTATGGCGTGTGAGTGGTGCAAGATGGATCCGTCCTGTCCGGATGCGTTCTGGAGTGGGATGGCCCCTCACCTGGCGCGGAACTTGGCGGTTGTGTGGCCAGGTGAGGGGATCTCGGCTATGCGCCGTGGTTGTCGATGCCCCTGCCGTCGCAGTCGCGGCAGGTCTCGCTGTTGCCGTCGAGGCCCGTTCCGTTGCAGGTGCAGCAGCGGCCGTTGGCGAGCGGGACGGCGGCGAGGATGTCGGGCCAGTCGGTCCAGGGTTCTTCGGTCGTCATGGGCGGTGGTCCTTGCGCGGGGTGATGGTGACGTAGAGGCGGTAGTTCCGCGGCCGGCTCCTGTTGGGGAAGGCCCGCGACATGCTGGTGACGGTGAAGATCTGGCGAAGGTAGATCACGCCGAGGGCGAGTTCGGCGCGGTTGCCTTCGAGGCGGATGCGCATGGTCAGGGCTCCCGGGTGGTGTCGATCTGGATGCAGCCGCGGTAGCTGTCATCGGCGGCGTGACGGGCGCGGGCGGCGGCGAGGATGGCGATGAACTCGTATCGGACCGGTCCGAAGCCGATGCCGGTCATGTAGTGGTCATGGGGCAGGTGGTGGGGGTCGATCTCCGTGCCGAGCAGGGCGGCGACCTTGTCGACCTCGGCGCGCATGTCGTCGTCGGAGCCGTTGTCGGGGAAGGCCCGCAGGGTGACGGGTGCCATCGAGGTCGGGATCTGAGGGTGGGCCTTGAGGAAGCCCGCCATGGAGATGAGTCCGGCGATAAGGGCGTCTCGGTCGTTGTTCATGGTGGTGCGCCTTTCAGGTGGTTACTGGGACGGTGCGCAAGGTGTGGAGCAGGTCGGAGGCGAGTTGTTCGGACACGCCCAGGCGGGCGCGGAGAACGTCGTGGGTGATGGGCTTGCCGTGTCGGGTGTGGTGTTCGTCCGCGACGCGGCGGGCGTAGTCGACGAGTGCCGGGGACGGTCCGGGGTGTTCGTCCTGGCGGTCCTGGGCGGGGACGAGGGCGGGACGGTCTACGGACGGGACAGCTACGGGTGCGTCGGGACGCGGCGGGGACGTAGGGACGTCTTCCGGGGACGTCCCGAAGACGTCCGGGGACGAGTCGGGACGCGGGCCGGACGTCCGGCGTTCGAGCATGGAGACGGCGACGAGGAAGGCGGCGGCCGGGGTGGCGGCGGTGATCCAGCCCCAGGCGGTCGGGTCGGCTTGTTGGAGGTTGGCGGCCAGGGACAGGACAATGCCTCCGGTCAGGACGAGGACGGGCCAGGAGATCAGGCCGCGTCGTACACGGGCGGTCTTCTTGTCGCGTTGCCGCTCGCGGGCGGCCATGACGCAGGTGAGGTCGATGCAGACGGCGATCGCCCAGGCCATCCAGCCGGACTGTCCGTGGTCGCTGGCGGTGTCGCGGATGTGGGTGAAGGACCCGGCTCCGGCGATGAGGGCCAGGACGAGGACGGGGCCGGTGTCGAGCAGCCAGTGGGCGAGGCGTCGCATCGGAGTTCAGGCCTCTCGTGGGTCAGGGATGGAGTTGAGGAACTCGGCGAGATCGGTGTCGCTCACCTGGGCGGCGTGGCCGGCGACGACGTCGGCCCAGACGGGTGAGCGGTCGGCGTAGGTCGAGGCGGCGAGTTCGGCGGCTTGTTCGCTGACGTAGTAGGAGCGGGCGCGGTACCACTGGCCGTCCTGTGAGGCGACGATGGCGACGCCCGGTGTCTCGGCGGGGATGGCACGAGCCGAGGCAAGGGCCGCCGGGTCGAGGTCGCCGAGGGTCATGGTGGCGGTCTCGGGGTCGTTGACGCGGTGGCAGATGCGGCCGGAGCACTGGGCGCGCAGAGCGGTGACGCCAGGCCCGAGGTCGGAGCCGATGCGCTGGCCGCAGCAGAACAGGTAGATGCCGAACGCCCTACCGAGCTGAGCGACCCGAAGCAGCGCCGTCGAGGTCTTGGCGATCTCGTCCTTCTCCGACTTGTCGGCCATCAGGTACAGCTCGGCCAGTTCGTCGACCAGAACCACGACGGGCACAGGCCGCTGATCGTCCGGGAGTTGCCAGATGTTGCGGGCGCCGGCCTCCCGGCACTGGGCCATGCGGCCGGTCATCAGGCCGATGAGGTCGTCCAGCAGGGCGACGCATTCACCTCGTGTGGTGCCCAGCGCTGACAGGCGAGGGCTGTACGGGGTGAACTCCACGCCGCCCTTGAGGTCGAAGCCGACCAGAGCGACCGGTTGCGGAGCCAGCCCTTGAACCAGGGCATTGGCGAGGTTGGACTTGCCGGACTGGGTGGCTCCGGCATTGAGCCAGTGCGGGACGGTCCTGAAGTCGATGGTCCAGGGGCCGCCGGTCTCCAGGCGTCCCACGGTGACCTTGAGCAGTTCGGGCGAGGTCGGCAGGGTCTCGACCCGGACGAGTGGGTCACGGACGGTGGCGCACAGGACGACCCGTCCAGGGCGAGGCGAGGAGACGCGGATCGCGTGCACGCCCCACGAGTGGGCGAGCCGTTCGGCGGCGTCGGCGTAGTCGGCGGGGATCTGTCCTTCCAGGGTGTGGAGGGTGACCCGCCAGCCGTAGCGGGTGGGCTTGGGCAGCCACATGAACGGCTTGGTGTCCACGGCGATGCGCTGCCACTTGCGCCGGACGCGGACGACGCCGGTCGAGGCGACCAGGCCGGGGACGGTGGTGAACCAGAAGCGCTGCCGCTTCTTGGTGAGGTGGCAGCCGAGGGCGACCTTGCGCCAGCTCGCCCGTACGCTGATCGCGACCAGCGGGAAGGCTGCCACGAGCCAGAACGACGGGTAGTGCCAGCGGCGCCAGGCCCAGAGCCCGGCCGCCGCAGCGGCCAGGACCCCGAGCACGAGGAGCGTGGTGTCAGACACGGAGCGGCTCCGCGTCTGCCGGTAGGAGGGTGGCGGCGCGGTAGGAGATGCCCCACCGGCCCGCGATCTCCCAGACGTAGCCGACCATGCCGGACGGGTTGACCTGCTGACCGGCGGCGATCGGGGGTTCCCCCGAAGTGCCGATCTTGACGAGTTCGATCCGGCCGAACTCGTCTTCCACCGAGACAGTGATCTCGTAGACGGTGTTGCCGTTCTTATCGGTCTTGATCTCGCCGGTGTCCTTGTTGACCAGGCGCGGCTTCGGTGCCTTCACGCAGGTGATGACGAGCTTGGAGGTGTCGACGGGGATCGGGATGGTGCGCATGAGAGCTGGTCTCCTTCAGAGTGACTGTGCTAGTTACAAAGATACCTAGGTAACTAGCTCTGTAAACCGAGATAGCTGAATCGCTTCGAGATTCCTTACAGGTTGCCCAGAGACCTAGGCATCTAGAACCGCTAAAATTGAGTCATGGCAACCACTGACCGGCGCCGGCCGTACCTGCGGATTGCCGAGGACATCCGGCGCGACATCGCCTCAGGCCGGTATGCAGTGGGAGAGCAGCTCCCCGTAGCGCGTGAGCTGTCCGAGAAGTACGGCGTGGCCATGATGACCATCGGCAACGCCCTGGCCGTACTCCGTGATGAAGGGCTCATCGAGACCCGCCAGGGGGCGGGCAGCTTCGTCACCCGCACCCCTGACGACGTCGAGGCCGTCCCCGCCCCTGGCGAGCACAGCGAAGAGTTCCGCATCATCTCCGAGCAGTTGCGCGAGATCCGTCAGCACATGAACAAGCTGACGGTCAGGCTGGACGAGCTGGACGCTCGGACTCGCCCTGATCAAGCCGAGTAGAGACCCTCATCGCACGCCGCTGGAGTTCGGCCAGATCGACCGCGATCTCCGCCAGCTCGCGAAGCAGGATCTGTCGTTCAGTCTCGCTAAGACCCACGTATCACCCCATCGTGTAGGCAGAACGCCGAAGCGCCCCCGGGTTACCTGCTGGGTGAGGAGCCATTGCGCGGATAGCCCTCCGTTCGTCGTGCTCAGAGCAGCCGCATCACCTTGGCGAGGTTGAGAATCTCGCGCTGACGATGCAGCTTGCCGCTGTCTCGCAGGTCGCGCACGATGTTGCGGACCAACGGACGGTTCCGGACGTGCTGAGGCGCGATCCGGTCGGCACGCAGCAGAGCGTCTGCGGCTTCGTTGTCCTTTCTGTTCATGTGGTAGCCCGCCGCGGTGCAGGTCCAGTAGTGAGCCTGGCGTTCGGACGAGGCGATCTCAGCGATCTCGACGTGTTCGGCCCGCGAGATGACCTCACGAGGCCGGCCCAGCTCCATGCTGACCTCGACGGCATGAATGGTGGTATTGACCCGGTTGAACTGCGTCTGGAACGCGTTGCCGTCCCGCGGCAGGACCTCGGCGACGCGGCGGGCCTCGTCCAGGTGGCTCTCCGCCTCTCTCTGGTCCCACAGCCGGGAATACGCCACGGCGGCCCGTAGATGCAGGGCACCCCACATCGCCTTGATCGTGTCGTCTCCGCTCACGTACGGCTCGATCTGGTCCAGCGCCGACAGGGCCGCGTCCTTGGCCGGGTCGAGCTGCGCTTCGTGCAGCCACACCCCGCACAGGTCCCAGCTTGCCGCCGCGATCAGATCGGGTGAGCCCACGCGCTGTGCGGCCACGAGTTCGCGCTGTACCGCCGTCCAGCCGAGATCATGGTGACCCAGCAGGTTCGACGACACCCGCGCCATATGGCAGGCCCGCAGCATCAGCTCCTCGGCCCGGTCGCGATCGGCCGAGGAGCCGTTGATGATCGCGATCAGGTCGGTGAGGATCCTGGGCAACACCTCACCGAGGGCGGTGAACTTGGCGTCCTGGCGCAGCTGCTCCGCCAGGCGGACGTTCGCCTCCAGCTCCTGCAGCGTCCGCGGCTCCCCGCGCGCCGGCAGCCCGATCCCGCTGGGCAACGACGCCTGCTGGAGCGCGAGCCGAAGCCCCGGAACGGCCGCGTGCCCGGAGTCGAGCTCCGTCGTCTCGTGCTGGTACGGCTGGCCGGTCAGCTCGCCGACCTCCACCCCGAGTGCCTCGGCGAGTTGCCCGACGACGCTCATCCGGTCCAGTGGCATTCGGCCGTTCTCCACCTTCGACAGCCATGAGACAGATCGGCCGACCTTCTCGGCGAGGGTTGCCTGATCCCAGCCCTTGCGGTGACGAGCCCGCGCGATCCGCTGGCCCTGCGTCACGTACTCTGTTGCCACGTCGCCGCCCCTCCTTCGTCGTCGCCTGCTTCGACGATAAGTCGGGTGACCTGCGTCACTGGCAGAAAAACTGCCAGTCGGAGGGCATGCGAAACCGCAGGTCGGCCTTCGACCTGCGGAAACGCTCGTCACTGATCGGTTTCAGAAAGTGACGCTACGTGTGCATGGCTCGCCGGATCCGCGCGTCGTTACCTCGCTTCCCCTCGCATGAGCTGTCGCCACAGCGTCATGGCATCGGCGACCCGCATGCGCGGGCTCTCCACGACGTTCGGGGAGGGGGCGGACCGGTCGTAGCGCCGGATGAAGCTCTGCCCGCCGGCCATGCAATGCTCGAAGACGGGCGACCGGCATTCGCAGGTGTAGTTCAGGACCCGAGTGCGATCGGGGCGTTGCTCGGCTGGGAGCCACCTCACCGACACCGCGTGCGGTCGAGGCGAGGCGGGGTGCGTACTGTGAAGGTCTCCGACTTCTATCACTGGGCTCACCGTCCTTCGTAACGCGCGATCGCCGGCGCAGTGCCTTCGGTGCTCGTGGATGTCGCGATCGATGGACAGACGTTGGTGAGCGGGGAGCCGTCTCCAGTCGCACAACGCATCTTCGCGGAGCAACAGACCGAAGCGTCCGAACGGAGCCCCACTCGGAGGGGCTTGGAACAGCCGCTCACCTTCGCCATGCCCGCAACCTATCCCAGCCTGTCTTAACCTGTCTATAGCATTCCTAGCAATGCCTGTTCTATGCCGTTAGGTGCGGGGATACCTAGAGTCGTCCCGTGATCGAATGGGACCCGCGGCTCTACAAGTGGGAGCAGATAGCCAACGTCGTGGCCGAGCGCATCGGCGACGGCACCTACCCGCCCCTCACCCTCATCTCCGAGGTGAAGCTGCAGGAGGAGTTCGACGTCGCACGAGTGACCATCCGCAAGGCGATGGAAGCACTCAGAGAACGAGGGCTGATCACCACAAAGCCCGGCAAGGGCTCCATCGTTTCCCCACAGTAGTCAGGCCTGCCCATCTCGGCCGACACCTGATGGGGATCTTTCCACGACACCTTCAAAGGCGCCGGCCTCTCTGTCGTTCGACGAGGATGGGTCTGGAGAGCTTCAGTCCTAGACTCGGGCCATGGACAGGACTGACCGCGCCAGCCGGATGATCGCGGCGCCACCGGCGACTGTCTACGACGCCCTTCTCGACCGGGAGTCCCTCGAAGCCTGGTTGCCGCCGGACGGCATGCGCGGGCGGATCGAGCGGTGGGATCCCCGGCCTGGTGGCGGGTTCCGGATGGTCCTCACGTACCTCGACCCCACCGACAGCCCAGGCAAGACGTCAGACGCGACGGACGTTGTCGACGTCGCGTTCGCCGAACTGGTTCCACCGGAGTGCGTGGTGCAGCGGGCAGTGTTCGAGGCCGACGACCCGTCGTACGCGGGCACCATGACGATGACCTGGCACCTAACTGCCGCCAGCGAAGGAACCGAAGTAACCGTCACCGCCATGGACGTACCAACCGGCATCGACCAGGCGGTGCACGAAGCCGGGCTCGCCTCCTCGCTGGCCAACCTGGCGTCGTACGTCGAAGGGGCCGGCTGACTCAGTCTGGACTGCACCCGAAGGCGCTACCCCCAGCCCGAACAGCATCGCCAGCGCCGGAGAAGTCGACGAAACAGCAGGTCAGACGGAGTGCTTCACGACCGGATGAGAACTTTCCCTACGGTTTCAAGGGCAGCCCACCTGCGGCGGCCTGCCGCGCGTCGGGCGGTCGTCGGCCGCGCTGCGGCACTTCGGCCGGTCGCGGCCACGCCGCCCACGCAAGCGTTCACACCGTAGCTTCTCGCCAGGATGTTCCTTCGCTCCGTCTGTCTGTTGCGATGCTACCCGATCTGATGAAGTAATCCGTTGACTATTTGCCGCCATTTCCTTCGCACTTCAATATGCAGACCGGGAAATCGCCACGAAGATCGTCCTGGGCATGAACTCTTTGCGGCAAGGTGCTAGGCGGGTGGCTTAGGGGCCTCTCCCGATATTCTTACGACGGCTCCCGAAATGACTTCCTGATATTGGATTCAAATGTCGCCCTGACCAGCTCAGCCATTTCGTCTATGAGCACATAGGGAAGCCCGCGTTTGATGAGACCGTCGGGTCCAGTTAGCAACATTACCTGCATCAAGGCTGCATCTTTTATGGCCTCATCAACATCATTCCAGCCTAATAGCTTAACGTCTTTCAGTCTATCCTTCCGGGCGGACAGCGATTTCTGGAAAAGGTCAACCACTTTCCTTAGTGTCTCGTTCGTCAATCTTATTTCCTCGCTTATGTCGGGTTCGATAATTCCGAGATCTGCCATAACATCGAGAACGATCCCTACGGCCTCTTGGTCAGCACTCTTTGCCGCATCCGGACTGTGATGCAAGTGCTCTGACTCGAAATTTCGGCATATGCTAACTAGGTTACTTGCGTGAGTTAGTCGAGCTTCCCAGGCGAGAGCATGTGCTGCCTCAACATCAAAGACATTATCTTTGTCAAAGCTGATCGAAACCTTGTCGCCATCTTTGATGTTGCGTAGGTCTACCTCCTGAAACTCGTCACGCGGTATTGCGTACCAGCCGATATCAGTTGCAGTATCCCATAATGTTACTACTACGAGATCGGCACTTCGCACCCACCTCAACAACGTTCCCTTAGGGACGTATGCTTTGGGGAGGGTGCGGTCAGATGTAGTTTTCTTGCTGCCACAAAATCCTTTCACTTGCACCCAGAGGCGTGATGCGTCCATCTTTCCATTCAAGCACGTTTGAACCAATAGATCCTCGCCATAGTCACGCCTAACTTCTTCTACAGCAAACCCGGATAGTGCCCACATTCTCCGAACTGAAGCTATGGCTTGTTCTGCTATCTGGTGCTGCACCGGACGATTCGGCAATTGTTCTCCTTAATTGACTGGAAACGTCCTGAAAAGTCCTTGATAGGAGCATCATGTCATGGGTGCATGTCGGTTTGACAGGTGTAGCGTGGAATCCACGGGATGAGCTGCCGCGCGGCTTCCGTTCCTAATGACGGTCGCGAGCACGTCCCAGCCACCCAAGCCAGCGGACGCAGCCGCGCCGTGGTTACACCGCCGCCTCAAGAACCAGCGCCCGGCCGCGTCGGCTACATGTGGGCGTTCGCCGTTCGCCGCCTAACCGCCTCACCTGGAGCACGAGCCCACTACGACCGGCGCAAGATCAGGTGTTCCTAGTCAGAAGGCGGCGTGGCTGAGGCCGTGACGATCGCAGACTTCGGTCCCCCTCGTATGGGGCTGGGGCGATCGCCGGCAAGGCCCTCCTTCGTCGGGCCTTGCCACCGGATGACCACGGCTTAGGTGCCAGCAGCACTGACAGCAACGTTGCCACACGCCGACGCATCCACGCCACCGTCCGCACGCGCCTGACCACGGTCTCGATCAGCCGAGCAGGGAGATTGTTCCGCCTGAAAAGCGGAAGGTCAGCCTGGCGTCGGTATGAACACGCGGAACGCAGCGGGCCCGTGTCGGAGCGCTCAAGGACACCATGGCGCCTCTCGGAGTGCTGCTTTACCCTCTGAAAGGTGTTCCTGGATGACTGGCGTGAATGTGAACCTGAGCTCAGCGAGGCACAATGCGCCTTCATGGCTCAGATCGAAATACGGGCGGTCGAATGGTCAGCGGGCATATGGCTGGAACGCACAGACGATGGCTCGTTCCCCGTCCTCTTCATCGATCTCAACTCGACGGACGAGAACCTCACCCTGCTCACAGCGGGCGTCCGGGTAGAGGATGGCCGCATCCACGGCGACAAGCTTCACAATCAGCTATTCACCCTGCCTAATGAGCCCACCGGCCTCGCCCTCATTGCTTCGGGTTCTCCTGAAGAACTGGCGGACCGCGCCGCGGAGTGGTTCGACGCCCTGATGCGCCGCCATGTCGTCCGCTACGAGTGGGTTCACCGGGGGCAGATCTACGCGAGCAGGTACCTCTTCTCTGACACTGGAGAAGGTCTGTGTCAGATGTACAACGACACCCTGGCGCCGCCAGGACAGCGGGTTCGGCTGGTGGCCGCCGGACTCACGCGGGGCCGAGGCTGGATCGACACAAGAGGACTTAGGCAACCAGATCGAATCATCACTGTCCGTGGTGACGCGGCTGAGGCAGGTTCTACTGACCGGCCGGGTAGGCGGTAGAACGATGAGCGCGGGACATGTACAGGATGCTCACATGAGCGCCACTGGCTAGTCGCGGCGTTCGCGCAGATCAGGCAGCTCGACGCCCAACGCGCGACCACTGCTCTCCTAATGCGGTTGCTGAAATGCCCTGCCGCGTGGCTTCCGTTCCTCGGGCCTGGCGGCCCTGCGGTACGGGTCCCCTTGCCACCGGATAAGCGGGCTGGCCGCCTGCCCCACTGCTGTACAGCAGCGAAATACAGCAACGCCATCGCACATGGGCACGCGCGACCGGCCCGCACCTGCGGCTTGACCAGGGAAAAGTCCGCTCGACGTTGCGACTGGCTCCCGTTTGCAAGTAGGCGCTCACGTGGCACTCTGAATCGCCCCGAATTTGATGGAGACCTCAGCGGTTGATTGCGATGGGTTCGTTGGGGTGGTGTTGAGCGTAGTAGAGACCCTCGAACTCCTCT
>NZ_JBEOZT010000051.1:0-44690 GCF_040298265.1 Nonomuraea sp. NPDC001636
GCTCGACGGCGCAGCTCGGCGGGATAGGGAGACTTACCTGGCATGGACTCGATCCTCTCAAGAGATCAAGTCTCCACCGAACCCGGGACGATTCAGGCTCCGGCACAGGTCATTCCCCTGAGTCGTGACTCAGCGCGGATGTCGTTCGCCGAGACGATCTCGATCCGCCGGCCGAGCACGTTGGCGGTGGGGGCACCGCGGTTGTAGAAGATCCGCCGCGAGACGGGTCCGGTGAGCGCGGGGTCCATCAACGGCTCGAACACATTCCGTGCCACGGTGTCATTCGTTTTCCCGACCACGACCAGGGAGCCGCCGCGTGGTGCTGTCGCGACGTACATCAGCCAGCGCAAGAGGCTGGCGATGGTCTTGCCGGATCTGACTGCGCCGCTCCAGATGTTGATGCGGGCGGTCGCCTCGGCGATGGAGCGGGCCTGCTTGGCCGACAGGGAGACGGGAGCGGTCACCTGATGACCTCGACCGCTTCCACCACCTCCACCTCCTCGGCGTCCACGATGGCGGCGGACGGAAGCGCGGCTTGGCCGTTGGTGGCCTGGATCTGCGCGAACAGGTTGCCCAGCAGCGAGGCGACGTCGCTGTTCTCGGCGCCGTTGCGGTTGAGGAGGTCGAGGCCGAGCAGGGTGCACCGTCGGGCGATCAGCCGCTCGACGGCTTCGACGGCCTTGACGTCGCCGCCGCACGCGGAGGTCCACAGGGCGGCCATCATCCGGTCGAGCCGGTCGATTTCGATCTGCAGGAGCTGCTCGCTGGACTCCTGCTGGGCGCGGGAAGCCAGTTGGAGAGCGCGCGTGACATCTTTCGAGGCGGCGGCCTGGCTGCTGTAGCCGAGCTTGTCGGCGATCGTCTTGTACTGGACGCCTGCCAGTCTCATCTGGACGGCCTTGGTGCGCCGTTCAGCGATTGCGACCGCTCGGGCCTTAGTAGGACGGGCCATGAGGGGAACCCCCGAATATGTGAATTGTGACCACGGACACAATCCGTGGTCGCGATCAATGGGTTAATCTGCGGAAATGCAGCACGTCAAAATGATCACCATTCAGCAACCGTGGGCCGCCCTCGTCGTGTACGGATACGTTGACGAGAATGGAAATCGGCAGTTTAAGGACGTCGAGAATCGGTCATGGACGACCGCTTATCAGGGGAAACTGTTGATTCACGCCGCGCGAAAAATCGACCCGGTCGGCATGCAAAGGGTGGACGCCCTCGGGCTGGACGTCGTAGGGACGTTGCACCGCGGGGTGATGCTCGGGTCGGTCGTGCTGGGCGAGATCGTGCGCGACAGCGGCAGCCCGTGGGCCCGGCCGTTCCGCCAGCACTGGCAGATTTCCGAGCCGAGCCCGGCCGTGCGCCTGCTGGAGGTGCGGGGCCAGCAGGGGCGGCTGTTCGATCCGCCGGCCGACTGGCAGCGGGGTTTTTCCGAGACCGATGCGTCCCGTGCTGCGTTGTCGCGGGTCAGGGACGCGGAGCCGGATGACCTCGGATCGCCCTTCCGGCTCCGGGTAGATCCGGCGGCGGCCCTGATGGCCGCGCTCAACGTGACGTGAGCTGGGCGGCGGGAGGCACGTACTCGAAAGAGATCACGCCGAGCCTGCGCGGGTCCAGGGACTGTTCATGCATCCAGGCGTGCGTGCTGGAGGTGCCCAGCTTGCGGTCCTGGCGCTGCATGCGCCAGCGCGGGCTCCGGGCCCGGTAGGCGTTCAGCGCCGGGTGGGAGGAGACGGCGCGCATCCGATAGCCGCGTTCATACAGGTATTGCCCCATCCATTCCGTCATCCGGCCACCGAGCGACAATCCCTGATAGTCCGGCAGCACAACAGTGCGATGCGCCATTTTCAAATTCCGCGTGCGCGGGTGCTGGAAATGCCGGTAGCTAGTGAACGCGGCTAATTCGCCGTCCACGTATCCGGCGAAGCACTGTGCGGCCGGGTGCAGGTCAGCGGTCAGATAGTGATGGCGGCTAAACACTCGCCAGAGGGAGCGGTCCGCCTGGTGAATCGAGAGTCGGACTTCTGGCCGGGGTTGAACCGACCTCCAGGCGAACTCGGCGCTGGCCACGTCATACGTCCAGTCCGGCTGCAGCCACTCCAGCACGTCGTAGTGGCACGTCACCGCCACGAGTTGGCGCTTACGGCGGCGGACCGCCTTCTGCACAGCGTGCGACGCGATCCGCGCGACCTGCCGGTCCACCACGCTGGTGAACTCGTCTATCACGACCAGGCCCTCATGCTCGGCCAGAGCTCGCGCGAGCCCGGCCCGGAACGCCTCCCCATTGCTGAGGGTGGCGTAAGGCCTGAGCCAGGCCGGCGGCGAGTTCAGGCCGACCGCGCCGAGCAGCCCAACAACGTCCTTGATGGACATGCCGGTCGGGAAGTCGTCCACGAGCGCCCGATCACTCCACTCTTGGGTGCCGACGAGCGCGCCCGGCCAGAGCTGCCGGGCGATCGTGGACTTGCCCGCCCCGCTCGGACCGACGAGCAGGCCCACATTCCACGCCCGCTCCTCGATCGGCAGGTTGACGCTCCACGAGCTGGTCAGCTTCTCGGTGACGGGCACGTCGAATAGGCCCTGCAACTGGAGCACCCGCGCGCTGGACGTTACGAGTGTCGACAACGTGATCTCAGCTCGCATGCTGTCCCTTTAGAGGACGAGTGCGGCTACGCACCTGTGTAGGCAACTGACACTGCCTCTCTATGGATGTGATGCCTGTCCCTCAAAAACACCACAGCTCTGACGCTTCGTGGATGAAAAGAACCAGTTGTCTTTCCCTGACGCCGAATATAGATATGAGCTAGGTGGTCCTGCGGCTACGCAGGCACCTCGGAACGCGGTCAACGAAGGGAGCGGGCTATGGCCAATAAGGGCTCAAGTCATCGCAGTACCAAGAATTCGGGAGAGGTGCGGAGCGCCACGGGTTGGCCTACGCGAGGCGCCAGTCTCATCCGCCGCGCAGGCGCAATCATCGGCGCTCTCCTTTTGGGCGCATCCGTGCTGTTCGGAGCGGCAACTCCCGCCCAAGCAGCCGGCGGATGCACCGACAAGTCGGAGAATGGTTGGACTATCCGGCTCTGCGCGAGCAAAAGCGGCATATTCGCCGCCTCGGATATCTACATCATCGCCAAGGGGTGGACAGGAAACGGATGCAGGGGCAGCGGATATGCCACCTTCAATGACGGGTCGCCAATATATTACGACCTCACCGGGTGCTCAAACATCAATGTTAACAACCACTATGTCCTTGCTACCGAAACGATCTTTGGGGGCGCGAAAATAACTACCCGTGTAGTGATACGGGAGGATGTCGCGCCCTTCCGGCCTATCTACGACCAGAGCGCCACGTACTACGACGTATAACGGCAGGGGCTGCCCCCTCATGCCTGGGAAGCGGTCAGTGCCAAGCCCAGCAGAGGTGGTTCTGGTCTACATGAGGGCGCGGACCTGCCACCCTTCGTCGGCCAGGCGCTCCAGGAGGCGGGTCTGCTCTTCCTCATTGTCGCAGGTGACGATGATGCCCCACACCTCTGGCCGGACGTCCTCGTCGGCGTCACCTGGCTCGGGCAGCTCCTCCTCAGGCCGGTGGTCGTCGGCCGCAGCCATCCGGGTCAGGTCGTCGGCGGTATAGCCGGTCGCCGAGAGCAGGTCCGGGTCGGCGTCGCGGACGTCGGCCAGGACCTCGGCGAGCATCCGCTCTTCCCAACCACCTTTCTCGGTGGTGCGGTTGTTCGCGATCAGGTACGCCTCGGCGTCCGCGTCGCTGCGGCTCGACCAGCCGCGCACGATCGGCGGCAGCCACGTCCCGTCGTCGTCGACTAGGACGCCCTCGGGCGGGGACTCCTGCTCGGCGGCCATCTCCTCCAGGACCTGGAGGCGGCCGTGGCCGACGACGAGCCGCCCTGTCCGCTCGTCCAGCTCGCCGGCGATGACGCAGCCGAACTCCTCGATCGAGCGGCGGATGGCCGGGAGGTCGTGCTCCTTGGGGTTGCGGACCGCGCGCGGGATCGCGTGCAGGCGCATGTGCTCGATGCGGCGCATCAGCCCTCCGTGTTCTGTGCGCGGTAGCCGTACTGGGCTCGCTCGTCGCTGAGCTGGCGGGCGATGAGCGCGCACGCGAGCACGTCCCAGGTGTGGGTTTCGACGGCTTCGTCGATGATGCTCACGGCCGATCCGGTGATCCGGTTCCGGCCGTCCGCCTTGGTGGGGATGCCGCCATTCGGGGTCTCCCATTCCACGGTCCAAGCCCACTTGGCGCGCTTGAGCCTGGGGCGGCCGAGGCGTTGCCGCTGGAGGGTGAGCTGCACCTGATGGGAGTCGCCTTCGGGCATCTTGATCCAGCCGAGCACCGGCCCCTCAACTGTCTCGAAGCTGTACCTCTTCGGACCGAACAGCGCCTGGACCAGGTCGAGGCTGATGGAGCCGTGCATCCACCACGGGTCGTCACGTGACCAGTGGTTCTCGCGCGCCCACCACTTCCAGCGGATCGCCCACTCGCCGATCGACACGTTGATGACGCGGGACTCGTAGCCCTCGGGGACGAGGCGGCGCTGTAGCCACGTGCCGAACGCCTCGGTGTGGAGGTAGAGCGCGCCGAGCGGCCACATCCGCAGGTGCCCGGACACGGGGTGATCGGCCCCGGCCGCGCCCATCGTGAGCTGGGCGGAGAAGACGCCGAACGTCTTGCCGACGACGAGCTCGCCGCCGAGAGTGCCGGCTGGCCGGTCGGGCCACGGGCCGGGCCCCCACGTTGTCGAGCCGAGAACCTGCATGGCCTGGGTGAACTCGGGCGTGTACACCTTGCCGCTGTAGGGCTGTCCGACGTCGAAGTGCTTCACAGGCAGGTTGCCTTGCGGGTCAGGGCGGACACCGCACCGGTCACACACCACCCACCGGGCCGCGTCGGTGCCGGGCGGCGTCGGCCCGTACCCGTCGACCACCGGCTTGTGACCACGGAGCCGGCACCAGACCATGAGGCGGGGCACCTGGTGCGCCCAGAACCCGCGGTGGACGAGCATGCCGCGCTGGCGGCCGTCCCGCTTGAGGTAGTCGATTGAGTGCCACCACATGATCAGGTCTCCGAGGGGTGAGAGGTGTCAGGCGCGGGGCGGCCAGTGCCAAGTGCCGGGCTGGTCGCCCCGCTCCGGCTGGTGACCCAGTAGGTGTCGTTGCCGTCCAGGTGGACCTGGAGGTTGGCGTGGGCGGTGCCGGACGTGCGCACGATCACGGCGGGGAAGACGTCGTCGGACATGACACGGGAGCCGACGTGCGCGACGTGGCCGTCCCTGCCGGTCTGCCGAGGAGCGCGGGGGTGCGGCCCCGTTGGAACGTCTCGTAGTCGTCGCGGCGCTCATGCGGAGGGCTCCTGTGCTGGTTGAGGGCATGCGAAAGGCCCTGGACCGGGGAGTATCCAGGGCCTAGCTCGTGATCTTGATTCTTAGGGGGTGACCGCTCGGGGTATCCCTACGTGTCGGTGAGGTGGTGTTCGTGCGGGAGGGACGCTCTCAGCGGTTCCCCTGAACCTCGCAGGCGGTCGCAAACCGGTGCGTACCGACACGACTTCCAGATTGATCATGAGGGTACACGCGGTTGTCAAGCCGGGCAAGGGCGCATCGTCACACAGTGGCTCGATCGTGCCGCGAATCGTTGTTTGCCGGGACAGATGGCGTACGTGGAGATAAGATTTGCCCGTTGCCTGAGCAGCTCAGGAGATCTCATGGAAGAGGACGAGTCGCCAGAAGAGTCAACGCACGAGGATTTCATCGAGTTTCGTTTCGAAACTCGCGGCAGAAAGCTGTTCGCAATCGACAGCAACGGAAAGGCTCACCGTATTGGAGGTCACCGCATTGGAGATGGTTTCAGAACCCGCATAGCCCTCACATGGAGGAGTCTTAGAGAAAGCATCGCCCTTACGCCGAAATCTCGAGCGTTGAAAGCGTTTCGCAAGCAATTACGCGATATGCAAACCGCTCTAGAGCAGCTACAAAATATTCCCGCCGAACAGATCCTCCGCGAAAGCTGGACGGGAAGAAGGCTCGACGAATTTGAGATATCAGAGCTCCCTGAGGCGTACCGGGACGCCCTGACGACGAGTGACTCCGACCAGGCGGAGCCCACCATCGATCTCATCCAGGCCACCGAGCGCGAAGAGATGCGCGCTGCAGCCATCGCAGTGGCGCAAGGCCTTGATGACCTATTCCGAAGGTTGGGACCGCCTCCAGAATCTCTTGGAGCAGACTCTGAACCGTTGCTGTCTGGCGGAGGCGGAGGGATGGCAGAATGAAGCCGTCGGGAGATGAAAAGCCTCTAACCGGGCTCGAAATTGCGTTGCAATGGTCAAAGCTGCCGCCAGATCATCTGCGCTCCGCCCTTAAAGGTCTTGAGCCACAGCTTGCTCGCGAGCATGAGTATCGAATGGCTATTCTGCAGCTTCAAGATAAGGCGTCCAGAGAGCGTCGAGCCATGATAAAATACATGGTCGGCATGGTGGCTGGGCTCATTGTAGCTCTGGGCATGCTGGGCACTGCTGCACTCCTTGGCTTAAATGATCAACCATGGCTCGCAGCCGCGTTTTCCGGGCCCGGGGTGATCGCACTAGTCAAGATCTTTGTACTCGGTCGATCTGCTGCTGCTGATATTCGAGAGATGCGACGCGCCATTACGCTTCCCTCACCAATGGCGCCAACCTCGGCCCAATCTGATGTTCCCCCACTAGTGTGAAAGACTCATGGATGGCTTAGGGGCCTGACTAGTGAGGGCCGGGTCGGATTGGGCTCTCCGGTGGCACGTTGTCGTTAGGGCGCAGAGCGCTTCGGTTACTCAATCGCGGCGGCGACTAGGTCGGATGGGTCGTCCTCTAGCCGCCGGGCGGCCGTCAGGTAGATGTCCGTGGTCGAGGACTGGGCGTGATCTAGCGCCTCCTGGATCTTCTTCACGCTGACGCCCGCCTCCTCGGCGAGCGTCGCGAAGGTGTGCCGCAGCTTGTGCGGGTGCACGTCCTCGATCCCGGCCTGACGGCCGACACGCCGGACCAGCTCGTACACGTCCTTACGGTCGAGCCGCCGCCCCGTGGCCGACGCGAAGAGCGGGCCGGTCAGCGCCGCCACCGCCACCCCGGCCCGCTCGGCGCGGTCGGCCAGGTACACGTCGATCGCGTGCGCCGCCGCCGGCGGGACCTTGCGCGTCTTCGGCTTGTCGCCCTTGCCGACGATGCGCAAGGTGCGGTGGCCGCGCTCGTACCCGAGGTCGTCGATCTGGGCGGCCAGGGCCTCGGTCTCCCGGATGCCGGTCTGCAGGAGCAGCCGGATCAGCGCCGCGGTGCGCAGGCGTTCCCGGCCGTGGTCGTTGTCGGCCGCGTGGAGTACGTCGCGGGCCTCGGCGCGGGTGAGGCCGACCGTCTCGGAGTGCTGCCGGTCGACCTTCGGGCGCTTCACTCTGTCGAACGGGTTGAAGTCGGCTGCCTCCTCTTCGACCAGGTAGCGGTACCAGGACGACACGGTGGCGAGCCGCCGCGCGAGCGTCTTCGCTGGCAGGGGCTTGTGAGCTTGCAGGTCGAGCCACCGCTTGTAGACGTCGCCGTGCGGGCGCCGCACCTCGGCGACGTCGAGGCCGTGTTCGGTGAGGAAGTCGAACCACATCTCGATGTCGCGCCTATAGGCGGCGCGGGTGTTCGCGGAGTTGTAGCTGAGGAGCCACGCCTTCGTCAGGTCCTGGACGTAGCCGAGCAGGTTGGGCGGGAACGCCACCTCGCTGCTGGGGCGCGGGACCAGCTCGACCGTCACGGCGCGTCTCCGAAGAAGTCTTCGGGGCGGTAATCGGCAACGATCACTCCCCTGTACCGGATCTGCACAGCCTCGACCTGAACGTCGACGCGCATGAGATGTGACTTGGCCAAGAGTTCGGCGGGCTGGCGCATGGGCAATGCGCAGACGATGGTCCAGTCCCGCCTGCCGTCCTTGTGTTTTACCAGGACGGCAACCTCATAGAGGTCGTCGCGGGATGCAGGTGCTTCAAGAGTGGGAGGCCGAAGAAACGCATCTGCCTGTGGGGGTAGACCGTGAGGGTCGCTCATGATCGGTTGCTCTCTCGGGGGGATGTAGCAGCGATCATGCTATACCCCCATAACGTGGATTATGAGGGGTTGAGAGAGATCATGAACTACGCCCCGACCACACAGCACTATCCGCATGATCCTTGATCCTGGCTTCGATACGTGCGCATACCGAACGGTGTTTGATCACAGCAAGCCCCGCTCCCTAGCAAGCAAGGCCGCCTGAAACCGAGTCCTAGCACCTAGCCGCTGCATCACATTCGCCACGGCGCCCCGATAGGTCCTCACACTGATCCCCAGCGCCTCTGCCGCCGCCTCATCAGTGCCGAACAGCCCGAGAGAATGCAACACCTGCCGCTCCAAAGTGGAGAGCGATGAATCTTCGGACAGAGAACCACGCAGAAGATCCTCCAGTGGCGAACGCACCACAGGCTTCTCCCCGGACCTATCCACCACCACATCGGGCTTAGCGTCTGGCGCGATCCGCCCGAGGCTCCATCCCAGCTCGGCGGCGCGCTTCACCAGTTCATCCACCTCAACCTTGTCCGGCGGCTCCGCCAGCTCGGCCTCGACTCCCTCCCGAGCCTGTTCCACCTCAGCCAGTTCAGCCTCCGCCAACTCGACGGCCACGCCCGCGGCCTCCAGATGCTTCACCCGACCGATTGCCGCGGCCAGCGGGCGGCGCAACGCCCACACGGCGACCACCACAGCCACTGGCCAGGCGAGAGATCCCACGAGAGACGCCACCAGCTCGAAACCCGACATGACAGAGAATCGCAGGTCAGCGCCCCAGTGTTACGAGGCAACGCCGCATGGCCACTAACTCATCCGCCAGTCCGGGGCAGCTCGACATCGTCAGACCTACTACTCACGCCATCCAAGGGGTTGGGGCTTGGGTCACTGTTGTGCTGACAGTCGTAGAGTAGGACCACGCGAATGGTGCGCTTCTTCTCAGCCTCTGGGCGATCCCACGTGATCGTCCAATCTGCTACATACTCCTGAGCCGTTACTGCGGACATGCGTTCGCTCATCTGCGCCGGAGGCGAGACCCGCTCGCCAGCAATCACGGCAACGGTCGCGAGGCAGCCATGCAGGATGTGGCTAAACACGAAGCGATCGGTGGTCCGGACTGTCCCCTTGAGTGTGTAGCGGACCTCACCCTTCGGCTGGTTGATCGGCTCTACGGTCACAGACGTGATGCTTAGGTCAGGGGAGAAATCTCGTCTCGAAGCATCAGGTTTGACCTCATCCATGAGGCCGCGCCCCACGGCAGAGGACGCGGAGACGCTGCCAGCCGGGCCGTCCCCACTCGGAGTGACGGTCGGCGATGCACTACCGCTGCTAAGGACCGTTGCCAGAGCAGTAATGCCAGCCACCGCGATCCCGCTTGCAGCCGTAATCGCTGCCACCACGACGGCGTGCTTCGAGGAAGACACCTCTTCAACCGTGGGCTCAATCTGCCCACCTTCAGAGGGAGCATCCTTCGGCGCACGCTTCTTGGCAGACATGCTCCACCCGTCACATCACACGAATCGCTGACAACTTCCCCGCAGAGCACAGACCCTACGCGCGAGCACGCCGCCTCGCAGGCGTTCTCCGATCCAGCTCTGCCACGTTACTCAGAGGCGTCCAACTCCTGACCTAGCCGGCCCAGCTCGTCCGCAGCAGCACGCCGCTCCACATCATCCCGGCGCCGGAACTCCTCCACGTCCGTCCGCGCTACCCGCCACTCACCGCCATCCACCCAGGCAGGGATCGCGCCCTCCTCCAATAGCTTCACCACGAACGCTGGCGACACGTTCAACATGTCCGCCGCCTGCTGCACCGACAGCTCGCCACCCACATCCGCCACCACAACACCCCCTCCCCCGCAGCGTCCCCCAAGACGCGAGGCCAACGCAACCACCCCCACCCGTCATCCGAGCGTGGCAGACTGGATGACACAGCACCAAACACCAAGGGCCAACGCCGTCCCTTCCAGAACCTGGAAGGGACCCACATGCCCTCCGCTGTTCAGGCCACCCGCGAAACCATCGACCAGCTCATGCTGCTCATCATCGCCCTCGGCGGCCTCATCGCACTCACCCTCGTCATCACCCACCTGACGATCAGCACCTACCGCGCCCTCTTCCCCACCGGCCGCGCACCCCGATTGCACCGCCGAGCTCGCACCTCCCGCTCCACCTGCAACAACCGATCAACACGCACCACCCGCCGGCCATCACCCAGCAACATCGTCGTCGGCCCAGCCGCGTCCGGACGAAACCACCCCTCCCCCACCCACCGCCGAACCGACCCCACCGACACCCCACACCGCGCAGCCGCGCCCACAAGATCCACCCACACACCACCAGCATGAACCAAAAACCCGACACCAACTCCAGGCGGCCGTCAGGCCGGCTGCCGGAGGGTGGGGGCTCGCCGACACGCGAAAGCCGCGCGGCCAATGACCGCGCGGCTTCCGGTTGGCGGCTGCTAGTCGGCGTAGCGCTTCACGCGTTGGACGGCGCGCTGCTGCGCGATTCCCTCGCGGCGGACGGCGAAGCGAGCCAGCGTGCCGACAATCCCGGCGATCTCCGAGGGCGGCGTCTCGGGGTCCTCGCACATGCCGATGAACTCGCCGAACACGGCCAGCGCCGCCACGGCCACGTCGCGGGCGTGCGTGTCGGGGATGGCAAGCGCGGTCAGAAGGACAGAGCGGCTGTGCTCGTACCACGCGGCGGGCGGCGCGCCGACGAGATCGGTCGGCACGTCGTCGTGGCGGAGGATCGCGACCAGGGCGTCTTGCGCGTCGGTGATCATGTCATGGCGGCCAGGGCTGGCGTTCATGGTTGCTCCGTTCGGTAGGTGCCGCGCGGCGGGGTAGGCCGCGCGGCAGGGGGGTTAGGCCGTTGCGGCGGCGGTGGTCCAGTTGGCGCGGTCGTTCACGTCGGCCAGCGCTTCGGCGAGCGTGTGAAGGTCCCGGAGGCTGGCGTTGTGCTCCCACAGGTGGACGAACTCGCCCCACACCGCCACGGCGGTGACGGCGGCGGTGCGGGCATTGCCGTCGGCGAGTCGGTATGCGGCGTTGCCCGCCGCCTGCTCGCCGATGCGGAGAAGCCGGATGTTCCCGGCGTACTGGGCGGCGCGCACGTTCGGCGGGGTGATGCCGACGGCGGTGAGCGTACCCAGGTAGGCGGCGATCGCGCGGTCGGCGACCTGGCGGGCGGTGAGCCTGCTCATGTTGCTCCGTTCGGGGAGGGTGCCCGCTGGCGGGTAGTGCCAGCGGGCAGGGAGGGGTTAACGGCGGTGGTGAGCGCCGCGCGCGGGCGGCTGGTGTGTGGCGGCGGTAAGCCCTTGCTGCGCGGCGTGTGACACCGCGTTGACCAGGTTGTGTGCCTCCAGCACGTTGGCGTGCTCCAGCAGAGCCAGCGCATGAACGTGCATGAGGTAGGCGTTGGCCATGTCCTCGCGGGCGACCTGCTTGAGCACTTCCAGGTACAGGCACCATGCGCTTACGGCCATGTTGCGCCGGTAGCCGTCCTGCATCTGGTAGACGGCCGTGCCGGTGATGTTGAGAGCGCGCGTGTCCGCCACTGTGTCCGGGCGGCCATCCCTGATCGGGAACCGCACGTCCACGGGCGCGTGCTTGGCGGCGACCAGCACGCGGTTTACCGCGCGGGTTGCCGACTCGGCGAGGCTCACCACTTCTTGCGGGTTGATCATGGTTGCTCCGTTCCGGTTGGGGGTCGCGCCCCCGTGGGTAGGCGGGGACGCGACCGTGCGGCTACTTGCCAGCGTTTTCGCTAGCGGACTTGGCGGGTGCCTTGGGGGCGGGCTTGGGGTCGCTGGGCGCGGTCTTGGCGGCGCTCAGCTCCTCCGTGAGCCGGGTGATCTCCGCCTGCTGGTCGGCGTTGATCCTTTCCAGCTCGGCCACCCGAGTCCGAAGGTTCATGACCTCTTCGGCGCGGGCGATCTCCGCGCGCATCTCCTTGAGCTTGTCGGCGGTCGGCGCGGGGGCGGCGGCCAGCGGGTCGTCAGCCTTGAGACCCCCGAGCGCGAGCATGCCGATCGTGGATCGGAAGATCTTCGGCTTGTTGCCGTCGCGGCGGTCGATCACGTCCGCCTCCATGTCCTCTGGGCAGGGGATCATGTCGTCGGCGTAGTCCAACTGCCCCTTGCCGAGGGTGAAGGTGCCCGCGATGACGTGCGACGCGATGACGGGCAGACCCGCCCGCCGGACGTCGCGGTCCCAGGTGCCGCCGCTGCCCTTCTGGCGGGGGTCGGCGTCGATGACGGTGAGGATCTTGTCCAGGATCGCGGTGGGGCTGAGCTTGAATTCCATGATCATTCTTCCTGTGATGGCGGGCCGCCCGCCCGTTGCGGGCGGCCCTGTTGGTTACTCGGATTCGGGCTGATCGATAGCGGTCGTGTCGTCGCTGGTCTGCGACGACTTGACGGGGGCGGGCTTACTGACGGGCGGGGCTTCCGGCTGGCGCTGCTTACGCGCCTTCCGGTTGCGCCGAACCATGTAGATAAGCGCGCCGATGATGGCCAGGGCGAGCGCTCCCGCGCCGCCCCCTCCCACTGCCATGCCCGTGGGCATGCCGGTGGTGGCCGTGCTCTGTGCGGCTAGCTGGCTCGCTAGCGCATTGAACGCGGACGCCATGCCGGGGTCGTCTCCTGCGACTGACGGCATCTGTACCGGCGGTTCGGCAGGCTTGCGGCGCGTGCTTGACGCGCTTACGGGCACGGTCGGGGTGGGTAGCGCTGCCGCCGATGGGGTCGGCGGTGCGGTGACCGTGGCCGTGGGCGCGACTGTGAGCGTGACCGTAGGCGCTGCCGATGCGCTCGCCGTGACCGTGACCGTGACCGTGGCCGTAGTCGTGGCCGTCGTGGTGACGGTGGCCGTAGTCGTGGGCGTGCGTTCCGGGCTTGCTGTGGTCGTCACGGTCGCTGTGGTCGTTGCGGTTGCTGTGGTGGTGACCTCCTGCGTGATGGTCGTGACCGCGCCCGTGGGGGTGGGGTCGGGGGTGACTGGACTGCCCTTAGCGGGCGCTGTGAGCGCACAGAGCAGCAGCGCGGCGGGGACGATGGCCCCCGCTGCTGCTGCGACGGTGCGTGTTGGTTGGTTGCTCACGTCGAGTTCTTCGGGAGTCAGCGCAAGGTCGTTACGACTAATTATGTAACAGTGAGATAACGGTGATGAACTCTCAGGTCAGAGCACATGAAATGACCTGTAACACGCTCGGAAGCTGTAACGCTCTCTGTTTTCATGAGGGTCCGTAGACGCGTCTCGGAGCACCCTCAGAGCGCACCTCGCACCCTCCCCGATCACGTCACCCCACCCCCAGGGACCCGCACCCGCCCCGGATCGCAGCATCGATTAGCGAGGCTAAAAGTCTTCAATCAAATCATCAGTGATACTGATGATCAGTCCGCCGGATGTTGTGGCCTGGCGTTGTCGTATGTCGTACGTCGGTGTCTGGTTTGTTGGTGATCTTCACGTTCGAGCGAAGCTCTGTAGTGGTCGCTGAGCGCTCTTTCTCGACCTTTTGGTATGTGGACACGCAAAACCCCCCTGTCGCGTCTCTGTGGTGATCTACAGACGCGTACAGAGGGGTGTGCGGGTTGCGTCATCAGCTAGCTTTCTCGCTAGCTGCTACAGAATCGGATGGTAAGTACGAAATCGGTCAAGGGCGAGTCGTGGTGCTGAGCGCGGGCACGGGCGGCATCGACAGCCGGGGCGCGAGGTTGCGGATGCGGTCGCGGAGCCGTTTGCGCTTCTGGGGTGGCTTGGGCGGCTGGGAGTGGTCGGGGCAGTGGTCGTGTTCGTGGCCGGGCGCCTGGTGGTGGTAGCTGGTCCAGCCGCGGGAGGCGGCTTCGCGCCTTGCGTCGCTTGGGTCGGTTGCGCCGATGAGGACGGCGTGGGTGTAGCAGTCGTGGTGGTTGCAGATGAGGGTGATGGTGGGGATGGCGCTCACTTCGGGCCTTCTGGGGTGTCGGCGGCGCGGATGTTGGTGCAGGGGTGGCAGTAGTCGAGGTCGTCCTGGCTGCTCCATCCGGCGTCGGCTGCTTGGCTGCGGGCGAGTTCGGGGTCGGTGGCGTGGACGCGGATGGCGGCCATGCATCGGCTGGTGTTGCAGGTGATCTCGGTGGAGGTGCGGGCGGTCATCGTCGTCTCGTTCGGTAGCGGGTCTTGACGCGGCTGGCTGCCGGCCAGGTGGTGCGGCGTAGTGCGCGGGTGAGGTGTTGGGTGAGGCGTCGCCAGTCGGTGTCGGTGAGGTGGGTGGTTTCGTCGATCCACATGTTGGTGGGGGTGACGCCTCGCCAGCGGTGGGGTTGGGGGTGGTGGGTCATCGGCGTTTCCGGTGGTAGGTGATCTTCGTGTGGGTGGCTCGGGGCCAGCGGGTGTTGCGCCGGGCGCGGGCGCGCTGGTCGAGCTCCTTGAGGTGGGCGCGTCGCTGGCGGGGGCTGATGGTGTGCCAGGTGTCGTTGATGAGGAGGGTTGCGTGGAGGGCGGGGCCGAGCTTGTGGAACGCGGCGCCGAGCTGTTCGGCTGCGGCGCTGAGTTGCGTCAGCATGGGGGTGAGCTGGGTCCGTATGTGGGCGTGGAGTTCGCGCAGGTCGTGGGTCACTGTGGTTCCTTGCGGGCGGCGTGGTCGCGGGCGGCGCGGCCGGCGGCGATGATCGGGTCGAGTTTGCGGAGTGGGGGCTTCCAGCCGTTGGCGTTGAGCCAGTCGGCGATGGCGGTGACGTCGTCTTCGAGGAGTGCGGCTTGGATGTGGGGTTGGAGGATGGCGCGGAGTGCGGCGCGCATGGTTTTCCAGGTGGCTTCGATGTCAGGGTCGGCGGCCATGCGGATCCTTTCTGCTGGCCGTTTCGCTAGCTCTTATGGGGTGGTGGTGGTTCGGCCTCTTGGAGGGGGATCATCCAAGTGTTGATCTTGGTGGTGGCGGGCTCGATTCTCCCCCTTCCACCTCAGCGCCGTACGGAGGGTCATGCGCGTCATTGGTAGGTAGTGGGGAGGTGCTTGGTAGGTGGGCGGATGCTGCATCCGGTGATCTTGGTAGCAGCATCCGGTGATCCGGTAGCAGCATCCGGTGATTACTCGCCGGTACGCCCCGGAACACCGGATGCTGCATCACCTGATCAAGGGTTATCCACAGGCCCATCACCGGGGGCAGCATCCGGTGATCGCGGCCGCCTGGTCCGCTTCGGTGGTGGCGGCTCCACCCCCTCCGGGACGGTCAGATCTCGCTCGCCTGGGTCGAGCATCGATACCCGCTCCAACAGGTCGTCAGGGATCGCGAGCCGGTACTCGTCCGCCAACGCGCGACGACCCTGCGACGACCCCTGAACTACCCGCACGAGCAGCCCAACGTCGCGTAACCGCCCCAAGCTCAGCCGCACCGTCCGCTCACTCAATCGCGTCACCCGGGCCAGCCTCTCTGCCGACGGCCGAACCCTCGTTCCGTCCGGATTGCCGTACGTGGCGGCGACCAGCGCAACATGCTGCACGGTTGCCGAGTTGATCCGCTTCTTCCCCTCACCGAACCCCAACTCGGCTCGCCGTACGACGGCAATCCATGTCCAGTAGATCGGCTTGCCAGCCACCCCGCTCCCCTCGACACGCTCGAACCGCGCCCTGAGGGAAGGGCATGATGCTGATCACGGTACGACCCGCGCCTATCCACGCAGAACCACCAACCTCCCGTCCTCGCCCAGCTCACCCAGCGCGGCCACGAGACAGCGATGCCCGTCGACGTCGAAGCACCGCACGCACGCGCCCCGCCGCTCGGCCACGTCCTGGACGTGGTACTGGCACGCGGCGGCAAGCAGCACATGCTCATGGATGCACCCGACGACCAGGCGCACCACCACCTCGCCGCCGCACGCCTCCCCATGAGGGCTACGCCGAGCTCGGCAGCCGGCCTCCGACGGGCCCGTCATCGGGACCCCGGCAGTTCGCGCCGGTTCCCCGCCTGGTCGATCTCCGCGATAGGCCACGACCGGCACAGGTGACCGCGCCGGCCGCATGGCGAGCACCACAGCCCGCCTCCCCTGGCGAGATCATGCACGTGGTGGTGGCAGTACTCGTCGGCCTCCAGATGCCGGTGCGCGCACGTCATGATGAACCGGCGCACCATCGGCTCCCCGCACGCAGGACCGTCCGGCCCCCACGTGCGCACGTCGCACGCCACCGCTACACCTCCCCCGCGACATCCACCGCGGCGACCCCGACCAGCCGGCAGTTGAGCCCCTCCCGCATGCACGGGAGGCACACCACCACCTGGCCGTCGCGGGCGTGCTGCAGGTGCACCTCGCACAGGCGGCCCTGCCGGACGTGCCCGTGGACGCACATCGCCGCGTAGACGGCCGCCTGGTCCCCGCCGCACTCCGTCCACTTCAAGCCCGGCACCGGGCGGGCCCCGCACGCGGCCTCACCGCTCGATCGTGCGCCAGCGATTTCGCTAGCACTTATGGGCGTCACGAGCTGCTCCACGGCTGGACTGCACCAGCTGCACGCCGGGCGATCATCTCGACGATGCCGTACGGGCGGCGCTGGACGTCGGTAAGGTCCTCCAGCAGACGCACGGTCGCGGCGTCCCGTACCACCGGCGCCCACCTGGCCAAAAGATCCCACACGTCTGGTAGCCGGTCCACGAACACCCGCTCGTACCCATCGCCGCCCGACAGGGTCAGAACATGGCGGGGCACCTTCTCCCGCCTGAACCACACCCCGATCGCCGGAGACACCGACTCCCAGCTTCCGATCTGCTGTCTCGGCTCGTAGCCAAGCCGCGACAGTAGCTTCCCTTCTTCCTCGTCCGGCCGGGCCTGGGCCGCGACCAGGTCTTCACCCTCGATCCACTCCCCCGCTGTGTAGTACCAGGCGAGCTGCTTCACAGATCTGTCTCCTTCACTGCCCTGATGAACTGCTTGAACGGCTCCAACTTCGCCAGCTCCTCCTTCAGCCGCCGGTTCTCGGCCCGCAGCGCCTCGACATCAGCGCGCAGCTCCGACCGCACCGACAGGAACATCGCGTTCTTCTCCTCGACCTCGCGCCGCAGGCCGGCAACCTCGGCCTGCAACCGATCGATCGTGGCGGCCGCCGTCCGCCCGGTCTCCAGCAGCTTCATGAGCTGCGCGTACTCATCGGCCGGTGGGTGCCCCGGAGGCGGCGCGGGCACAGGGGCGGACGTGGGGGCCTTGCGCGCGGGCACATCGGCGGGCGTCGGCTTACGCGTCACGGTCAGGTTGCCGTCGTGCCAGGTGTCGCGGATCCACCAGAGCGAGGGGTTGCCGCGCCGCTGACACTTGATGTGCTGGGTGTCGCGCAGGTACCGGGACACCTCCTCCTGGTAGACCGGATCCCAGTCGGCTCCCACGCTGCGCATCACCGACGTGAGCGTGCCCGTCCACAGCACCCCTTCGACGCGGGCATTCGTCTCGGTCTCGTCGCCCTGCTTGGCGGCTTCCTCGCGCAGCAGGTCGTACAGCGCTCTGGCGTCGACGGCGAGGTCTTCCTTGCGCGACGCCCCCTCGATCCGGGCGACATCGCCGATCTTGGGCATTACCTGGTCAGCTCCTTGCGGTGTTTCAGGAAGGGGGGAGGGTTCGGGCTGGCTGGGGTGGGCGAGCTCGCCCAGGAGGAAGGCCAGGACCTCGTTCTCCCGCCTGCGCAGCACATCCACGTACGACTGGTTGTCCAGACTGGCCGCCAGGACGAGGCGCCCACCGACGACGTCAATCCTCACGCCGGACCGGTAAGCAGCGGCGACCAGCCCCTGCACCGGCCAGTCGTCTCCCCCTCGCCGCTCGTCCTGGCCGGCGTCGGTGACCGCGGCCTGCATGGGGGTGCACGTGGCGAGCTGCCGAATGCGGGAGCGTGCGTTCAGGAGGTCAGACCCGACCGCTCGGTCCGGCACGGACTGCGACCGCTTGGTGGCGGGGTTGGTGACCTCCCACCCGCTGGCCACCTTCCTCACGAGGAAGCCGTACGCCTCCGCCTCGCGGCGGACCATCTTCTCCATGTCCCGGCGGCGGCTCACGCGGGCCTCCGCCATACCGCCACGCCGACGTGCCGGGCGAAAGCGGCAGCACCCGCGGACCCTGTCGAGCCGTCGAAGAGGTGCGCGAGCATGCCGTACCGGCCTCCCCGGCCCTGGACCAGGCCGACCATGTAGCCGTTACGAGCCGGCCCGGCAGCTCTCGCCAGCTCCGGGATGTGCCACGGCGCGGGATGGAGCTCGACCGTCACATCGGGAACGGCCGCCGCCCACTCATAGGCGTACCGGTCGCCGCCGGACGGCCGGTCCTTGTCCCGGTCGTAGCCGATGAGGATGCGGAAGCCGCCGAACCGGTCGTACAGGCCGGACAGGTCGGCGCGCACCTTGGCCCGGTCGGCGAGCCGCGACCCGGTGTAGACGATCGTCAGCGGGTCTTCCTGGTCGGCCCAGCGGTGGACGTCAGCGGCGAAGTTCGCCATGACGTGCTTCACCACGTCCGAGCTGATGGGGTAGTCACCAAGGATCCGCTCCAAGATGGCTTCGAGCTCCTGCTGGTGCGCCGTGGTCAGCGTCGGCCGGGCGCCGGTCATCCGCCACCTCCGGTGCCGCGCCCACCAAACCCGCCCCGGGATATGACCCGGCCCGACCGAGATGTGATCGACACGTTGCCGGACGGGCGCACAGCGGTGCCGCCACGCACGTACACGCCGGTCCTGGTGCCGCCGTACACCCACCGCACGTACGCGGCGTGGCTGTCACAGTAGGTGTCATCCATGATCCGGTACGTCCCGTCGGTCTCGGCCGTGACCATCACGCAGTCGGCGACAACCTCCTCCTCGGAGACGGCGTACAGCAGTCCTGCGATCGCGGCGATCGACGTGACCGTGCCGAGCGCCACCTTCGCCGTCGCCATGCGGCGCTCTCGCCTCTCGCGCTCCCGTCTCTTGTGCTCATACATCGGCGTCACCGTCCTCGCCCAGAACCCTGTCCAGCTCCGCCAGGACCTGACGCGTCAGCGACGCGACGCGGCTGTCCATCTCCTCGCGGCGGAACTGCTCGAACAGATCGGCGTGGACGGCAATCACTCGTTCCGCTGCCGCCCGGCGCGCTCTCAAGCCCATCGACACCGTCCCAGGCGACCAGGGCAGGTGAAGTGGACAGGAGGCGTGGCGCGAAGTCGTGGGGTAGCTGCGCGAGATCTTCATGATCGTGAGCACCATCGCCACCGGCGGTTCACACGGGGTGTTGCGGACCTTAGTCGCCTCGGCGCATGCCTCCAGGTCGCCCTCACGCCAGCGGCGCACGTACGTTCTACGCCGCGGGGTCTGCTCATACAGGACGAATCCTTCGTCCTCGGGACGGATACGGTCAGCCATCGCCGTGCTCCAGGGCGGTCAAGGCGACTTCGGCGAGCTGGTCGACGTGGGTGGGATCGCCGGCGAGGTCGGGCCACGCGGCCGTCAGTGCGCGCCGGATCGTGCGGCGGCGTGCGTCGCGGTCCTGGTCGGGCAGCAGGTCATGCAACGCCTGGGGCCAGCTCGTGAACCGCACGGCCCGGTCGTCGAGGTAGGCGGACGCGGGCAGCTTGCGGTTGGTCACCAGCAGCACGCCGCGCTCCACCCAGAAGCGCAGGTCGTCCGACGGGTCGGTGGCCACCAGCAGTTCGTGCGCGGCGAGCCAGTCGGCGACGTCGGCCGGAGTCCGGCTGGTGTGAATGAACACGCTGTAGTGCTCCATCAGCGTGCGCAGCCCATCGAGCGCGCCGTCCATCGGCGGGTCGTAGATGGTGCCGTCTGCCCAGCCGCGGCTGTAGCGGTGCACGACTCTGTCGAAGTCGACCGCCACGGTTCTGATCACGGTGCGCCTTTCATGTTGGCCAGCGCTGAAGGGCTGGCGTTGTGGGGTGGGTCGAACGAGGGCCCGGCACCCCGTCGGGTGCCGGGCCCTCACGGACGGGGTCGCGGTGGAAGGCCGCGCCGTCTGCGGCGCGCGTCGTCCAACCGGGTCACGTTGTCCGGCAGGACGATGGGCACGCCCTTCGTGCACGATGCGACGTGCGGATAGAAGACCTGCTCGAACAGCGCCTTCGGCCGGTCTCGGGAGGGGCGGCGAGACCGCCACACGCCGAGCCCGTCCCGGATGGCTACGGTGTTGCCGTCGGGGTTCGGTTTCGGATCCACGGCGAACGGTCGCCCGGCCTCGGTGATGGTCCACAGGACCGGCTGCTCACACTCGTCGCATCGGGACAGCTCATGCCGGGTTGGTGCGAGGGTCGATCCCCCCGGGCAGGCCGTGCCGGTGGAGGGCGCGGGCGGCAGCAACATCGTCGGCTCCAACACCCCATCCCTCGATGACGCAGAGGGCGTTGCCGTGCTCGTCGGTGACGGCAGTGCGAGGGAGCTGGAGGCGGGAGCGCTTGCGGCGCCGCTGTCCGGGTTTGAGTCTCGGGGGCCGGTCGTCGGGGTCGAACATGAGAGTTCTCCTTGCTGGTCGGGCGGGCAGTAGCAGCGCAGCGGCGCGCAGTATCCGGGCGGGGGCGGCGGAGGCGCGTGGTCGGCGCACCGTCTGCCGAAGGTGTAGAGGCGGGTGGGCGTCTTACCGCACGGGCCAGGGCCGAAGGTGCACGGCGCGGTCGACGGCGACGCCCCTGTCACTCGCTGTCGTCCTTCTTCTCCAGCGGGTCTGCCTGTCCGCTGTCGATGATTTTGTAGAAGGCGGGGGTGATGATGAGGACGCCGATGGCGAGGATGAGCACGCCGAGGCCCTGATCGACCTGGAAGACGTACCAGCTGGAGGCGAGCATCGCCGCGATGACGACGAGGAACGCGGCCAGTCGGATCACGCGGCCACGTCCAGCCCCGACCACAGCCGGATCACCGCGCCGGGCACGCGCAGCGCGTCCGGCTCGTCCACCTGGCCGACGTACACCTTGGCCAGTTCCCGGTAGCGGACCACGCGGGCATCGTCCTTCCACACCCCGGCCTGCGTGAGGGCGTCTTCCGTGGACCTCAGGAGCTTCGAGAGATCAGGCGCGCTGGCGGGATGCCACCACAGGGCCTTTGACCAGCGGACGCCGGACGGCCACCACGTCGGGCGGCCGGACGGCTTGTCGCCCATCGTGAACACCATCTCGGCGATGATCGGCCCGTCCAGCCGCGCGAACGGTTCGCCGGCCGCAGCGCGGCGGTCGATCTCGTCCATCGCGGCCTGGCGAACGTCCTGCCGCCACGGCTTGACGGTGGCGTTCTGCTCGATCATCCGGTTCTTGCCGACAGGTCTTTTGGAGCCCTGCGAGCCGGGTGTGCCGTACACCGTGATCGTGATCAGGGGTGGTGTCACTGTGCCCTCCTCAGGCGTTGAGAGATCTCGACTACCAGCCCGTCCAGCGACGGATCGGGGTCGAGATCGGGTTGACGATGCGTGCCGGCGAGCCGCTCCAACTCGATGCGGCGCCGGTCACGGCGGACGTCCAGCGCGACGCCGGCGGCGACGACCAGGCCGACGAGGGCTGCGGCCAGGCCAACGAGGGCGAGCAGGCCAACGAGCACGTACACGGCGATCACCTGCGGGGCCCCTTGCCTCGTGCGTGCCAGCCGATGAGCAGGCCGATGGTGGCCGACAGGACGCCCCACCCGGCCATGAGCCATGCGAACAGGCCCATCGCCGGGAGGGACGCGAACAGCGGTCCGTTCACTGGGGCGCGACCGCCAGCTCGGCCAGGCGCACGTTCTCGGCCGTCAGTTCCTGGATGTCGCGTTCGGCCTGTTCCAGCGCCTCCTGAGCGGCCCGCAACCTGCCGGGATAGGCACGAGTTTCGAGTGCCTGCTTGGCGATGGCGACAACTTCCTGAACGCGAGCGTTTCCGCTAGCGGACAGCGGAATGTCGGCCCAGTCCGCCAAGTCCACGATGTCGTTCAGCGCGTCCTCGAAGGCGGTAGCCCCCCTTCCGACGTCCACCAGCCGCCCCTTGAGTACCTTGGTCTGGAACTGCATCTCGTACACCAGCGTCCACAGCTCGGTCTCCCGGATGTCCATCAGCCGAACCGTCAGCCGCCAGGTGATGAGGCAGGCCGTGGCGGTGAGAAGGACCCACCCGGCCAGCCACGGCAGAGCGGCGATCACCACGACTCTCCCTCCGCGCAGGACGGGTACGTTGCCCGCTCGGGGCAGGCGTCCCACGTCGTCCGGCTGACGACCCGTTCGCCCTCGTGGTCTCCGTCGAGCAGGGTCAGGTACCACTCCGGCAGGCTGCGGTGCACGTTCACGTGGCGGGCGACGCATGTGCGTGTCGTGCGCCGCTGAGTGCCGGAGCGGTACGTGGTCGTCTTCCAGGCTGCGCAGCTCGTGGTCGTCCACGTGCGCGGCGGTTCGTACCGCCGGTGCGTCACCTGCCCCTGCGAAGGTGACGCCGCACAACTTGCCACGAGGAGAACAGCGACAGCGCTCAGCGCGGCGTAGTTCCCGTTCACAGGACACGCTTCTCGCGGGCGGTCGCCTGCAGCGCCTCGGCGTCGCCCTTGCGCAGGTAGCGGATGATCGTGGTCGGGAACCCGACGCACGGGCTGACCGTGATGGTGACCTGCACGAGATCGGCCAGCGGAATCTGCAGGTCGGCGGTGGCGTCAGCGATGTCAGTGAGCTGGTTGCCGACAGGGTTGGTCATGAAGGGCTCCGTGGTTTCGGGGAGATGGGTCATGCGAGAGAAGGCTCGGCGTGTTCGCGGTTGCGCCGCACCCGAGGGTGACGCGGGGACCGTGATCACAGGCTCCACGCCAGCGAGACGAGCCCCTGCGTGATGGCCCAGAGCACGGCCCAGCCGAATGCCACGGTCATCAGCGTCCCGAGGAACTCGTACACCCTGGCCATCACAGCCAGGAGGTAGGCGATGCCTCTCATCGGCCACCTCGGGTGCACCGGCTGGCAGTCCGGCTAGCGCGCTGCCGGGAGATGTCCATGTCGTGCAGGAGGCTTGTGGCGTCGACCCCGTGCAGGGTGACGCGGTGCCCGCACAGCACCGCGCGGAGCTGCGCGAGGGTGGGCATGCCGTTGGCGTACTCCCACACGCGTCTGCCGGCCGTGTTGGTGCCGCGCGCGTAGAAGGTGTCGTTGTCGGCGTCCCAGCCGACCGTCACGCTGCCGCAGTGGACAGGGAAGGTGCGGAAGATCACCGCTCCTCCCGTGGCGTCGCGGCGGGCTGTGCCGGCCTCGGCATCACGCTGGTCAGGTCACGGGTCTCCTCCCCCGGTGCCGGTCCGCCGTGCGCCGGGCAGGGGCCGTGCTCACTGCACCCGCACTCGCGCGGCTGGAGCGGCGGCGCGCTGGCCGCGCGCGTGGGGGTGCTGATCGGGGTGACGGCGGGCACGTACGGGCGCACCGCGTGGGTGGTCTCGCGGACCAGATGCACGGGGGTGCTTGCCCTGGCGACGACGTCCTGGTTGCCCGTGCCCACGCATTCCGGGCAGCCACCTCCCTGGCAGGTGAAGCAGGGGGTGATGCTCTCGGCGTGGCACGGCAGGTCCAGGCGGTGAACCATCTGGGGCATGTCCGGCGTCCCGCACGAGCACGTCGGCTGCGCCGTGAGCCCCGCAGCGGCGCGGACGCGTTCCTGCTCCGCGCGCTTGTGCCGGGTGAGAGCGGCCTCGATGTCGCGGCGCACGGCCGGCAGAACGGCCTGCAGCCGGTCCAGGACGAGGGCTCCGTCGATCAGGTCTCGGGGGTCCTTGGCGTCGACGCTGTACCGGTACTCGCCGATCACGAGGGTGACGGCGTGCGCCGTCGTGTCATGAAACACGTCGGCCGGGCTGGGCTGGCCCTTGTTGACGGTGATGGACATGGGCATGAGCGGATCTCCTTGAGGGGTAGGTGCCCAGCCCGCGCTGCGCGGGCCGGGCGCGGAGCATGGGGTCAGGACGCGGGCTGTTCCCCGCGTGCGGCCTGCGCCGCCTGGAGGGCCTCGTCCCATGCGTGGGTCTGGCCCTTGCAGGCGGTCAGGACGTCGATGACGTCCTGGAGATGGTCGAAGGCGATCTGGTGCGGCCGCAGGACCGTGTAACCGAGCAGCGCCGACAGGTCGCGCAGCCGGTCCTCCTCGGGAATCGGCTTGTCGAGCCCGTCGAACAGGGCCGCGATGGAGCCGAGGAACCGCTTGCGCTCCTGCTGCCGGGGCAGGTGCTTGCCGTCGCGGAGCTGCTGGAGGAACGCGTTCAGCTCGTTCGGTGCGGCTTCACGGGCACCGACGTTCATAGCCTTGCGGAACGCTCCCGCCAGGGCCTGCGGCTGGCCGCCCGCTTCGGCCCACTCGGCGCGGATCAGCTCTCTGATCTGCTCCGGAGTCAGCTCGTCCGAACCCGGCGCGGGCGGGACGGGAGCAGCGGCGTCTGCGGGGGCTTCCAGACGATCAAGGATTTGAGACGCCTGGTCGAATGTCAGCTCCTTGCGGGACTCGACCGTCACGCCGAGGATGCGGCCGAGCTCGGCGCGCACCGCCTCATCGTCGGTGATATCCCGCTCGGCCAGCGCGGCGTGGATCATGTTCATCATCGCCTTGGTCGGCTTCCGCTTCACCGGGGCCGGCTGGTCCGGCTCGGCCAGCGAGCGGCTGGGCGGGAAGACCTCGCCCTCCATCGTGGGCAACGGGATCTTCTTCAGCTCTTCGATCAGCTCGGCGGCCTGCTCCTCGCTGAGCTGCCGGGCCGACTTGCGCTCCTTGAACAGCCTTTCCACGAGATCGAGCGCCTGCTCCTTGCTCATCCTGCGGTCGCGCACGAGCCCGGCGATCTCACGGTCCTGGTCCCCGGTCAGGCCGCCGCTGGGGAACGACTCGCGGATGGTGACGGACTCGCGGACGGACTGAGCGGGGTTCTCCGCGTCCGCCTCGTCGGCGCGATCCGGGTGGGTAGTCACCTCGGCCGGGTTGGCGGTCGGGTCGAAGTCGAGCCGTACGCCCTCGTCCACGGACATGCCGATGGCCAGGTCGAGCGCGGTCGGGATGGCCTTCACCAGCCGGGCCCGGATCATGGTGTTGTGCGTCGGCACCATCTCGATACCTGCCGCGTAGGTGCTGGTCTCACAGTCGACTTCGATGCAGCGAGTCGGCACCGAAGGGATTGGCTGGATGGACTTGACGCTGCGGTAAGGCCGCAACGTGCGGGCACGGAAGCGGCCGGCCTTGGCTGAAATCGTGGCCGGGCACACTGACGGACGCCATTGCACCGTGTAGGCCCTCACCGTTTTGCCGTAGCCGACGGCGTCACGCTCGGAGCGATTGACGACCTCTCCGAGGCTGCGCGCCAACTCGGCCACAGCATCCGCCAGCCCCTTGTCGACACTCGCAAAGTGCACGCGGCCCCGTTCGGCGTCGATTGATCCGTCGCTGTCGATGAGCCCTCGCAGCAGTACCATCCGCTGCTCGGCGGAGGCTCGGAGGTATGCGGCGGGGACGTGCTTGTGGCCAAGCACTCCCGCCGACCGCAGATCCCTGATCAGGCCACGGACGCCGATTCCGGCGGCTTTGCTGCGCGGGTCTGGTCGCACCGCGCCCACGGTGTAGCCGGATCGTGTGATGGCCGCCTTGATCTCTTCCAGATGATCAGCGTGGCAGGTGACGTGAGCATTGTCCTTCGCGCCGTTGCCCAGCCAGTAGCCCAACATCCAGGGATCGATCGGCAGATCAACCGGCTCGGTGTCCAGCGGTCCGACGACGGGCATGACGACGGACTTACCCGCCTGCTTGGCCGCGTGGAGGTCGGCGATCTGGTGGACGGCCCAGCCCTTGGTGGCCCTGTCACGGGAAGCGTTAGTGCCGATGCTGGCGAGCCAGTAATGCTCGGCGTCGCACACGATGGAAGCCCCATTGGCGAAGGTCACCCGGTAGCAGTCGATGTGCTTGACCTCGGAGACGGCGCGGACGGCGGCCGGGTTGCCGTTCATGTCGAACACCTGGTCACCGACCTTGAGGTCGCCCATCGTGGACCATCCGCCGACGGTCGGTATCGGGGTGTCAACGGCGAGACCCTTGCGTGCCATCTCGTCGAAGTGGTCACGCCAGGGGCCGACGATTCCCCGATCTCTGCTCTTGGCCATCGCGAACTTGTCGCGATGCTCCTCCATCTCGCGGCGCGACATGGGCTCGGTGATGATGCTGTGCCCGCGCACCCGGGCGATGGCGTAGTACAGCAACGCCTCGCCGCGGGGACCGCCGTCAGCGGGCGGCTCATGCTCCAGCGTGTCGCCGTCCAGCCCGTAGATGAGCTTGAACCTGTCCTTGGCATACCGGATGCGTGAGACGACGCCCTGCACGGCCGGATGGCGATAGGCCAGGTCCACGTAGCCGCGGTAGCCGATGATGAGCTGCGCTTCGAGGCGGTTGTTCTCCCTGTAGTTCTTGAACGGCAGCAGCCAGGCGTGGCCAAGACCAGAGACACCGGGACGCAGTCCGAGCTGTGCGCACGTCATCAGCGCGCCGAGCACGGTCGGCGCGTGCGCCTGGGCCAGCTTCGGGGTCGCACGCAGGCTGTTCAGGGCGTCCTGCTTGAGCTGGGCGACCGTCACTCCCTTCGGCAGCGCCGCCTCGAACTCGGCGGTGTGCTTGCCGATGCGGGCGTTCATCTCCTCGATCAGAGCGGGCAAGGTGTCGCTCACGCGGCCTCCTCCGTGGTGTCGTCAGGGAGATCAGGCGGTGGCACCTGATCCAGCTTGTTGTCGGGCTTCACGTACGGCAGGCCCTTGCTCGACAACTGGCGCAGCGCGTAGTCGTAGCCGCCGTGCATCGCGCGGCGGGCGGTGCCCATGAACGCGCCGACCTTGGACAGCGCCAGCCGCTTACGGCTCTCAGCCGCGTCCATGCCGAGGACGGCCGCGTGCAGCTCGGCCGCCAGTTCGGCGGGCAACTGCACGGTGGCGTCGCGGTCGATCTTCGGATGCAACTTGCGGACCGTGGCGTACGTGGCCGGGTGCTCGTCGAGCTCCGGCATCTCGTCCCAGAACACCGACGCCAGGAAGTCCTCGGCCGCGTCCCGCAGTACCTGCGCCTCGGCCGGGTCGTACTCGACGACGTACTCGCGGAACTGCAGGCGGCCGTCGAGCAGGACGACCCGCCACCGCTTCACCCCGAAGGCGTCCATGTACCAGACGACCTGCACCCGGTAGTAGATCGGCACCTCGTCCGTTCCCGGGCGGCCCCAGCCGGAGCCGTCCGCGTCCGCGTCGGTCTTGGCCTCGACTCCCTCGACCAGCACGCCGTCTCGGAAGCACAGGCCGTCCGGGCTGGCCAGGTGGTAGTCCCGATCGACGTTCACGTACGTGCCGCCCCGCCGCACCCGGAACTCCGGATGCTGGTCGGCGTACCACTTGAGCAGGGCGGGCTCCAGGTAGTTGCCCCGGCTCTGCGAGGCCGTGGTCGGGTCCGGCTGGACGAGCCCCTTCTGCAAGGCCCACTCCGAGTACGGCGACGACCACGGCGATTTCCCGATCACCGCGGCGATCGAGGAGCCGCCCAGCCGGCCGCGCCGGATCCGGCGTCCGCGGCGGCTGTCCGGGCGGTACCGGCCCAGACGGCGGGCGGTTCCCGCCATCTGGGTCAGCACGGCCGCTCCTGGCTGCGCCGCGGACTCGGCTTCTCCAGCGTGAACGGGCCGTAGTAGCGGTGCGCTTGCGCGATCTGAAGGCTGCCCGGGTAGTAGGCGCCGAACTCCGACCTCAGCGCGACGTAGCCGTCCTCGCATTCGCGGCCGTCAGCAGTGCAATCGAGGCAGCCGATTTCGCTGGCCTCCCACTGCCTGCCGTTCCGGTCGCGCCACATGTCTTCCGGTACCGGCGGCCACTCGGCGGTGGTCAATAGCCGGTGACGCACCTCTGCTTTGTCGGTGCGGAACCACGCATCGACCATCCGGCTGCCGGGCTGACCGATGCCGAACCGGTGCGGGTCCTTCGGGTCAACGTGGACGATCACGCCCCAGCGGACGATTTCGACGTGGTCGCCCTTGCGGTAGCGGGGGCCGCTCACTGGCTGCTCTCCTGTTCGAGGCGCTGCTTGCCGGGCGTCTTGAGGCGGAACGGTCCATACAGCTCGTCCGCTCGCTTGACCCCGTCCTTGGCCTCGAAGCGGGCACCGAACTCGGATGTGAGGGCGAGGCCGTGCCCGTCGTCCTCGGCCGCGTGGGCGAACCAGTCCTTGCCCGTGCCGTCCGTCCAGGTGTCGCCGGGCAGTGGCGGCCACTGCACGGCGGTCACCAGCGTGTGCCGGACACTGCCGTCGTCTGTCCGGAACCAGGCATCGACTGTCGCGCTGCCGCGCTGGCCAACGCCGAACCAGGCAGGGTCGGCCTGATCGACGGCGGTGATCACCCCGCGACGCACGAACTCGACCTCGTCGCCGATCGAGTAGAGGCTGCCGCTCATCGCCCGGCCTCCCTTTCGAGTCGGACGCGGCCGGGGATTTCCAGGTGGAAGGTGCCGTGCTCCTGGATCGCCTTAAGCAGGCGGTCCTCGCCGCAGTAGCAGGCCCCGAACTCGCTGACCAGGATGATGAGATCAGGCCGGTCGGGGTCGGTCTCGACCTGGCCGAACCAGCGCTTGCGATTGCGGTCGAGCCACACGTCGCCGGGCAGCGGCGGCCAATCCGCTGTAGCCACCAGGGCCTGGTGGATGCTGCGGTCGTCGGTGCGGAAGGACACCAGGCCCCGCTCACCGTGGCGGAGCTGGTAGCGGGCGGGGTCTTCTGGGTCGGCGCTGTCGATGACACCGGCGATGGTGAGAGTGACGTGGTCGCCCACGCGGTAGACAATCATCTGGCGCTCCCCCACGTGGCCCAGGGCGTGAAGGCCGGGTAGGGGGCCGGTTCCCAGCCCTTCGCCTCGGACTCCTCGTGCAGCGCGCCGAGCCACTCCAGGTGGGCGGCCAGGCCGTCGTCGTCCGACAGAAGCGGCGAGCCCATCACCGGGACACCTCCTGCTTCCTGGCCTCGACCTCATCCAGCCGGTAGAGCCAGCGGCCGTCGGGCTGCCGGTGCGGGTACAGGCCGGCAAGGGCCAGGCGGCGCACCTGACGGGTGGTGATGCCGAGCGCCTCGGCGGCCTGGGCGCGGGTGAGAGACGCGTTCGTCACGCTCCCTCCTGGGCGGCGGCGCTGAGGCGCTCCAGAAGCTCGGCGCGCAGCGTGTCCATGACGAGGTGAGAGACGGGGGCGAGCTGCAGGCCCTCCTCGTACATGGCGAGAAGCTCCTCACCTGACAAGGTGCGGGCCTGGGCCTTCATGTTCTCGGCGAACGTGGCGCCGAAGGAGGAAGCGGGGGCGCCCAGGCGCCCCCGCTCCGGACGCGCTTCGGCTACACGATCGCTGTGAGGGGCGGTGCACTCCCGTGAGCGCGCGTCATGGCTAGCGAGCTCGCTAGCGGCTTCGAGGACGCTGGTCATGCGGTTCTCGTTTCGAGGTCGGCGGGGGCGGGGGTAGACGCCTCCGCATCGGTGCTGGAGGGGTAGGTCAGTCGGCTGGCCAGGTGCTCCACGGCCGCGCCCGCGGGGATGCGCAGAGCGCGGGCATGGATGCGGAAGTGGGCGATGTCGCCGCGCGCGACGAGGGCGTGGACGGTGCGGTCGCTGACGGCCATGAGCTCGGCCGCCTCGGCGACGGTCAGCAGATTCAGATCGGCGACCTCGTCGAGGGTGACGGGGACGCCCGCCTTGAGCTTGGCCAGGGTGTCGCGGTAAGGCCAGCTCAGCGCGGCATAAAGAGACTCGCCCGAGAGTCCCGCGCCTGCGGGGCGGATCCTGGGGGCGGCAGTTCTCGCGGGCTGAGAGAGGATGACGAGTCCTGCCGCGACGAGCGCGGTGAGTACGTCCGGGGGGATGGTTCCTTTCGACTCGCGGAGGGCGTGCAGCACGGCCTCTCGTCGTTCCCGTCGTTCCCGTCGGGAGATCTCCGTTCGCTTCTTGCGCACGTGCGCACCCCCTCTCACGTGTTGTTGATCTTGGTTGAACTATGGTCGCGCACCCGTCGAACATAGTGTGATTTGTGTGAGAAGGTCAACGCTTTTGCGCTTCTGTGTTCACACAAACTCACACATACGCGGGCATACGTGTGAGTTCGTGTAGCAGATCGGCACACGTGTAGGCCAAAAGCCACACGCCTTGATACGGTGGCCGTCGGCGCGAAAAAACCGCAGTCAGATGACGAAGGGAGGGCGGCCGTGGCCACCAGCACACGCGGCGAGACCCTGCCGTACGCACAGCAAGGCGCATTTCTCAAAGCCAAGCGAACGGCACGGCTCGACGGCCTCAAAGTCGCCGAAGTCGCACGGCTTTTCGCCGAGATGACTCGCAGGAAGTTCAGCCGCAACAACATCGACCACTGGGAGTCCGGCCGGCGCGAAGCCGACGACCACCAGGTGGTCGTCCTCGCCCTCATCTACCGCAACATCGAGCCGAACGAACTCGAGCACGACATGGGCCGCCCCGGCGCCGCCCGCCTGCTGGAACGCGTACGAGAGCACGGAGCGCCGGAACTCGGCATCCCAGCGCCCCATGCCGTACCCGCCACGCACCCAGCGCTCGATCTAGACCAGCTCACCGATCGTCAGCGCCGCCAGATCCAGCAGATCCGCGCCATGCGCGACACCACCCCCGCAGAGCAGGACCGCATGATCGCCTCACTGCTCAAGCACTACGAATCCACCGCCGACCTAGTCGACGTCCAGCTCGGCATCGACACCGCCTGAGGTCAGGCGTCGACTACCTTCGACAGCCACCCAGCGCGCGCCGCGTGCAGAGCGAGCTGAAAGCGCGTGTCCACGCCGGCCCGATCCATGAGCTGCTGGATTCGGCGAATCACCGTGCGCTTGGAGATGGTGAGCGTCGTGGCGATCTGCTGCTCGGTGGCTCCTCTGGCCAGATGCCGCAGGATCGTAATCTCCTGCTGGGTGGGCCTGGTGTCATCCGTTCCGTTGTTGCGCCAGGCCGTCCTGCGCGGCAGGGCCCGCTCCCAGAACACGTCGAACGTCGCCACCAGCGCGTCCAGCACCGTGCCCGCGTGGATCAGGAGCACTGGCATCGTCTCCCCGGGCGCCTGAGGGACCAGCGCCTGGCGCCGGTCGCCGATGATCAGCTTGAAGGGCAGTCTGTCGATGACGCGGACCTCGCACCCGCTGTCGGCCGAGTGCTGCGCAGCGGCGACGGCGGCCTCGTCCGTGAACACCTCTTCCTCTACCAGAATCCGGCACCGCGGGTGATCGCTGGGGTCCAGCACACGCCGGTCCCCCGTGACGACCTGAAAGGGGGCTGTCACGAACGACAGCAGCTCGCTGCGGGCCGAGCCCTCGATGTGGCTGAAGGTCCGCCGGATGTGCGCCGGGTCGGTCAGTACTTCGACCGGCACGCCGTCGCTGTAGTGACGGCTGTTCGACTGGTAGAGCGCTTCGTACTCGGTCATCAGCGCCTCGGCCGCGTTGATGGCACGCTGCCGTTCCAGCAGCCGGCCCTTCAGAGCTAGGCCAGGGCGGGCTGCGGTGAGCACGTCTTCCCCGTAGATCAACCCATCATCGCGTAGCCGCTCGATGATGGCGCCCTCTGCCGGGTTGAGGGCGAAGGAGTCCGCACGCAGGGGCCCTTCGCGTAACAACAGGCGGTAGAGCGCCTCGGCGTCGTCGTCGAGGCCGAAAATCTGGTACATGCCTTCCCCATGGCCTGGGCCCCGTCAGGCCGGGACCTGTTTCTACGTTCTGGCCGCCCTGGCAGCTCTGTCAGCCGCGGCTTCTCGTCCATGCATGTGTCCCATGCGATACGCCCGATACGCCTTGGCCGCCCGACGCTGGGCGGGGTGGAGCCGGACCGCCAGCAACGTGAGAGGCAGCGCCACTGCGGCGACCCATCCAGCGAAAAGCAGCATCTCGTCCTCACCGAGGTGGCCACCCCCGGTGAGGGTGGCCGGACAGGCGATCCAGCTTGTGCCCGCCCCGATCGCGGATGTCAGCCAGGCGCGATCGAATCGGCGTGGCCGGACATCCGCTGGGCGCACCGTCCCGATCACCAGCCGCCCATGTGCGCCTGCAGCGCAGCGGGCACCTCGTTCGCCTTGGCGTAGGTGACGCTCTTACTCGTCGTGGTAATACGCGTCGTGGTGATCGTCACCGACCCGTCATGGTTGACGACCTTGGTGTAGGTGGTGCTGGTTGTGGTGACGGGCGCGCCAGACGGCGCGGTCGTCACAGGGGAACCCGCAGGACTCTCCGACGCGGCCGGCTCGGGGCTTACCGTAGGTCCCTGCGTGAGCACCGGCTCGCTGGCGCCGGTTGTAGCGGGGGCAGGCTCGTCATCGGCGTAAGCCGCGGTCGCCGTGGCCAGTAGTACGGCCGCCCCTGCCGTGGCGAGCAGGGTCCGTGCGGTGCGGGACAGTCGAGACAGCATGGTGGTGCCTTTCTCAGTTCGAGGGATTGTCCACGTACAGCGGTTCACCTGCTGACGAACGCCAAGCCTGGATGTCAGCGATGTTTGTTACCGCTCGTGGAGGAATATGCAAATGGCCCACCCGTGTTCCTGTCCAGCCTTTCTGGCGGCACGTTCCAACCATGGCACGAAAGTGCCATATGGGACGTTACCAAAACTGTGTGTGATCGGTGCAGATTGTGAAAGAACGTAACGATCGACGCCAGAGGCGTGACGATGAAATTCATGCGTGACACAGTGTGGTGGTTCAAAGCTCAACATCCCTAAGGCGAGGGACTGCCGTCATGATCGAATCCACCAGGGTGCTCGGCATGAGCACCCTGTTCACTTTCCTGCTCGCCGCCGCAGGCGAGCCGCCCCTGCCCATCGCCGGCACTAGCGTCGCCGTCATGGCCCTGCTCACCAGCGCATTCACCAAAAGGGTCGAGTCCTGGCCATCGCCGCCCCCCGTGCCCACTGAGATTGCCTACGAAGCGGGCCTGCGCGATGGCCATCGCAGCGCGCAGCGCCAACGCTGAGAATGGCACGCTCCAGGCCAGCGGCACGCCGACCTGGAGCGTGTTCCTACACAGAGCCGTCGGGAAGGTCGAAGCGCTGGCTCCCCCGGACGCCGGCGAGGAACACGCGCCACTCGTGCGGGGTGAACTGGTTGATCGGCCCGGCCAAATCGGGGCCCTCTCCGGCCGGGGACGATCCTGCTACCTCGATGCGGTTCCCCGACAACCGCACCCACACACAGCCCCCGGACTCCGACTGTGTGGCCTTACGCCATGCCTCCGTCAAATGCTCCTTGCTCGGCAGGCTGTTCGGCACGCTGCTCGTCATGCTGCTCGGCACGCACAAACTCCTCGCGGATCGAATGGATCAGATCGGCCGACGCCTCCGGCGTCAGCGCGACGCGGGTCAGATGCTCGAAGCGTCGCTCGTACTCCTGCGCAACGCCCGCGCCGAGATCAACGATCTCATCCACGCCACCCTCTCGATACAGCACGGTCCGTGCATCCTGCATTTGAAACAGCACGAAGGAGCAGGTCAGGCCCGCGTGTGCGCCGACCGAACGCGGCACCACGCGCAACTGCACCGTCGGCCAGCCGCCGACCTCAAGGAGATGGGCGAGCTGTTCCACCATCACCGCGGAGCGTCCGACTGGCCGATGCAGCGCGTCCTCGCTCACGATGGCGTCCACCATCAGTGGATCAGACTCATGGCTGAGGACCCATCGCCGGGCGATTCTCGCCCTTGCCCGCAACCGCACGAGGTCCTCCCCCTCCCAGGGCCGGTCGGCGCTGATGACCTCGCAGGCGTAAGAGAACGTCTGGAGCAGCCCGGGAATCACCTGGGCCTGCCAGTAGCACAGACGTCTGGCCTCGGTCTCATAGACGATGAACGGGCCGAGAACCTGACGGAATTCGCCGCGTCTCCACCAGGGCGTGCGCCGGGCATCGGTGATCAGCTGCAGGCAGAGCTCGCGGGTTCCCTCGTCCGCCTGGCAGAGGTCCAGGACGTCGCGTACATACCCGGGCGTAACTAGGGTCAGGCCGTTCTCGACCTGCGAGACCTTTCCGCTCGCGCACCCCAACCTCTGGGCGACCTGAGTAATGGTGAGGCCCCGCGCCAGCCGCAGAGCCCGCAGCTCACGGCCTAGCTTCTCCTGTTGTAAGGGCGGACTCATGCGCGGCATGCGGCGATTGTCCCGGAGCATCCGTTCGACGTTCCATGCCTGCACTTAATCGCGTTGAATTCGTAATCAGAAAAACTGGATTACTGTAAACCTTCTTGCCATCTCGCGCGTCTGCCTCAGCCTGGAGTGACGTACAAGAAAACCCCGGCACCTTCATGCCGGGGTTTTCGTGAGCAACGCAACCGCTGCGACCCTACGACGCCTCGCCCTCGTTGACAATGCGCTGGACCACCCGAACCGGGATACCCGTGATCTCGGAGATGCGGTTCCGCGTCACCAGGCTCTTCTTCTCGGCGGCCGGAACGCCCTCAGGTGGGGCCGCCGCAACACGGATCGCGGCGTGCAGGCGAGTCGTCGGCTTGGCCATCGCCCGCTGGTACGCCTCGTCGGCAGCTTGTTTGGCCTTCGCGTACTCCTCTGCCACCGTCTGTAGATCCCGTTCCGCTTCCGCGCGTTGCTCTGCCGGGGGGAGCCGCCCGGGGTGTCGCCTGGCCATGGTCAGCATCGTAGTCGCCTGGTGCTCGTCGGCGATCTCCTTCACACGGCGGTGATACTCCTGCCCGGTCCAGAGGCTGTTGCAGCCGCCGGCCCGTAGGTCGCACTCGATGTACGTCTCCCCGGCCACCTGGATCAAGGCCCGGAGGTCGCATGACGGGCATGGGCCCGTCAGGTAGTCCACCTGCACCCGCCAGGGAGCGAGTGCGTGCGCGGTCCGGCGCAGTCCCGCCAGTTCGTCGCACATGTCGCTGATCCATGGTCTGGTGGCCGGCCACTGCAGATCCTGGGCCAGCCACAGGGCGAGGCCGGTGATCGACGTGTGGCTCGGGTACATCAAGCCGCGGTGCTCGGCAATGAGCCACACCCAGGACTTCAGGATGTGCTCGATGTGAGCGACGTGATCGAGGACGTCCAGCCTGACCGGCACGGGGGCCTCGCGGCTACCGGAGACCTTCGGCCCTCCCCCGCTGCCGGGTACGACGTGATAGGCCAGCCACCGCTCAAGCGTGGGCGTAATCCGCACGTCGCGCTCCAGCCGCGTCTGGCAGGACGTGCAGATGAGCCAGCCCGATTCGGCCTGGCGGGGGCCCCGCTGTCCGCCGCAGCGGGGGGCAACACACAGCGGGGCCTCGCTCAACTCTCACGCTCTCTTCCTCGGCCGGAGGGGCGGCATGGAAGCTAGCGTAACTGCTAGCGGATATCTCGCACGGCGGCCCGCATGACGGAGGCGACACCGGCGGCAGTCTGCCCTGGCCGGTCCGCCCAGTTCGTACCGACCACTGGGAGAGGGCCCTCCTCAGACGGGATCGCCAGGTTGTGCTCGATCAGGTAGGCGGCAAGCAGCCCGGCTGCCTGCCGCGCTGTGCTCGCGCCGGGGAATCCGGACATGATCTCGTTCGGGAACAGCCCCGCCGCCGTGGCGATCGCGCCGAGCGCACAGACCCGGCACTTGCGCATGTCGAGCAGTTCCTGCGCGGCCTGACGCCGATCGTAGTAACCGCCCTGGTGCAGCCCGTTCGTTTCCTGAACATCGGCCGCCTTGAGCAGCAGCGCCCGCGCCTGTTCGTTCATGATCTCCTCCGGTAGTTGCCGGTGGCGGTCGCCACCTTCGTGTGGGTGACCTCGAAGCTGGCCAGCCAGGACGGCCCCCACCCTTCGTCGGGCTCTTGCTGCCAGCGCAACGTGTAGAGGATCTTGCAGGCGTTGCAGAACACCGCAACCCCCTCCCCTCCCCCCTTCTCTTCGTCGCCGGGCGGGTCCGGCAGTCGTGCCGCGCGGCCGCAGCACGGCATGACCGATATCCACTGGCCGCCGCGGGTGCGCTCGGGGTAGCGCTGCACGATCCGTCCTGGCTTCAGCAGTTCCGGGGTGATGTCCGTGCCCGGCCACAGCACCGGCAGCGACGGCGGTCCGGTCTCGTCCGCTTCGTCGGCGCGGGTGATGACGTCGAACCCTCTGCCGCGTAGGTGGTCGAGGATCTGCCCGGCCGCCAGCAGCGCGCCGTCCTCGTCCGGCACGAGACGCAGGAACCGCAGGTGGTCGGCGATGGTGTACACGTGCAGGTCGTAGTTCGGCACGGTGGGCACGCCGCTGCCGGCGAACCGGTGCCGGGCCTCCACAGCGAGCTTGCGGACGATGGCGGCGATCTCGATGTGACTGCCGCAGACCACGGTCTCGTCGTTGCGGCCGGTGAGTGTGATCACGTACCCGTCCGGCGGAGAGCCGTCGAACAGGTCGCTCAGCTCGGCGGTGTCGGCGCGCAGCACGCGCACCTTCGTGGCCTTCGCGTCCATCGTCACGGCACGCAGGACCATCACGTCCCTCCCGGCTGGGTGGCGAGCCAGAGGAGGATGTCGGAGCGGGACATGCGCCACTCGGCGCCCCACTGGGAGACGTACGCGAACTTGAACGCCTGGTAGAGGGCGGGCCCGACTCGGTAGCCGTCCTCGCACACGCATCGGTAGATCAGCTCGGGATAGTAGTCCGCGGCCTTGTCGGGGTCGTACGGCAGGTCGTTGCCGGTCTTGAGGTCGAACACCACTTTGGCCGTACCGTTGCAGGTCCGGCAGGCTGCGTCATCGCCCAGGGCGGCGATCAGCAGAGAACGGGCGCAATCGGCCGCGCCGGAGCCGTGGTATCCCCACCCGATGCCCGTGGGTGAATGCTTCGGCAGGTGCCCGACCACGCCGATCTGCTCACCGCCGGGGGTCTCGATGGCGATAGACGAGTCGCCGACCTCACGGCGGTAGCCGTGGTAGATCACCTCTGGCGCGGTCATGCGATGTCCCGGTAGGGGTCAGCGAGCTTGTGCCAGGTGGCCTCTCCCAACTCGACGAGGGCGTCGGGGTCGGTGAAGAAGTCGAGCGCCCAGTGAAGCGGGTTCGAGTCCTCCGACGCGGCGCACACGGCAAGGCCCAGCCTGACGAGGTCGGCCACCTGGTCGCCGGTCAGCCCGAGCTTGGCGTACTGGTCGAGATCGAACCGCGCGGTGAGGTCGGTGACGATCTCGCGGGCCGTCTGCCGGTCGGCGTCGGCGTCGTTCTCCTCCATCGGGGTGACCGCGATGACCTTGCCGTCGTCGCCGTCCTCGAAGGAGTACTTGACGGTGAACAGCCCTTGCTCGCTTCCGTAGTCGACGTTGTCCTCGGCTGCCATCTCCGCGCACATCAGGGCCGCGCGATAGACGGTGACGGGGTTGTCTTGCCTGCCATTGACGGACGTCGGGATGATTTCCACGCTGTTGTAGGGATTGCTGGGCGGGGCGCCGAGCAGGCCGACGACCTGCTTGATGCCCTCGCGTCCGATGTAGGCGTCGATGCTCATTGGCAGCAATCTCCTTCCAGGAGGCACCCGTACCGGTCACACCGGTCGTGCGGACAGTTCGGGCCGTGCGCTGACACGCACCCCCGGGGGTCGTCGACGGCGATCGCCGTCACCCCCGGCGCGGGCTCCGCCGGGGGCTCTTGGGCAACTTCAGCCAGCTCGACAGGCGCGGGGCCAGCCGGTTTGGGTGGGACAGGTTCGGCGCGGAGGCGGAGCAGCGCGTGGGCGATCGCGCCCACGGGCCCGCGGTGCTGGCCACCTCCGCGGAGGTATTCCTCCGCGGAGGCCCGCAGGAAGGCGTAGCTCAAGGTGCCGTCAGCGTTGACGCCTTGCTCGACGGAGGTGTCGGCGAGGCGGGCGGCCACCTTGCGCACGATGGGGTCCAGGGTGAGTTCGTCCACGGCACGCAAGTAGTGGGCGGGCGGATTGGTCACCGCGCCTCCCACTGCTGGAGCGCGGCCTTGAGCATGTCGAGGCGGCGCTCACCGAACTGAGGGATTCCCAGCAGTTCGGCGTCACTGCGGACGCGCAGGCCGCCCATGGTCGTGATGCCCGCCTTCTCCAGCGGGGTGGTGACGTGCCAGGTCAAGCCCGGCAACGTCGCCTTGATGTCCGCATCGGCGGGTAGGCCGGTCTGCGCAATGAGCTCGGCGACGGTCACAGCGCCTCCCACTGGCCGGTGCGGGTGTTGAGGTAGTGGATCTCAGCCGACCCGGTGTCGCTCTTGGCCCAGTCGAGCGGTGCGAACCACAGCTCGCCGCCCTCCTGTCCCGGCGGGACGATGATCCGGCCGGCGTAGTCGAGGTTGCCGTCGCCGTCGTAGAGCCGCCACGGCGTGCCTTCGCCCGCCTTCAGACGGCGGGTGAGCTGGTAGTGCGTGGTGAGATCGGCATTCGCCGAAGCGATGAACCTGTTGGCCCGGGACTCTTCGGGCCTGGTCGCGATGCGATCTTCGGTGATGATCCAGGCGTGGGGATCGGCCACCTCGTCATCTCCTTCGGTGGGTGGGGTGGTGCAGGAAGTGCGGCTGCTTGTCGCCGCCATGGATGCGGATCGCGTACTCCTCTTCGGCGCTGAGCACGATCGCCCGCAGGTACTCGATGCCTTCGAACAGGGCACGACGGATGCGGTGCCAGCCGTCGATCGGGAAGTGGCCCGCGTCAGCGATGAGAACGACGATCAGAGGCTCGTCCAGGTCCACAGCGTTCGCATGGTCCCTGTCAGTCGCGATGAGGCTCAGGATGCCCGCCCAGTCGGCCGGGGCCAGCCTGCCGTTCGGCTCGCGTCCGGCGGCCAGCGCCTTGGCGGCGGTAACGTCCCAGGCGTAGGCCAGCATGTGGAACGTCTCGTCAGGTGGTGCGCCGGTCACCGCGCCGGGCCCGGCGGGTCGATCTCGCACTGCTCGGGACCGCCCGCCTGACGGATGACGTCGGCGAGCTGGGCGTGCAGGTGGTGCGCCTCTTCGGCGCTGAGGGCGTGCCTGGGCAGGTTCAGAACGACGCTGGCGCCGGTCCAACGGGCCATCAGGTCGGTGCTGTCGCTGGGCTGCGAGCCGGGCGGCCGGTCGGCACAGCAGATCAGCCAGTCCTGCATCATGGGGGCAGGGATGGTGCCTCGGATGAACAGCGTGAGCTTCCCGTTGTTGTCGCGGTCGAGCCCGATGAATCGGACGAGCATGCGCCGCTTGTACTCCTCCTCGCGGTCGCCCCAGGCGATGGCGACCCGCCCCGTGTCGAGGTGGCCGGTCAGATGGTGGATGGCGGACATGATGCCCGCCGTGGTGGTGAGGTCGAAGCGAACTGCCACGATGCTCCTCCGGAAGGGGGCGGCCCCGCTTACTGCGAGGCCGCCTGCGGTTTCGCTAGCGGATAGATGCTGTAGGGCTGGTGTCGGGGCGGGTGCCGCCTACGTCGGCGCGTCGGCCGGCCTCGGCGCCTCTGTGCCAGGCGTCGTTGTTGACCTTGACCTTGCGGGCCCGACGCAGGTTCGGGTAGAGCTTGGCGAACAGCGTGTCCACGACCTCGTCGTTCTTCAGAAGCACGACAGCAGTGCTGACCTCGCCGGGCTTGTCCTGGGCGGCCTGCTCGTCGGCGGCGTGCTTCTCGGCCGCTTCGAGCTTGGCGGTCGCTTCGGTGATGAAGCCGAACATCCACGAGCGGAGGTAGACGGTTTTCGACTCCCCCTGTGGGATGCGCTGCTGGGCCATGCCGTCGAGCATCTGCAGCAGCAGGCTTGGGTAGAGCAGCTCAACCCTGTCCAGGTCGTAGGCGAAGCCGACCATTTCCACGGTGGCGTCCTTCAGGCCGGGGACGCGCATGGTGACCGTGCGACACCGCAGGGCGTTGGCGACGTTGTGGAGAAGGACGGCCTGTTCCTTGCTCCACGGATGGGGGCACGCGATCTCGCGGAGCTGAGGCTTCTCCCGTCCCGAGGAGAGGTAGCCGAGGCGGGCCTGGTCGATGCCGTACTTGGCCATGAGGGCGCGGGCCGCGGCCATGAAGGTTTCGCGTTCGTGCTCGTTGGTAGTGCCTTCGGCCTTGGCCAGTGCTTTGCGGATGCGGTTGAAGGTCCTCTTGCTGGCTTCGGTGGTCATGGGTCTCCGTTCTTCGGGAGGTGGTGGGCGCCCTGCCGGGGGTAGAGGCAGGGACGCGGGGTGATCAGTGGCGGGTGGCGTTGCGGTCGTCTGCGGTGAACCCGCCCCCGCGAGAGACCATTCGTCCCGCGCGGGTCAGTGTCTCGGCGGTGCGGCGGGAGGAGTACGACAGGGTCGTGTCCGCTCCGATCCCCATGTCGCCAGCGGCGGCGAAAGCGTCCTGATCGGCGCCGAGGAACACGAAGACCCACCCCTTGGCCTGCAGCTCGTTGATGAGGCGGCGGACCTGGCGGCGAGAGCGCCACTCGGTGGAGGCGTTCTCCAGACCGTCGGTGAGGATGACGACGGTGATGCGGCCAGGCACGTCGCTGTCGGGCATGGCGTCGAAGTGGGCGCGCTTGGTGGTGATGGTGGAGCCGACGGCGTCGAGGAGAGCGGTCATGCCCGTGGGGTGAAGGGTGTAGTCCGGGACGTCGGCCAACAGGGAGTACTCGTAGACGGGCTCGCAGTGGTTGCTGAACTGGTAGAGCGAGACGTAGGTCTCGCCCGGGTTGGCGGCCTGCTCGGCAAGGAATGCCTTAAGGCCGCCCTCGGTGTCGCTTGCGACAGTCAGCATGCTGCCGGAGCGGTCCAAGATCACTGTGATGTCGTGGCGGTTGCTGTTAGGCACGTTGGTCCCTTTCAGGGTGGAGGTGAGGGGTCGGCCGGACGGCCGGGCTCTGGGCTTGCGCAGGCTGGTCACTCAGCGAACAGCGCGCGGCCGTCGAGGAGTTCGACGGTGGTGTTCGTCTCGGTGGCCAGCTCATCGAAGGCGCCGCGGTTGGCGTTCCACCAGGCGGCGTCGACGGCCCGGTAGCCGGCGTGAGCGCCGTTCTGGTCGCGCAGGGTGAAGGCGACGGCCTGGCGGACGTCGAGGACGACGCCGGTCCGGGGGCAGGTGATCTGCTGGGTGATGAGGTGCTTGAGGGTCATGCGGTCGGCGGCGGTGTTGGGTGCGAGGTCGCCGAGGAGGGTGCGCATGATGTCGTGCATGTAGCTCCGTTTCGGTATCGGCTAGCGGTCACGCTAGCGCTTACAGTCCCTCGGTCGGGGGTTGGGGTTCCGGGGGGTGATCACTGTCTCAGAAGTCGGTGCGTTGTTGCAATGACTCTGAGAGACGCTGAGGGGTGCTTGTGAACGCGGTTCCCGTTCGGGGTGAGCGATTCCCTCGCGGTGCGGGATATGCGCGTTAGCGACGCTCTGAGGGGTTCTCGGTGTGATGTGCGCTGACCTGGTCAATTGCTTGCGGTCCAGCTAGCGCACAGCGTGCCGCAGTTGCGAAAAACGCGCATCGGCTGAAGACTGATGCCAACCGTGATCCGCGACTCAACGGAGGCGACACCCCCGATGGCCAGGAAAGCTGCGAAGTCCCAGCAAGGGCCCGGCGCTCGCCAGCTCGCCGTCGTTGACGTCGCCGGCAAATCGGCGGGCACGTCCAACCCGCAAGCGAAAACGCCAGTTGCGCGGCGCACAGCCCCGAAGGACGTGTACCGGCTCACGGTACGTACCACTCCCGAGATGAACGCTAGGCTCACCACCGCTCATCAGCGCTTTCACCTGGGGCCCCAGCCGATCGTGATTGAGGCGCTCAACGCCTACGCCGATGCCCTCGCCGTCCCACGCGACCTCCCGATCCCCCACCCGGAGGACCGGCCCCGCCGCGCGGCCCCCGTGAACCAGGACCGTAGGAGCCGCAGCCCAAGAGGCGTCAGACGGGAAGAGCCTCCGAAGATCGGCACCCGGCTCGACCCGCTGACCGACGCCCGCCTCACCGCCGTGTGGGAGCTCACCGGCGACGGCCCCGAGAGAATCGTCAACACCGCACTCAACGTCTGGATGAGCCGCAAGGGCATCCGAGGCTCGGGCACCGGCGCCGCTTCGGCGTCGATCAGCGCGTGACGGTAAGGGGCGGGTCGGCGGCCCGCATGTCCACGAGGTGCACGACCATCTGCTTGGCGAGCGCCACCGGGTGCCTGGCGAACTCGTCCCAGCCGACGAACACGTTCTTGGCCTCCCTCACCGGGCCCAGTACGCCGGGGCGGAACAGGTCCGCCAGAACGCCGGCCGGCTCCGTCCGGGCCACCGTGTAGGCCGTGCTGGAGCTCTGGAGCTGCGGGCACCACTCCAGAGACAGGCTGATGCAGTCGCGGCAGGTGGGCGGCGCGTTGGTCAGTCGATCGAGCTCGCTGGCGACGAAGTTGGTCTTCGTGACCACGTAGGAGATCCTGCCCGTCTCCGGGATCACCGCTGATCTCCGGCACACCTGGCAGAGGTTCTTGCGCATCATCGTCCACTGCCGCTTGTGGTTGAGCATGCGCCACATCGGGTCTCCGCGCATCGTGTCATGGACACGGCCCAGCAGAATGCCGCGCCGCCAGTCCGTGCGGGGATTGACGTTGACGTGCTCCAGGCGCATCGCGCCTTCGGATCCTGTGTGCCGCCTGAAGATCAGCTGCTGATAGACCGCCTCCTCCGTCCTGGCGAGAATCGCCGGGACCGGCATGCCCGCGGCGGTGCGGTCAATCACTGCACCTCCAGCTCTTCGCTGAGGCGCACGCCCTGCGGATCCACCTCCCCTGCCTCCAGGAGCATGCATAGCCGCTGCCGGTAGCTGATCTCGGCCAGCGCGTCTTCCAGGCGGATGAGTTCTTCTTCTGGTCCCCAGCCGTATGCCATCTTTTCGTCCTCGTCACGCTGGGGGCGCCCACGGGTAGATGGGCCCCCGGGTTTCGGAAAGCCATTAAATCGCAACCTTAGCGCTTAAGCGCTAAGACGCTATGGAGGGACGGCGCTATAGCCCTGATGTCATCGCCATGTGACCTTGGACCACACAGCTGATCGCCCGCTGTTCAAGCAGCTCGCCGATGTGCTGCGCCAGAAGATCCGTGACCGGGCCCTCGCGCCGGGCGACAAGCTGCCATCCCTGCACCGCCTGGCAGCCGAGTACGGCGTGAGCGTCGCCACGGTGGAGGACGCTCTCGCCGAACTGCGCGGTGAAGGACTCATCGAGTCACGCAAGGGCGTGGGCAGCTTCGTCCTGGAACAGGCCGACCGTCAGACCGTCACCGTGGAGGGGCCGGCCGTTGTGCGCGCTCGCATGCCGACGCCGGACGAGCGGCGCGACCTCGGGCTGCCCGCGCAGGGTGTGCCCGTCCTGGTGGTCGAGGAGGACGGCCAGGAGCGCGTGCTCCCGGCCAATCGAACGAGGCTGGAGATCCCGCCCCGCTAATTACTTGGGGCGGCGCAGGCCCTCCCGGCTCGCGATGCGTGCGAGCTGCTCCACCTTGATGCCGAGTCTGCGGGCGATGTCCACCGTAGACTCGGCGGTGGGGTACGAGGCGCGCAGGTCCGCCATCTGCTCGTCCGTCAGCCTGATCTTCGGCAATCGGCCCTGGCCCCGCCGGTTGGGCCGGTGGACGCCGGCGTCGGATGCGAGCCGGTAGACGGTGGCCGTGCTCACGTCGAAGTCGGCCGCGATTTCGGCCACGGTGCTGTCCAGGTCCTCGGTGTAGCGGCGCAGCAGCTCCGAGCGTTCTTCCTGCGCCAGCGGCGGCTTGAGCCCCGCGTCCGCATCCTGTTCGGAAACTGGCTGCGACTGCTGGTCCTGCCATCGGCCGTGCAGGTCGGCGATCAGGTCCTGCACGGCCTCTCCCTGCGCTCGCGCGTACCGAGTGGACGCGCGGGGCACCGTCAAACCGGACAGCCTGCGGGCCTTCCAGCCGACGACGGCGCCGGTCGCGTCGCTGCGGATGGGCTCGATGCTGCCGATCCGCTCCCCTGCCACGAGCACCGTCTTGCGCACCGAGCCGCGCCGGGGGTCGAGCTGGTAGGCGTCAAGCTGCGCTGAGCTGTACCACTCGGGACGCCGTACAGGGTCGGTCATGGCGGGGCCTTCGCTCGGGAGGGGTATCCCGATGATCGTAGACCTATCCGCTGGTCGCCTGGCCGCCTTGATGCGGAGTGGAGGGCAGCCGTGTGGGGCGGCGGACGAACTCCCGATACGCCTGGCGGAACTGGGGGTCGGCGAACCGCTGCTGCAGCTGGCGTCGGCGCTGCTCGATCACGTCGGCGTCGGCCGCGCCGAGAGCTAGTGACTCATACAGGAGCATGGAGCCGTGCTCGTCGGATAGCAGTCCGCCTTCAGGCCGGCAGCCGTGGGGGCAGGCCATTGCTTCGGCGGCCCCCCACAGGCGGCAGATCATCGGGCGGTCGGCGTAGACGGAGCAGCGCTCATCCTTGAGGGCGGGGCAGGTGTAATCGCCTTCACGCGCCGCCTGGTCTAGCTGGTCGTCATGGTGCGGGATGGTGACGCCGCGGGCGCGGATGCGCTGCCGCTCGCGCGCGTTCATGTCGATCGGGCCGCACGAGTCAGCGCACAGCCCTTTGCAGTTGGGCTGCGGTACCTGCGCGTACAGGTCGGCCAGCCTGGTGTCCATGTCGGAACGTCTCATCAAGTTCTCCGGGAGGGGGAAGCGGGCGTGGGGGGGGGGGGGGGGGCCCCCCCGCCCGCGCGCCGCCACACGCAGGGGGAGGCCGGGGGGCGAGGCGGGACGACACAACCGCCCACCAAAAA
>NZ_JBEOZT010000052.1:0-44639 GCF_040298265.1 Nonomuraea sp. NPDC001636
GGTGCGGAGACTCTTCCCGACGGGCATCCGCGCCGCGGCATGTCCGTCGTCACCGCGCTCAGCGAGTGGCTCGTCCACACCAACCGCCGCCTGAACGGGTCCTGGACCCAGCGGTACGAGCACGGCGTGCCCGTCACCGGCCTGGAGCCCATCGCCGGCGACGGTGCCACAGGGACAACTGTGCACTTTCTGCCCGGCGTGCACCTGCTCCCACTTGCCGACGACCTGGGCCGCTTCGCGAATGGATGGCCTGGCCTGGTCATGACCGTCGACGACCGCCGTGGCGGCTGACTGATCGAGGTCTGTGCCGCCTGATCGAGGGTGTGGCTGTCCTGTTGGGATCGATCCGGCTTGCGTTGATCGAGCGGATGGCAGCGCTCCGGTCACGGTAGGTCTGCCCAGGTGATGAGTCCATGCCGGTGGGCGTAGACGGCTGCCTGCACGCGGGTCCGTAGTCCGAGCTTGGCGAGGATCCGCTCGATGTGGACCTTGACCGTGCCGGGCGAGATGACCAGGGCCTGGGCGATCTCGGCGTTGCTGTTTCCGGCGGCCAGGTGGCGCAGTACGTCGGTCTCGCGTGGCGTCAGCGTGCTCATGTCGTCGGTGGCCGGGCGCGGGGAGGTTGCCGCGAAGCGGTGCAGCAGGCGGGGAGTCACCTGCGGGTCCACCAGCCCCTGACCCTCGTGGGCGACCCGTACCGCATCGAGGATCAGGCCAGGGTCGCTCTCCTTCAGCAAGAACCCGACCGCGCCCGCCTGCAGCGCGCCGAACAGGTATTCGTCCAGGTCGAACGTGGTCAGCGCGACCACGGCCGGTGCGGGGGCGAGGGCCAGCAGGTCACGGATCGCGGTCAGCCCGTCCATGCGCGGCATGCGGATGTCGGTGAGCACCACGTCGGGCCGGTGCCGCCGAGCCATCTCGACGACCTGGAGCCCGTCCGCCGCCATCGCCACGACCTCCAGATCCGGTTCGGAGGACAGGAGCAGGCGCAGGCCCTCCCGGGTCGGCGCCTGGTCGTCGGCGACGATCACGCGTACGCTCACCGGCGGCCCCCTGGCGTGCCGTGGTGGTCTGCGGTCTCCGGGTCGAGGTGGCCCGCGACCATGCGGGTGTCGTCGATGGTGTCCGGGTGGTTTCCCGTGTCGCGAGTGCCGTCCAGGGGCAGACGAGCGGTGACTCGCCAGCCGCGCGGAGCGCGTGGCCCCACGGTGAGCGTGCCGCCGAGCATCGCCGCCCGCTCTCGCATGCCGCGCACCCCGCTCCCCGCCGGTACGGCCGACTGACCGGGCACCGCCTGCCCATCGTCCTCTACGACGATAGCCACAACCTGGCTGTCCCTGTCGACCCGTACGGCGGCCTGCGAGACCCCGGCGTGCCGCATCACGTTGGTCAGTGACTCCTGCACGATCCGGTAGGCCGCGTGCCGTACCCGCAAGGGCACCCCCTCGCGCAGGGAGTCGCCCTCCAGACGCACCCGCAGTCCCTGCCGCGACAGGCGGACGGCCAGCGACCCGAGATCGGTGCCGGCGTCTTCGTCGCGGAGCAAGCCGAGCAGCCGCCGGGTTTCCGCGAGCGCGGTGCCGGAGATCTCAGCGATCGTCTCCAGGGCCGGCTCGGCGTCCGCCGGGGTGCCCCGCCGTGCTCCCACGGCCTGGAGCCTGATCGCGCTGAGATGGTGGCCCACCACGTCGTGCACCTCTCGGGCGATCCGGGCGCGCTCCTGGGCCCGCTCGACCAGGGCGAGTTGCCGGGCCCGGTCGTGCTGCAGGCGCAGGGCGTGGCCGAGCGCGACCGGGGCGAGCCCTGCGGCCACCGCCATGATCAGCTGCGAGGGGTGTGTCGGCGTCCCGACCAGCATGAGGTCGAGCAGGACGAGCCACCAGGTCGCAGCGATCGCGGGCAGCAGCCGTCCTCGGTCACGGTGGTAGGCGGCCGAGCTGAACGCCGCGACCGTCACCCAGGCGCCGACCTGCGGCTGGCTCAGAATGATCGCGAGCAGGACGGGCGCACCCGAGGCCAGGGCCGCGGTCAGCGGAAGACGGCGACGCACGGTCAGCGGCGCACACACCGCGCAGACCAGCACCCCCCACAGGGGGGTGAAACCGTCCTGGTCGGCCATGGCGGCGGTCAGCAGCGGCACCGCCAATGTCAGCAGCGCGGTCGCCGCCGCCAGCACGGCGTCCTGGGCGAGTATGGGCAGCGCCCGCCAGGCTCCGATCACGGTCAGCTCACCTCCGGGGGATCTTGGCCACCAGGTCACCGGGGCAGCGCGCCCCGGGCGGGGGCAGGGTCCCAGCGGTCAGGTAGTCGTGGACGTACAGGCGCAGGCAGGTGGCGCCCAGCCCGGAAGCGCTCTGCATGAGGTAGGCGGCGTGCCCGTCACCGTGCCTGATCACGCGTGCTCCGGGGAGTTGCGCGGCCATGTGCTCGGCGGCGAGGTTCGGAGTGTTGTCGTCGGTGTCGCCGATGGAGATCAGCACCGGCGGCACACCTTGCGCCCGCAGCGGGTGCGGCGGGTAGGAGGGAGCCTTCCCCATGCCGAGGCAGCGGGCGAGCTGGTAGCGGCCCTGGATCCAGCCGATCCGCGGCGCGGCCGCGCGCAGGCGCGACTCCATGACCAGGAAGCTGCGGTATCCGGGCACCTGAGGCATGAAGTCGTGGCACATCAGCGCTCTGTGGGGGTATCCGGGGCCGTCGGCGGCAGGGGGCAGCAGGTTCGCCAGGGCTGTGGCGTCGCCGTCAGAAGCCTTGCGCAGTGCTGCGGCCAGCCTTGGCCAGGCGGGCGGGGTGAGTCCCTCCCGCACCGCGACGAGGAACTCACGCTCGTTCAACGTCCGTCCTCCCGCCGGTAGAGGGGTACGGCGGACGCGGGCGAGCAGGTCGTCGAACACCTCGATCGCGTCGTCGTCGTCCAGCGCGCACCCGGCCCTGCACCAGTCGCGGAAGCGGCTGAGCTGTCGCTCCTCGGTGAGCGCGTTGTCCAACAGCCATCTCTTCAGTGATGTCCGGGTGTGGTCGGCGACGCCGTCCAGCACCATCCGGGCGACCTTCTCGGGGAACAACTCCAGGTAGGCCTGCCCGAACACGGTGCCGTAGGAGTTGCCGAGATACCGTAGTTTCGGTTCGCCGAGCGCGGCACGCAGCGCCTCCAGATCATGGGCCGCCTGCCAGGAGGTCAGTCCCGCGTAGGCGGTGCCCATGGCTGTGCGGCAAGAGGCGTCGTATGCGGCGTTCGCCTGGGCGTGCGCGCGCCAGCTCTCCTCGCCGGGCCGCAGGATCAGCCCAGTGAGGCCGGGGGGCGGCGTGGCGCACTCCACGATCGAGGTGCTGCCTCGGCTGACCGCGCTCCTCGCGTTGATCAGGACCACATCGAACCAGGTGGTGAGCTCCGACACCACTGCGGGCATGGACCGCACGTCCTGAATGGTCGCCCCGCCGCCGCCGGTGTTGACCACCAGCGAGCCGAGGCTTCGCGAGGGGTCACGCGCGGGCATCCGCGCGAGGTCCACCTGGGTCTTCGGGCCGCCGGGTCGCTTCCAGTCGATCGGTACGCCCAGCTTGGCGCATTCGATGCCGTCCCCGCACTCAGCCCATCTCAGGACCTGGACCGGAACCGGGGGCTCAGCCCTCAGGGCCTGGGCCGGAGCTTGCGGCGTGGCGGCCATGGTCGCGCCGAGGACAAGAGCGGCCAGCGCTCTGCTCAACATCTTCACGGGTCGAGCATTGCCCTGACCGGCATGCCGGAGCATCTGCCGTCCGGCATATTCTCCGGCGACAAAACTGAAGGTGACGAAATCCCACCTGATCTTGGTGATCGGGCGGGATTTCGTCGTTCGCCGACCGGTCTGCGACCTGTGGTGACAGCGATCATTCAATGACACTCGCTCAACGTTCACTGAAACCGGACACCAGGGGGCCTTCGAGGAGGCTGAGTGCCCCTCACGCATGTAGCGGGTGGTCCAGCCCCGGCGCCCCAGAGCACTCCACATGCGCGCGGCCAGACGACGGATATGACGGCCGGAGTTGAGCATGCGACCCTGGGGGCGTGCCCGTCACGCCGCATGTCGAACCCCATCCGCCGATGATCAGGCGGATCCGCCCAGGGCACTGGCTGGCGCTGGATCGACTCGCCGCGATCGGCTACGCGTTCGTCGCCTTCCTGCTGCTGGCCGACGAGGTCGGTGGACCCGAGAGGTTCGCGGTCGTTCCCCTGGGGGTGATCGCGTCGGCGCTGCCGATCGCGCTGCGCCGTCAGCGGCCGGTCGTCGCGTTCGGGATCGCCCTGGCCGGGCTGGTCGCGGCGGAGCTGGTCGAGCGCAGGACGATCATCTTGGGGATGCTGTCCGTGGCCTACGTCCTGTATGCGGTGGCGGTCCTCTGTCGCCCGCCCACCGCCTTCCTCACGCTCGGGATGGCGCTGGCCGCCGCCGTGGCGACCGGAATTCCCGGTTTCCCCCGCATCGGCGGGGCCCCGGTGATCTCCGTGCTGCTCTTCACCACGGTCTGGACCGTCGGCTACGCCGTGGGCATGCATCGCCGCCACCTCGGCGAGTTGCTGCGCAACCAGGCCAGGCTGGCCAAGCAAAGTGTGACCGACGAGCGGATGCGCATCGCCCGCGAGCTGCACGACGTCATCGCGCACGGCATGAGCGTGGTCACCGTACAAGCGGGATTCGGCGCCCTGGTGATCGACGACAGGCCGCAGGAAGCGCGGGCCGCGCTCACGGCCATCGAGACCACGGGACGCCAGAGCCTGGCCGAGATGCGGCGGCTGCTTGGCGTGCTCCGCGAGGAGGACCGGAGCGAAGGGCCCGATCTCGCGCCCGTGCCCGGGCTGGCCGACCTCGACCGGCTCCTGGAGCAGATCGCCGGGGCGGGGGTGCGGGTGGAGCTCACCACCACCGGGCCGCCTCGCGCACTGCTTCCCGGGATCGACCTTTCGGCGTACCGGATCGTGCAGGAGGCGCTGACCAACGTGGTGAAGCACGCCGCCACCGGCTCCGCCAGGGTGACCCTGCGCTACGGCCCGGACGAGCTGTCCATCGAGGTCGCCGACGACGGCCTCGGCTGCCAGCGGGCCGACGGGCCGTCCCCCGGGCACGGCCTGGTCGGCATGCGTGAGCGCGCGCACCTGTACGGCGGCGCGTTCCACGCGGCGGGCCTGCCCGAAGGCGGTTTCCGCGTCACCGCCACCCTCCCCATCCCCTCCACGGAGCACCCTGCATGAACCACGCCCTGACCTCCGCGCTCGCCGTAGCCGGGCGCGCGGCATGACCGTCCGTGTGGTGGTCGCCGACGACCAGACCCTCGTACGCGCGGGATTGTGCGGCATCGTGAACACCGCCCCAGACCTGACCGTCGTCGGCGAGGCCGGCACCGGGCTGGAGGCCGTCAAGGTGGTCCGCGCACAGGCGCCGGACGTGGTGCTCATGGACATCCGGATGCCCGGCATGGACGGTCTGGAGGCCACCCGCCTGATCACCTCGTCCGGCGACACGAAGGTGGTCATCCTCACCACCTTCGACCTGGATGACTACGTGTATGCGGCGCTGCGTGGCGGGGCCAGCGGGTTCCTGCTCAAGGACACTCCCGCCAGGGACCTGCTGACGGCGATCCGGGTCGTCTCGGCGGGCGACGCGCTGCTCTCTCCAGGCATCACACGGCGGCTGATCAAGGAGTTCGCGGGTCGCGCTCACCCTGAGCCGCTGGAGGGCACCACCACGCGCGAGCGAGAGGTGCTCGCGCTGGTCGCCGAGGGCCTGTCCAACAGTGAGATCGCCGAGCGGCTGCACATCGGGCCGGGTACGGCCAAGACCCACGTCAGGCACCTGCTGGCCAAGTTGGACGCCCGCGACCGCGTGCACCTGGTGATCATCGCCTACCGCAGCGGGCTGGTCTCCGTCCACTGAACCCGGCGTCGACCTAAAGGCGTAGCCCGCCGGCGCGAAATGAGCCCTGGGGTAGACGACTCCGGCCGGGGCGGGTCACTAGCTTCGGACCACTCCCGCTTCCCATGATCTGAAGGAGTGCGTGTGATCTCCCCGCGAGTGGTGTGCGCTGCCGCCCTGCTGGCCGTCGCGTCGCTGGCCGTACCGACCGCCGCCCAGGCCAAGACACAGCTCAAGACACACCTCAAGACACAGGCCCAGGCCCGGCTCCAGGCAGCCGCCCCGCCCCAGCTGACCCTTCCGGCGCCGACGGGCCCCTCCCCGCTCGGCACGGTGTCCCTGCATCTGGTCGACCGGTCAAGGAAGGACCCGTTCGCGGGCGCCGGCCACGACCGCGAGCTGATGATCAGCCTGACCTATCCGGCCAGGAAGGTCGCCGCGTACGCGGTCGCACCCTGGCTGCCGCCCAAGGCAGCGGCCCAGTACCTGCGCCAGGAGGGCCTGCCTCCGGGAGCCGTCCTGCTGCCGCAGACCCACGGGCACGAGGGCGCCCCCGCCGACCGGCGCGGGGGCCGGTTGCCCGTCGTGCTGTACTCCCCGGGCAACGACTCCTTCCGGTCGGCCAACACCGTGGTGGTCGAGGAACTGGCCAGCCGGGGATACGTGGTGGCCACCATCGACCACACCTATGACGGCCTGGTGGAGTTCCCCGACGGCCGAGTGGTGCCCCCCGCGCCCGATGGGGGAAAGACCGGCTCGGTGATCTACGAGCAGCGCATCGCCGACACCCGCTTCGTCCTGGACCAACTCGCGGTGGTGAACCGCGGCGGCAACCCCGACGCCGAGCACCGCAAGCTCCCCAAGGGACTGCGCGGGCTGCTCGACCTGGACCGGGTCGGCATGTTCGGCTACTCGGCCGGCGGGCCGACGGTCGCGTCCGCCATGGTCGAGGACAGGCGGATCAAGGCTGGGCTCGCCTTGGACGGCCCGGTGGCGGGCCCGGTCGTCACCGCAGGGCTGGACCGGCCGTACATGCTGATGACCGCCACCAAGGCCGTCCGCGACCGGATCCCCGACCTGGCCACGTTCTGGTCGAATCTGAGGGGCTGGAAGCTCAACATCAGGACTGAAGGGGTCGAGCACGTCTCCTACGGCGATCTGGAGATGATCGCCCCGCAGGTGGCGTCACTGCTGAAGTGGACGCCCGCCCAGCTCGTCGAGCAGATCGGCACGCTCGCCCCCGAGCGCGGCGAGGCCGTCCAGCGGGCCTACCCGCTGGCCTTCTTCGAGCGGCACCTGCGCGGCAGGGGCCACCTGCTGGACGGCCCATCGCCGAGATTCCCCGAGGTCACCTTCGTTCCCTAACCGCCAGGTAGTCCCGGCCACTCAGAAATCCTTGATTTCTGTCCGGTTCCTGGAATGACTCGGCCGCAGGTCAGCGCGTAGAAGATGTTGCCCATGCGGTTTCGTCCGCATCCCAGCGCTACTCTCGGGTGCCGCAATCTCGGTCTCCGCGCTGTCCGGCGCCAACCCGGCCGCCCGGTGTTCAGGGCGGCCAGGGTTATTGTGCCGTTGGGTCAGGCAGGTTCGTCGGCGTCCGCAGGGACGTATTAGGTGATGAGTTGTGAGACGACGGTGCCGAACATGCTCGGGCCTGCCACGCTGATCGGCTGTGATGCATCCGTGGCACCTGGACTGTGATTCGCGGAGACGGCCCCGCCTGGTTTGGCTGGTACAAGGCCGAGAGCGTGACGACTAGCAAGGCCGCCGAGCCGCGTACTGCTTGAGGCCGCACGACTGGAGGCACAGGCTCGGCGCTTCACGACCGAGCCCATCCCCCGGACGGGCAGCCGCAACGACGTTCCGACCCCTGCTTCCAGGTAGATCGACATGGTGAATTGCGCCAGTCTCACGCCAGTCATGATCACCGTTGTCCAGCTCATGACGGTGGCATGAGGCTGTTCTCCGTCCGGCGCCATCGGTGACGCGTGGTGTCACCGACGACGGGAGGAAGGATGTGCGTCGGCGAACCGCTGACCGACGCCAGAGTCGGCTGGTTGTGGCCAGCTCGGTCAGGACGGATCGGCGCGGCAGGTGAGATCGTCAGCGGGCAGGGTGCCGTTGGCGAAGTAGGTGTTCACTGCCGTCTCCACGCAGGTGTCGGGCAGGCGGCCGAAGACGCCGTGCATGCGTACGTCCCGTACGGTGACCAGGCGTGCGGCGGGCATCGCCCGGCGCAGGTTCACTCCTTCCTGGTAGACCGTGCGGGTGTCGCCGGTGGCCTGGACGATCAGTGCGGGGACATTGTTGCCGACCTTGGTCGCGGGCTCGCGGGGGGTGGGCCAGAAGGCGCAGGCGGTGATGTTGTTCGCATACGGCCCGAACACCGGCTGGGTGGCCCGGCTGCGCTGGATGTCGCGCCAGTACCGCTCGGGGTCGCGTGGCACTGCGACATCGCCGCAGATGACGGCGGCTTGGCTCGAGTAGCCCTGCGGCTTGCCGTACAACATGAACTGTAGTTCCTGCTCGAGGTCGTCGGTCGGGGGGACCGACTTACCCTCGGCGGCTTCGGTGAGCAGCCGCACCCGGGCGGCCAGACGGGCGTTCTCTCTGGCGTCGGGCAGCAGGGTGAAGATGACCATGGGCAGGAAGCGTTCGTCGACGAGATGTTCTCCGATGCGGATCGGGGCCTTGACCAAGCTCTCGACGCGGGCCCGCACCTGGCGTGCCGTCGCGCCGAGGTGGTATTCGGGGTCGCGCTTCGCGGTCCAGGCGGCCCAGTCGTCGAGCGCGGCCTCGTTGGCCGGTCCGCTGTTCCTGATCGACCCGGCCATGTACTGGGCCGGATCGATCGCGCTGTCCAGCACGAAGCGGTCGCTGCGCTGCGGGAACATCTGGGTGAAGACCGCGCCGAGGTAAGTGCCGTAGGACATGCCGAAGTAGGAGATCTTCTCCTCACCGAGGGCGGCGCGGATGACGTCCATGTCCCGCGCGGTGTTCCGGGTGGTGATGTGGGCGATCCGGTCGCCCTCCCGCTGCGCGCACCGCTGCGCGAGATCGGCCTGCGTCTGTACGGCCCGGTGGAAGCTCGCCCTGGTCGGCCCTGCTGACCAGAGCATGTGCCCGATCGGCCAGCCGCAGTCGATCGGCGCGCTCCTGCCGACGCCGCGTGGATCCATGCCGATCAGGTCGTAGCGGGAGGTGACCTCGGGGGTCATCCGCTGGCTGATGTAGCCCATGAAGTTCAGCCCCGCACCGCCGGGACCACCGGGGTTGGACAGCATGACGCCGCGTCGCTTCCCCGGGTCGGTGGCCTTGATGCGAGAGATCGCGATCTTGATCGTCCTGCCCCGCGGCTGGGAGTAGTCCAGCGGGACCGTGATCTCGGCGCATCGGGCGCCCACGTGGTCCAGGAGGGGGTCGCCGCAGGTCGCCCATTCGACGGGCTGGTCATAGAAACGGGTCAGAGCAGTGGTCGTGGGGCCTGGCAGGAGCGTGGCTCCGGTCAGCAACACGCCGAGCAGGGCATGGGGGAGATTCATGGAGGACGTCCTTCATCGAGGAATGCAAGCAACCGTAGTTGACTAAATCCCTGATAGTCAACTTCGGTTGCTTGTCGATGGAGGCGATCATCGAGGAGGCAACGCGCCGCCATCCTCGCCCGCCGCCGGCGTGAAGGCCTCGATCGGCGTCGTCCACAAAACCCTCACAACCGCGGACGGCACCCCACTGATCAGCCCTCGACTGTCTGCGGGACACCCCAGGGCCGCTTCGCCGCCGGCCGGAGGTGCACAGGCCGCCGGGGGGCTCCGGACGGCTGCCCCCAGCACGCCCCGCTGCGCGCGGCGGGTCCCGCGACTGGGCCGTCCATACGGACGAGGCCTCCGCCGGGAGATCGGCCGTGTGGCCGATCTCCCGGCAGGTCACATGCCGGGAGGCTGTCCCCATGTTTGATCATTTGCAACGTCTTGGCGGAGGATTGGCGGCGTTCACCGTGCTGGCGGCCATCGCCGGGCCCGCTGTTCCCGCCATGGCCGCCACCCCGGCGAAGGTTCTGCTGCGTGCCGACAGCAACCGCGACGGCCGCCTGACGCCCGCTGACGACCCCGCCCGTGACACCTGGACCACCACCCGCGGCGCCATCATGCTGCCGAACAACGCCATCACCCACCGCGACAACCCCTCAGCCTGGGGCGCCGTCGCGTTCATGATTCTCCTGTGGGCGGTCCTCCCCTTGCTACTCGTCTCACGCTCACACGTATCCGGCAAAGTCGCCGATTTCCTGGAACGCAGCGGACGCTCTCTCAACTGGATTCGGCTGTTCGCCTTCTTCCTCATCGCCGTCGGGTTCAACCTCGACCTGCTCGTCTCCTGAACTCACACACGAGCATCCCGGCCACCGCCCTGAGCAGACCGCAGACCCGGTTGAGGTCGGCGGTCCAGTGGCGTAGCCATTGTTCGGCGTTGGGCCCGGCCTGTGGTCTTGGCTTCAACCTGCAAGCGCCACCTCTCGGTGAGCTTTTGACCTCTCCTGTAGCTTTCAAGGGTTTCATCTGGTCCGGGGGTCGATGAAAGCCGGACGTGGCCGCCCGTCCCGACCAGCACAAGCACGGCCGAACGCGGCTTAGCAGCCCGATCGAGCCGATGTTGGCCAAGCCGGTGGCCGCTCTACTTTTGCGCGATGGTGTCGCCGATCTAGTCACATCAGGAAAGTCCTGTTATCGCCTTATCCATTGCTGTTTCGGGTGGCGTCCTCATACTGTCTAAGCCAGCAGTGATCATGCGGTCTGGGGCTGACCGCTTCTTCTGGGGGCACATTTATGACGATCATGCTTTCCCGGTACACGCGCGCCGCGGCTGATGCCGCCCGGCTGACGATCGAGCTGCCGGACTCGGTGGGCGCGCTCGAATGGCACGGACTCACCAAGATGGCAGGGCCGGGTTTCGCCCACGCCTTCACGCTGGTTCAGAAGGGCGGCAACAGCGCCCTGCCGACGCACATCTTCCCGGGTGGTCGGGTCGAGACCTTCCGCCGCCACGGCTACGACCTCACCCTCTACGAGAGCATCGACCGTACGAACAGCTGCCTGGTCTGGGTCGGCCCGTTCAACGAGGCCAAGACGTGGTTCGCCGGTCCGGCGCCACGCCGATCGGTCCTCAACGCGCTCGTCGCGGCGGTCGAGTTCACCGACAGCCCTGAGGGCGCCACGCTCAGGCCGCGCCTGCGTGCGGCGACCCAGCAGTTCGCGACCAAGGTCATCGGACGCAACGACCGGCTCATCGTGATGGCCGGCGACGCCCGTGCCGCCCGCGAGACGCTGCCCGACTTCCAGGGCGCCCGGCGTGGTGACGCGGAGGTGTGGAAGATCCCGCTCGACCTCGATCCGGAGCAGAAGGCCAGGGTCGGCGGCACGCCGTACGAGCACAAGTACATCTACGCCAACAGCACCGCGGTCTTCACTGTGCAGTTCACCTTCGACCCGGAGGCGAGTTCCTTCCGCGCGGCCGACGATGGCTTCGTCGAGGACGTCCTGGCCGGGTTCAAGGTCGCGTGGGCGGCGTGAGCCTGCCGCTGGCCGTCTCGCTGCTCGCCCTCCTCGTCTCCCTGTTCACGCTGATCGCCGTCGGGGCGGTCTACTCCAGACTGCGCGCGCTGGAGCAGAACGTGCTGAACCCGAACACGGCACGGCTGGACAACGAGAGCACGACGGTCGTTCCCGCGCTCCGGCCGCAGGACAGCGAGGTGGCGTCGGTCGTCCTCCTCATGGACAGCACCTGCGCGGTCTGCCATCAGGCGTGGTCGACGCTGCACGAGTCCTCCTGGCCCGGCGTCCGCGTCCTCGGGCTGGTCGTCGAGAAGGAGATGGCCGAGGCGTTCACCACCGGCCAGGTGCTCGCCGACGCCGACCAGTGGCGCGACTTGTATGAGGGGTACGCGCCCTGCCTGTTCGCGATCGATCCTTCGGGGGCGGTCATCGCACGCCGGTTCGTCTACGGCGACACGGACCTGCCCGAGCTGATGAACTCACTTCTAGCTGCGAGGAGCAGCCATGCGCTTTGACGAGATCCCGGCGATCGACGCCATGCCGGAGGGCGCCCGGCCCAGCCGGGTCAAGAACCTGATCGGCGCGTTGCCGTCCAGCCGCCGCACCCTGGTGAAGGGCATGGCCGTCTCGGTGATGGCCGCCGCGCTCGTCCCCTTGGACTGGGCGCTGAACAAGCGGCAGGCCAAGGCGGCCGGTCCGACCTCGGTCTGGGACGAGAACAGCTGCGAGAAGTCCTACCCCGACGGCGGTTACGACGAGGGACGCAACAACTGGTGGGGCGATGGCAAGGCCGTCTGCTTCGGCGGCTGGCGCATGGGCGCCTACCCGTGCAACAGCACGCGCCGCCACTTCGAGGGCAGTCGCACGCACAAGCCCGGCGCCTCCGACCAGGAGACGTACACCAACGCGGCGCGCATCGACGAAAGCTGCGGCAGCACCTCGACCAAGAATGCCTGGCGTTGGAAGTCCGGCGGCAATCAGTACATCTGCTCCGACGCCTTCACCACCGTCACCTGGCGTGACGGCACACACCACACAGACCTCACGATCGCGATGTGCTGATGCCACCTGCCCTTCGCCGGCTGGCCCTCAATCCGCTGACGCTGGCCGTCCCCATCACTCTGGGGCCGGTCCTGCCGATCACAGCCGGGGGGCCGCTGGCGCTCGTCTTCTTCTTCGCGGGGCTCAATGCCGGATACGCGAACTCCGGCAGCACTTGAAGTCACAACTCGGCATTCCTGCTGAGCGCGTCGGTCTGGCGCGGTCGTGGTGCCCTCGCCTACTTCGGCGTGGGATTGTTGCTGGGCGCGCTGACGGTGGCCGCCGTCGGGGTGATTCTGGGCGGTATCGTGCAGGGCCTTCTGCCTTTGCCGGTACGGCTGGCGGCGCTCGCCGTGCTGGCGGCCGCCGTACTTCTGCGTGAAGTCGGCCTGATCAAGCTGCCGGTGCCGGAGAACGCCAGGCTCGTGCCCGAGCACGTACTGCATCGCGGGCGGGTGCTGGGAGGCATCCAGTTCGGCTTCGAGATGGGCACCGGGATGCGGACGTACTCGCCCTCCTCCCTCCCCCACCTCGTGCTGGCCGCAGTGCTGCTCGCACTGCCATGGAACGGCGCGCTGGCGGCCGGGGCGGGCTTCGCGGTCGCTCGCTGGATCATGGCGGCGGCCAGCATCGGCCACAGCGAGGATGGTGGCTGGAGCGATGTCTGGTCGATGAACGCCCGCCTGCTGGCCTCGGTCACGGGGGTCGCCACGGTCGCCGCGCTCGCGTGGGGACTGTGGCCTTGGTAGAGCGGCTGGTCGTGGTCGCCGACAGTGCCTGCGGGGGCTGCTCGGCGATCGCGGCCGCGCTCGGCGGCGTGCTGACCGTGACGGTCGTGGTGCGTTCGTGCCGCGACCCGCACCTGGCCGAGGAGTTCCCCGTGCTGGCGGGTCGCCGTCCGTGCGCCCGCCCGCTGGCGCTCTATCAAGGCCGGGCGCTGACGGGCTTCCGCTTGCTCTGGCGAGCGGGCAGGCTGGTGGCACCCGGCAGGCGCGCGGCCGCGCTGCGGCTGGCGTTGCGCGTAGTACGGCTGCGAGCGGCGCACCTGCTCGGAACCTCTCGTCTCCACAGAAGGCAGAGCGGTCATGAGAAGACTTCTCACCCTCACCGTACCGGTGATCCTGCTGACCGTCCTGACGGCCGCGCCCGCCCAGGCCAAGGCCATCTCCCACGGTGAGCTCACCGGCCCCGGCCTGTCCGCGCCGATCGTGGTCAAGCCCGGCAGCCAGGCCGGAGACAACCGTCTCAACAGCCTGCGCACCGGCACCGCCGCGCACGCGGCTCTCTACCGGGGCCTGCCCCAAGCGTTCGGCGCGCGCCCGAAGGGCAGGCTCGGTCCCTGCTACCGCCTGGAGTGGTACGGCCCGCCCGGCGACACCCTGACGCTGACCCAGTACATCTACCCTTACGCCAAGCGTGGCCCGGTGGTCCGGACGCCCCGTCAGAGCGGTGCGGTCCAGCACGGATGGCTCCGCGCACCGTCGTACGTGAGGAGCATCCTCCACACCCTCGGCCTGCCGAAGAAGCCGCCGCAACCGCCAGATGTCACCTGTAGGTCGCATGCGCGGCCGCCAGTGCGGTAACCGCCCTGCTCGGTGTCCTCGGCTGTACCGGCGCTGGACTGCGAGCTTGATGCCGAACCCGTGCAGCGGCAGGTCGAGCTGGGCGAGGATGCGGAAGGTGGCGGAAATTCAGGTCTACTTGGCGAATTCGTATGTGATCATGGAGATCAGCCACAAGGGGAGATGCGTTGATCTCGGAGTGTCAGCAACGGCTGCGCGACCACTTTCTGGCTGCTCCTGTCGTTCAGGCGCCGGCCCCCTGGCGGCCAGTGTCGGACAACAGGACCCCCATCGGCGGCCTGTTGGGCATCGGCTAAGCCGTCCATCCAGAGAGCAACCGAGATCTGGTCATGGTCGTCTCCAGTGACGGCCACGGGCTCTTCGACGCTGTCACCGGCGAGAAGATGCTGTGCAGGCCGCCGCCGAAGAGGCCGGCAATGTGCTCTCCGCGGATGGCGCCAGCAGCGATCTACCCTCTGGACACGGCCAACGCTCGACTCGAGGAGGTCGTACCGTCAACTTGCCCGGGTGTCCGGGGAGAACCGTTCCGGGCGGAAGTCGGCGAGCCTCTCGTCCCTCCTTCCGCTGACGATCTCCGACGCGAGCAGCCGGCCGATCACCGGCCCGAGCGTGATGCCGCTGTGGGAGACGGCCTCGTAGTAGCCCGGCACGGACGGCACCGCTCCCACCGAGGGGTATCCGTCGCCCGGGATGGGCCGGTCGACCACCCGCGTGCCGACGATGCGGGAGTTCGCGAACCCGGGAACGACGTGCCGCGCCGACTCGTGGAGCAGCCGTTGGAGCGCCGCCGGATCTTCGCCGGTGTCGATGAGCGCGTCGACGTCGCGGCTGTGGAGGACCACCGAAGCGCCTCCGTCAGGACGGATCGCGACGCGGGGCGCGTGCATGGTCCGGCGGATCGGCACCTGAGCACACTCGATCCGGGTGACGAGACCGGGCTCCCGACGCATCGGCAAGTGCCGCGCGACGAGCCCGGCGACGCGAGCGGCGCCAGGTCCCGCGGCGTTCACGACGACGTCGACGTCCAGGCGGCTGCCGTCGGACAGGACGACGGTCCGCACGCTCCCGTCGGCGGCTGTGCCAACGTCATGGACCGTGGTGCCGAACCGGTGCTCGGCGCCGGACGCGACGGCCTGGTCGACCAGGCGGCCGACGAGATGGCGTCCGTGCACCCAGGCTTCGTCGGGAAAGAACACGACCGGAACCTCGTCGGACACCGTGAGCGCGGGTTCGAGGTGGCGGCGTACCTCGGCTCCCGTGCGTACCTCGGCCCGGTAGCCCCAGCCGGCCAGCAGCCCGGCCGTTTCCAGGAGGCTCGCCTCCGCCGCGGGGTCGTCCGCCCAGCGCAGGTGACCATCGGGGTGCCACCATGGGGCCGGGCCGATGATCCCGGCAAGCTCGCGGTACGCCGCCATGCTCGCGACGTTCAGGTCGAAGTAGGACCTGCTCGCGGTCTTGGCGCTGGCGTTGACCCACGAGAACGACCAGTCGGTGACCCCTTCACCCGGCCGGCCCGCGTCGAGGAAGACCACCTTGACGCCGTGCCGGGCCAAACTCCAGCCCACACAGGCTCCGAGAACGCCCACCCCGATGACAGCAACACATCCAGGCCGCTCCACGGTCCGATTCTCGCGCAGATGTGATGACCAGTGAAGCGCGACATCGAGGTTGTCCGCTTGGTAGACGGTACGTTTGGCCGGCCCTTCTCCTTGGGCACTCAGATCGGCGATTCCCTGAATTCCGGCGGCTGCGACAATGATTCACCGCTCATTCGGAAACGATCTTCGCCGTGGCCATTAACTCGACGCCGACAGCAGAGGTACAAGCGGGCAATGTGGAACACCGCCCGCATGCACTGCTCGTCACGCCGGTCCTGCGAGCGCGATCCGGGCCAAGTCCACCTTGCTCCACGGTGCGGCCCGTCTTCGCGTCACTAAGAAGTTGATCACTTAGTGGGTCTGGGATGCCCAGTTCGATCAGGAGACCGAGGATCGTGCGGGCCCTCGTGGCGTAGTACTCCACCACCAGTCCCGTCCGGCTCGGGACCTCGCAGTGCCTGATCCGTCCGGTCTCCGGCGCTGGTTGCCCTCGTGGGCATCGGTGGAGCTTGCCTACTGTGTCCGTGTGAGTGACGTGACGAGCGGGCGTACGGGACGGGTGGTCGTGCTGGTGCTGCCCGAGGTGAACCTGCTGGATCTCGGCGGCCCGGTCCAGGTCTTCTCTGCGGCAGCCCACTTGGGCGGCTGCTACCGGCTGGAGTACGTCGCCGAGACCGGTGGGGTGCGCTCGGCGCAGGGGCTGGAGCTCGCTGGGCTCCAGGCGCTCGCGGCGACGCAGGCGGAACCAGGTGATCTGGTGCTGGTACCGGGGCCACGACTGACCGGATCCGACCGACTGGTGTCGAGCGCCGCAGTGCGGTGGCTGCGGGAGGCTTATGACGCGGGGGCCCGGGTGGCATCGGTGTGCAGCGGCGCCGCGGCCCTGGGAGAGGCGGGGCTGCTGGATGGCCGGGCGTGCACGACGCACTGGTCGCTGACCGGAGCGATGCGCGAGCGGTATCCGGCAGCCCGGGTCCGCGAGGCGGCCCTGTACGTCCACGACGGGCGCATCAGTACCAGCGCGGGCATCTCCTCCGGGATCGACCTTGCACTGTCCCTCGTCGAACGCGACCACGGCCCGGAACTGGCCGCCGCCGTCGCCCGTGAGCTGGTGCTCTATCTACGGCGGGACGGCGATGCTGCCCAGATCAGCCCGTTCCTGCGCTACCGCGACCATGTGCAGCCCGCCGTGCACCGGGTGCAGGACCACCTGGCTCAGCACCTGGATGCCCCGCACTCCCTCGACGAGCTCGCCGCCGTTGCCCATCTGTCGCCGCGTGGTCTGACGCGGGCCTTCACCATGGCCACCGGGATCACTCCGCTGGCCTACCAGCGCCGGCTGCGCCTGGAACGGGCCCGTGCCCTGCTGACGGACACCGACCTGACGGTGGAGACGGTCGCTGCCCGTTGCGGCTTCCGTGACGCACGGCAGTTGCGCCGCCTGGTCACCGCGAGCTTCGGCATTTCGCCGTCCCGACTCCGCGCGCAGTTGCGCCCCGCCGGCTGAAACGCCCGCTGGGAACGGCTCCTGACGCCTTCCCTCGGCCACTTCCTTTCTTGTTCTCCCCATGGGGGCGGTTGCGTGTGCCGCACCGCCATCGATCGACCGCTTTATGGAGGTATGTCGTGTCAAGATTGAAGAGGGGGCGCTGGGTGGTCCGCCGTGCGGGCTGGGTGCTCATGGGCACGGCGTTGTCGGTGGCGTCGTTCGCCGGGATCGCCTTCGCGGGGGTGAGCATGTCGATGGCGGACAGTTTCGCCCCCGCACCGACCGCATCGGACGCGCGTGCGTGGCCGACCGCGCCGGCCGTGCCGACCGGCCGGATCACGGTGGCCGTGGTGGTCAGCAACGAAGGGTCTGTGGCCACCGACGTGATGGCGCCGTACCGGGTGTTCGCCGAGTCGGAGAAGTTCTTCGTCTACACCGTGGCAGCCGAGCGCCGCGTCTCCCCGCTGTCCGGCGGCGCCCATCTCCTGCCCGACCACACGTTGGCCGAGGTGGGCAGGGGGATGATCCCTGAGCCCGATGTGGTGGTCGTGCCCGCGGTGACCGAACCGGCCGGCGCCAAGGAGGCGCGGCTGCGGGAGTGGATCGTGGAGCGGCACCGCAAGGGCGCGCGTGTTCTGGGAGTATGCGCGGGCTCGGAGCTGCTGGCGGCCTCCGGCCTGCTGGACGGCCGGGACGCGACCTCCTTCTGGTCCAACATCGACTCCTTGCAGCGCGATTACCCCCGGGTGCACTGGAAGCGCGGCCAGCGGTATGTGGCGGACGGCCGGGTCACCACCACCGCCGGCGTCACCTCCGGTACGGTCGGAGCCCTACGGGTCGTGGAGGAACTGGCAGGCAACGTCGAAGCCGCCCGAATCGGGAAGGGCCTGTCGTATCCGGGCTGGACTCTGGACGGGCCGACCACGATCCCGGCCAACCACCTCACACTCGGCGACCTGCCGTACGCGCTGAACGCCGCGTTCCCCTGGCGGCGCTCCACGGTGGGGATCGGCCTGGCCGACGGCGTCGATGAGATCGACGCCGCAGCCGCCTTCGAGGCGTACGGCGGGGTGTCCTTCAGCGCACGTACGGTGGTCCTCGGCAGCCGTGGCACAGTCACCACTCGTCACGGCCTCGTCCTGATCGTCCAGCCGACGGGTTCCAGCTCCCACGGAGTGGACCGCTTCGTGGTGCCGGGCGTCGCGGATGTGTCGGCCGTCGACACGTCGCTGCGCACGTGGGCGCACCGCAACAAGCTGGCCGTCGAACTGCCCGGCGGGGGACGGCATGCCGGTGAGTTCGGCTTTGATCCGGTCCTGCGTGACCTCGCCCGCCACAGCGACCGCTCCACCGCCCAGGTCACGGCCAAGTTCTCGGAGTACCCCTCCGCCCACCTGACGCTCACCGGGGCGGCCTGGCCCTGGCGGTCGACCCTGCTGGCCGTCGCGGCGGCCGCGGTCAGCGTCGGTGCGGGGTTCCTTCCGACGGCGATCCGGCGGGCTGTGCGGCGCCTGTGGGCGGCATGACAGCGCGTTGCGGCATCTCGCGCAGGCCGGACGGACCGCGCCGGAGTCGCAGGCCAAGAGCCGCAACCAGCACCTGGCCAGCCTCGGCCGCTACGTGCGCCTGGGCGAGGAGACCTCCGCGCGCATCACCGCCGAAGCCGACCCCGTCCAGCGCCGCCGTCCCCGCTGACCTCCACCCCACGCGCTGGCGAGGACGCCATCAGGAGGACTCCCGCGCCAGCAGCACCTGATCATCGTCAGCGTCAGGCTCGACGCGGTACCCGGCCTTGCGCAGGTCGTCGGAGTACCGGGCGAGCTCCTGCACGGATGCTCGCGCGCGCGGCGTCCTCAGCCCGCCAGGCAGTGCGCACCTGACCGCTTGACGTGCGGCGTCGGCCTGGTCGAGAAGCGCGTCAACCCCGGGCCCGGCGCCGGTCTGAATCCGTCATCGATGACCGCTCCCTGTGGTTGGCCCAGCACCTGTCCGAACCGCTCCGCCGGCTCGCGGGCTCTTTGCCCCGCGGGTCTGGAAGGCAAGCTGAACCCTGAGTTCCGCAATGCGGTCGAACCCGCGGTGTGCTTGGTCGGATCGCTTGACCTGAAGCACGGTTGAGGTCGCAGACTGCTGCCATGATTTTCACTGACTCGGAGCTCGCATACCTGTCGGAGCAGGAGCTCGGCCGCCTGGCCACCCTCGGCCCCGACGGGTCTCCCCACTCTCAGCCGGTCGCGATCTGGTTCGACCCCGCAACCGAGACCGTCCAGATCGGCGGCCCGGAGCTGAGCAAGAGCCGCAAGTACAAGAACGTCCTAGCCGACCCCCGGGTCTCCCTCGTCATTGACGACCAGTCACCGACGCCCAACGCCCTCGGCCAGACTGGCCGAGGCATCGAACTGCGTGGTCACGCCGAGATCGTCTTCCTGGACCCACCGCTCCACCCGGCCTTCGACCACGAGGCCCTGCGCATCCGACCGCACCGCATCGTCGCCTGGAATCTCGAGCCGATCACCAATCCGTCCTTCGGGAGCGGCTCCCACCTCCAGGGCTACAACTCCCGCGACGTCTGACCACGATCGACAAGACGACGGCCAGCGCGGCGATCTGCGCTTGGTTGGTCTGGGTGGTGAGACTACGGTCGTGGGCGCCGAGCAGAACCTGCGCCGCCGCCGCACGCCACCGGCTCGGCCTGCCCGACATCAAGGCCGAAGATGTTCACCAGATGCCCGCCTCTTCCCGCCGCTGCTACCGGGCCTTCGACCGGCTGGCCACCGTGCTGAATCCAGCGCGCCACGATCGGCGCGCCCGCCTGCCCCAGCTTCAGACCGACGGACTGCGCTTCCTGGCTCCGGCCACCGCCCCCTGTCCGGGTCTCAGTTGTCAGCTACGTGATCGGATTCACGGGAAAGCTCTTCGGCCGGCACCGCGGTGGGTGTCGGCAGGGGCGAGGCGGTCCGGGTGGCGACGGCTGCCAGGATCGCGCCGGCCACGGCTGCGGCCGCGGCGGCGATGAAGGCGAGGGCGCCGGTGTCATGGGGACCGGTGAGCTGGCCCGCTACGGCGGTGCCCAGACCGTAGCCGGCCCACATGAACGTGTTGAGCCAGGCGAAGACCTCGGTGCGGTACTCGGCGGGGGCGTGGTCGGCGAGCAGGGCCGGCACGACCGCGTCGCGCGGCCCCGTCACCAACCCGATCAAGGTGACCAGTACGGCGAGCGTCACGAAGCCGGACGCCCATCCTCCCCCGAGCAGGACGGCCGCCTCGGCGAGCGAGAGCAGGACGAGCACGCGCCGGCCGGTGACGGGCCGGCTGCGCGCGCCGTACCCGAGGGTGCCGAGGAGGGCGCCGGCCGACAGCAGGCCCATCAGCACACCGGCGGCGGCCGCCGAGCCGAAGGTGGTGGCCGAGGCGACCGTGGCGATGCGCAGGCAGCCGAAGGTGAAGGTGCCGAAGGCGGCGATGGCCAGCAGCAGGACCGTAGGCCGGTGGGTGAGCGGCCCGGCCAGGCGGAACCTGCTCGGTGGGCTGGGCGCTGCTCGCCGTACCGCGGAGGAGACCAGGAGCAGCGCGGTGCCGAGCAGGACGGCGGCGCCGGCGGCGGCCACCACGCCGCGAGCCGGAACGGCCAGGGTCAGGACCGGCACGAGCAGGGGTCCGGCGATGAACGTCAGCTCGTTGACGGCATTGTCCACCGCGTAGGCGGCGGGCAGGGAGGCGGCGGGGACGAGGCGTGGCCACGCGCCTCTGACGACCGATCCGGCGGGCGGGGTGGTGGCGCCGAGCAGGACCGCGGCGCCGATCATCAGTGCGGGCGGGGCCAGAAGTAGGAGTCCGTAGGCGACGGCGTGGGCGGTCAGGTAGCCGGTCAGGGCCGGGCGGGGGCCGTACCGGTCGGCGATGCGTCCGCCGAGTGGCGCACACAGGGCCAGGGCCAGCGCGTGTCCGGTGAGGACGAGGCCGGCGGCGGCGTACGAGCCGAGCCGGTCGACGGCGGCCAGCAGCAGCGCGAGGCTGAGCACGGGCGTGCCCAGCTTGACGATGAACCCGGTGACGAGCAGGTGTGGGACGCCAGGCTGGGCGAGCAGGCGTCGATAGGGCGTGAGCAAGGCCGATGGCTCCGTTACTATCTAACTGGATTTTGCCTATGACACACAGAAGGGGTGTTACTAGTCAAGTGCAAATAGCCTGTAACGTAACCCGGCAGGCTCCGCTGATCGCCGAGCTGGTCAACCTGGCCACGGCGCGCTGGCGGGGTGGCGCTTCGGTGCAGCCACCGGCAGGCGAGGACCTGGCCCTGACGTTCGCCGCCCAGCTCAGTGATCACGCGGGTGCGGCCCTGCGCGCGGTCCCGGACGCGGGGCGGCGCCTGGCCGAGCTGGGCGCCGAACTGCGGCAGGCGCTGCTGGCCGAGCATCCGGCGGACCAGGCCGCCCGCATCAACGCCATGATCCGCAAATACGGCGCGCAACCGTACCTGGCCGAGGACGTCGGTCAGCCGTTCCACCTGCACTTCCACGGTTCGGGTGGCACCCCGGTGGAGGCCATGGGCGGCGAGTTCGCCACGGCGCTCGCCCTCATCGTGGACGGCTACGGCCCCGATCGTTTCGGACCGTGCGCGGCGCACCAGTGCGAGGCGGTCTACATCGACCTGACCCGCAACGCCTCGCGTCGCTACTGCAGCGCGGCATGTACGGCTCGCGCCAAGACCGCCGCCTACCGCAGCCGCCGCCAACCCTGAAGAGTCGCCCTTCGACGTCAGAGCCCGCAGATACTGGGCGATCCGGCCGAGCCGGTCGCCGATGATGCTCCAGCTCTCGGCCACCAGTTGCCGCACGGTCCACATCAACGAGCAGCGCGCCGACGCGCAAGGCATCATGGGCAGCTCGTTCCCGACAACGCCTCCGGGTCCTCCATGGAGACCTCGGTGCCGCTGTCAGCGGGGTCGATACAGAACGTGCCCGAGGTCTCCCGCACCACGCCGGACCCGTTGTCCGCCCCCTCTCTGCTCCACCGCTGTCCGTCGCGCGCCGCGACCACGGGATCCCCGCCCGTACGGGCCCGTGGCCCGTGTTGTCACGACCGTCTTCGTCCTCAGGGCGTTTCGGGGTTCCCAGGGTTCCGGCCGCGGCGGCGGCCGTCGAAGTGGTCAGGTCAGAAGGCGTAGGGGCCGAAGCGGGCCCAGGCGATGACCGCGGCCGGCGCCAGCAGCACCACGTTCACGACGATGGCCGCCGGCTCCTTGCGGCGGGCGTGGGTGGCGACGGCGCCGAGCATGGTGACGGCCAGGCCGGTGGCGGCGAGCGGGGTGAGGATCGAGGCGATGCCGGTGACGGCGGGCAGGATCAGGCCGACGGCGCCGAGCAGTTCGACCCCACCGATCAGCCGGATCCGGGTGAGGGTGAAGTCCTCCACCCAGGGCGCCATGGGACGCAGTTTCTCCTTGGGCTGAGTGGCGTGCATGGCCCCGGCCAGGAGGAATACGGCGGCCAGGACGGCCTGGACCACCCACAGGAACACGTTCACGTCGATTGCTCTCTTCCTTCGGGTTCTTGGCCTAGTACCGGCCGAGGGTGCCCCGGTGCCGGGCGAGGTTTTCCAGCCGGTTGAACAGGATGACCCCGGCGGCCGTGATGAGCAGCGGCTGGGCCAGCAGCCAGCCGAGCCCCCAGCCCGTGGGGAGAGCCGCCAGAGAGTGTCCGCCGAGCAGGATGTCGCGCATCGCCTCGATGCCGGGCGCGATGGGGACCAGGAGCCGGCTGAGGAAGGCGATCGGGTCGGGCAGGGCGGCCAGGGGGACCAGGGTGCCGCCGGCGATGGCGTAGAGGGCCACGGACAGCTGGGTGATGATCTCGATGCGTTTGAACACCAGGGTCAGCCCGCACAGGATGAGCGCGAGTCCGCAGGTGCCCAGCACGATGGCGGCCAACGGTACGATCACCTGCGCGTCGAAGGGCAGGCGCCCGCCCTGGACGGTGATGGCGACGGCGCCGGTGGCCAGGACGGCCAGCGCGGTGGGCACGGCGGAGACCACGGCGGCGACCTGGCGGCCGAGGATGCTCGCGGCCGAGGGCAGCGGGGTCAGGTAGGTCTGTTCCAGCACGCCGGACTGGATGTCACCCAGGTAGCTCCAGAACACCCGGTTGACCTGCTCGTGGATGAAGGTCAGCGCCACCATGCCGAGGAGCACCGGCAGCAGCAGGTCCTGGCGCAGCTGTCCGCGTCCCATGAACAGCACGATGAGCAGGTAGAACAGCGGGAATGTGATCATCTCCAGCAGGGCTTCGCGCCATCCGGCGAGCAGGTTGAGCAGTCCCTTGCGGACTTCGGCGGCGAATCCGAGGACGAAGGTCATGACGACTCCAGGGCTCGGCGGTGGTTGCGGGCGAAGAGCAGACCGGCGACGGCGGTGAGGGCGAGGGTGTGGGCGAGCAACCACGGCAGGGTGCCGCCGGTCCAGAGCTGGGTCAGCGTCCGGCCCTCGAACAGCGTGTCGGCGAGCGCCTCGATGCCCAGCGTGGTGGGCAGGACCCTGGCTGCCGCGGCCAGCCAGTCCGGATACAGGGCCAGCGGCAGGAACGAGCCGTTGAGCAGCAGCACGAGCGAGGTGAACAGCGATTGCAGGGCGCCGATCATCGGGGAGACCAGGGCGAGGGCGGCCAGCAGGAAGGTGAAGGCCAGCGCGTTGATGCCCAGGAGCGCGGCGGGCAGGAGCGCCGCCCAGCGGAGGGGGATGACGATCCCGGCCGCCAGCACCGGGACGAGGGCGGCGACGGCGGCCACGGCCAGGCCGAACATCGAGGCGGTGATCAGCCGTCCGAGCATCGGCAGCCACGGCGGCGCCGTGCTCATCTGGGACTGGGCGTAGGTCCCCGTCCGTTTCTCCTCGATGAGGTCGGCCACCATCACCAGGCCGGCGTACTGCAGGAACCAGTAGCCGCCGATCGCGACCAGCGTTCGCGGTAGCAGGTCCTGGCGCAGTTCGCCCTGGCCCAGGACGAACTGCAGCCCGAGGTACATCATGGTGCTGATCAGCAGCGTGATCACATGTCCGACCGGGTGGGCGAGCTGGACGCGCAGGCCCTTGCCGATCTCGGCGCGCAGGACCTCAGGCATGGGACGGCTCGTTCACCAGAGCGAGGAACACGTCCTCCAGATCGGGCTGGACCTGGGTGAGCGACTCCAGGACGGCTCCCTGCGCGCGCAGCCGCTCGACCACCTCGTACACCTCGCTCGGATCGCTCACCCGCACGCTGATCGTGGTGCCCCCCTCGTCGGTGATGGCGTCGAAGCCGGGCGGCGGCGCGCCCTCGACGCGGATCTCGTACCGGTCGCGTTCGCGGAAGCGGGCCAGCAGTTCGCGGGTGGGCAGGTCGGCCACCAGCTTTCCCTGGCGCATGACGGCTATCCGGTCGCACAGCTCCTCGGCCACGTCCAGCTGGTGAGTGGTGAGCAGGATGGTGGTGCCGAGTTCGCGGGCCTGCTCGGCGATCCAGGTCTTGACGGTACGGGTGGCCTCGACGTCCAGGCCGAGGGTGGGCTCGTCCAGCAGCACGATCGGCGGGTCGGCGATCAGGGCGGCGGCGATGGCGACCTTCTGCTGCATGCCGCGGGAGAAGCCGCCGACCTTGTCGTTGCGCCGTTCCCACAGGCCGAGATCGGTCAGCAGGTCCTTGGCGCGTTCGGCGACCCTGGCCTTGCGCAGCCCCTTGAGCCGGCCGAAGTACATCAGGTTCTGCCAGGCCGACAGGCTCCAGTACACGTTGCGGGAGCCCTCCAGCACGGCGCCGAACTGCGCCATCGCGGAGGAACGCTGCCGGGCGACGTCGAAGCCGCCCAGCCGGGCCCGGCCTGAGGTGGGGGTCAGCAGTCCGGCCAGCATCTTGATGGTCGTGGTCTTGCCGGCGCCGTTGGGGCCCAGGAATCCGAAGACCGATCCGGCGGGGATGTGCAGGGACACCTCGTCGACCGCCCGGGTCTGGGCGGCGCCGTACACCTTGGTCAGCGCGTCAATCTCGATCATGTCTTTCCTCGATCAGGGGTGTGGTCCCGGCCCCCGGGCGGGGGCCGGGAAGGTCATCAGTGCTCGTCCAGGACGTCGATGTCCTCGACGGTGCTCTCGCGGGTCAGCGCGAAGGCCGCGGCGGCCTCGGCATTGCCCGGTACGGCCTGGCGGGCCGCCCGCAGGCTGTCGGCGGACTCCCAGCGCCGGATGCCGCCCCAGGTGGAGCCGTCGATCCGGCCCAGGCGCGCCCCGGTGAGCCCGGGGAAGGCCGCTCTGGTGCGTCGGCGGGGTCGGCTTGGAAACGGGTGATAGTGATGGCCGACATCGCTAGACCTGCTCTCTAGAGTTGACTTCTAGTGACTGAATCTAGAGATAGACTTTAGCCATGAGCCATGTCAAGCCGACCAGCAAACGGGCGCAGAAGGCGCAGGAGACCCGCGGGCGCATCCTCCAGGCGGCACTGGAGCTGTTCGTGCAGGCCGGCTACGGCGCGACGAACCTGCAGGACGTCGCCACGAAAGCCGGGGTCGCGGTGCAGACGATCTACTTCGTCTTCGGCAACAAGCGCGCCCTGCTGAAGGAATTGGTCGACGTGACGATCGCGGGCGACGACGAGCCGGTGGCCACCATGGATCGGCCCTGGTACGTCGACGCGCTGGCCGCCGGCACCGCCCCCGACATGCTGCGCGCCTACGTCACGGGCACGACCTCGGTTCTGGAGCGGGTCGCGCCCATCGGCAAGATGCTGGACGGGGCGTCCGCGAGCGACCCCGAGGTCGCCGCGCTGTGGCCCCACGACGTCAACCCGCGGTACGTCGTCCAGCAGAGGGCGGCCGAGGCGCTGGTCGGCAAGCCCGGCGCCCGGGCGGAGGTGCCGGCGGAGGAGGCTGCCGACCTGCTCTTCGGCCTGCTCAGCCCCGAGCTGTACCTGCTGTTCGTCCATGAGCGCGGCTGGCCGCGCGACCGCTGGGAACGATGGGCCCTGCATACCCTGCACGCTCAGCTCTGCTCGGATCAGGACCGCTGACCTTCGACGCGACCCGAAAGCCATGGACACCATCGACCGGACCGTCGGCGGCTTCTCTGCCAGCGGGTATACGGATTCGAATATCGGTCGTCCATTGATATCGATATTGGACAGTTCAGATGTCCCGTGATCTCCTCTGCGCATGAAGAAGGCAATCCCCCAGGCCCTCCGTTCCGGGCTGGGCGTCATCGTTTTCACCTCACTCACCCTCCTCGGCGCTCCCTCGTACGCGGCCACCGCCTCACCCACCGCCACGGCCACCGAGGTACGCCCGAGAACGACCGTGCGTGACGACCTGCGTACGGTGTTCGACACGGCCGGGGTGCGGGGCACGTTCGCGCTGCTGGACGTGTCGTCCAAGACGACGACCATGGTGGACCGGCGGCGCGCGGAGACGCCGATGGTGCCCGCGTCCAGTTTCAAGGTCCCGCACGCGCTCGTCGCGTTGGAGACGGGCGTGGTCAAGAGCCCCGACGAGGTGATCCCCTGGGACGGCACGCCGCAGCCGTTTCCCGAGTGGGAGAAGGACATGACCATGCGGGAGGCCGTACGCATCTCCAACGCGGCGGCGTTCCAGGTGATCGCCCGCCGCATCGGCCTCACGCGCGAACGTCAGTGGCTGCACCGGCTTGGCTACGGCAACCAGCAGACCGGGACCGTGGTCGACCGGTTCTGGCTGGACGGCCCGCTGAAGATCTCGGCGGTGGAGCAGACCCGGTTCATGGAACGGCTGGCCGCCCTGCGCCTGCCCGCCTCCCGCGCGAACCAGCGTACCGTCCAGGACCTGATCCTGATGGAGAAGAAGAACGGGTACACCCTGTACGCCAAGTCAGGCTGGCAGAACGCCCCCAACCCCGGCACCGGCTGGTGGACGGGCTGGGTCGAGCGCGGCGGACGCCTGTACACCTTCGCGCTGAACATGGACATCGCCAAGGAGGCCGACGCCGCCAAGCGCGCCACGCTCGCCCGTCAACTGCTGTACCGGCTGAACGTCCTGCCCGCGGCGTGACCGTCTCCCCCGCAGACCACGGTGACCGTCGCACGGTCACCGTGGTCGTCACCGTTCAGGCGGCCATCTCGCTGGGCTACTTCGCGGCCATGGCGCACGTCGTCCTGCACCTGCGAGCCGACCTCGGACTGGCCGCCGGAGGGATCGGCCTGGTGCTGGCGCTGCGCAATCTCGTGCAGCACACGCTCTCCCTGCCGGTCGGCGCGCTGGTGGACGTACTCGGCCCGGTGCGGATGGGGATCTTGGCGTGCCTGCTGCGCGCGGCCGGGTTCGCCCTGCTGGGCACTGTGTCCAGCCTGCCCTGGCTGATCGTCGCCGTGGTCCTGCTGGGCACGGGCGGGGCGCTGTTCCACCCGGCGGCGCAGTCGCTGCTGGCCGGGCTCGCCGAACGGCGAAGGGCGCGCGGATACGCGGCGTACGCGATGACGTTGCAGGTCGCGGCGGTGGCCGGCCCGGTGCTCGGGCTGGCGCTGCTGAACGTCGGCTACTGGCTGGTGGCGCTGACGGCGGCGGCGCTGTGGGGCGTGGCGGCGTACCTGTTCTCACTCCTGCGGCACGTCCCGCGCGTACGGGTGCCGCACGGGGTCGTCTCCGGGGTGCGAACGGTACTGCGGGACCGGGTCTTCATCGGGTTCGCGGCCGTGTCGGCGCCCGCCATGCTGCTGACCGACCAGTCGTCGGTGGTCGTACCGCTCGGTGGCGCGGACGCGACAGCGGTCACCGTGTTCTCCTGCGTGCTCGCCATGGTGTCGGCCGCGGTCCAGCCGTGGTGCGCGGTACCCGGCCGCGCCGACCGCCCGCACGTGCTGCGCGCGGGACTGCTGCTCGCCGCTGGCGGCCATCTGCTGCTGGCGGCCGGCGCGGGCGCCGGGTTGACGGGCCTGGTGCTGGTGGCAGTGCTGCACGGGCTCGCCGACGGACTGTTGCAGCCGGCGGTCTTCCAGACGATCGCCCGGCTCGCCCCGCCGACGCGTTTCGGGGCCTACCTGGGCGTGCAGACGTTCCTGTCGGGCCTGGTCGCGTTCGCCGGCGGCATCGCGGTGGGCGGGTTGTTCGACCGGGGACCAGGCGGCGCGACGGCGGCACTGGTCATCCTGACGTTGACCGCCTGCGCCGCTGCGGCCTGCGTCCGTCCTCTGCCTGAGCAGGCGATCGACGCCCGAGACGCGATGCTGCCGGTCACGCCCGATGCCGGCTCATCCCCGTGGAGCGCCGGACGGCGGCCGAACTCCGGCGATGCCAGGCCCGACGATGTCCCCGGCCGCGCCGAAGAGCTCAGGGACGGTGCCCGCGACGCGACGAGGTCATGACCGGCGGGACCGTCGCCGTCGCGCCCATGGCCCGGTCGGCGAACCTCTGACTGGCAGACCTCTCATGATCGACCGGTCAGCTGTCTGGCTCGCCGCCGGCCCAGTGCAGGAACCGGTCCGCGGGATCATGAACAGCGCCGTCCGGCCATACGACGGTGAACGAACGACGGCCGTCACGGTGATCGATCGGTCGCACTCTGAGGCTGTTGATGACGAGCATGCGTCCCATGAGCTCTCCCACCTCGCTGGCATTGCGAACGTTTCGCCGCCGAGCGGCCATCAGCGCTGTTGCGGCGCTTGGCCCACGTCACCACGGTGGCCGCGGCCAGGGCTGGGGCGATCGCGACCGCAGCCAGATCGGCCAGGTTGACCTGGTCGGCTGGATTCAGGGCCCGCCGGACCAGAGCCACCGTCGCCATCAGTGCGACGGTGGCCAGAACAGCGGCCGGACTCCGGCTCACACCGATATGTTCGCCGCCGTCCGGCACCTTCGCCATGCTTCAGGGCCCACCCCCGGTGCCCCCGAATCGCGACTTTCGCCGGCTACGGCGTGAAGCAGCTCTTCACGATCGAGGGTGTGGTCGTGGTCTGGAGCTTCCTTCTCCCGCGGCGCTCCTGGCCTGGGTGCCGGCGACGCGGAGGCCGTCGATGACGAAAGCCGCGAAACGGCGTACTGCTGCGTCGCGCGTAGAGGCGGGTGCGGCGGTGAGTCCGCGGCCGGCGAGGAGGATGACGGCGAAGTCATCGAACACGAAGTCCGGACGTAGCCGACCCGCAGCCTGCGCGCGGCGGATGATGGTCCAGACGACACGGCCCAGTTCCTCGCGGTGTGCCGCGAAGTCGACGACGTCGGGGTGCGCCGACATGAACGCGTCCGTGAAGCCCTGGTTGCGCGCGTTGAGGAGCAGGATGCGCTCGACGACGTCGCAGAAGCCGCGCCACGGATCCGGGTCGGCGGCACCGTCGTGGACGATCGAGCCGCACTCGGCGAGCTCGTCCTCGAACGCCTCGAGCACCAGGTCCTGCTTCGTCGGGAACCGGCGGTACAGGGTCGCGGGCCCGACGTCCGCACGCCGGGCGATCTGTCGCATCGTCACCTCCAGCCCGGACTCCGCGAACAGCTCCCGGGCCGCGGCGAGGACACGGTCGCGATTTTCCCTCGCGTCGACACGCAGCAGGTGAGTCATCTTTCCGGCAATCTCTCTCACAACGGCAAGTGGACGCATGCGTCCGTTACGTTCGATCGTACGGGAGCCAATCGGCTCGAACCAGCCAGGGAGCGATGCATGCGAGCAGTCTCGATCCGTACCTTCGGCAGCCCGGACGGCATGGAGGTCGTCGATGTCCCGGTCCCCAGCCCAAGCGCAGGCGAGGTCGTCATCCAGACCGCGGCGATCGGGGTCGGCGGGGTCGACGCGGTGATCCGGCGCGGCACGCTGGGCGCGCTCGGCCCGGCCATGCCTGGCGACGGTCTGGTGCCGGGAAGCGAGGTGGCTGGGACGATCACGGCCGTGGGAGCAGGTGTCGAGGCGTCGTGGCTCAACCGACGTGTCTGGGCGTTCACCGGCCTTTCCGGCGGCTACGCCGAGCACGCGGTCGCCCGGATCGAGCACGTCACGCCCCTTCCTCCCGGCCTGACGCCCGTGGACGCGGTGACGCTCGGCAGCGCGGCCCCGGTGGCGCACTTCGCCCTGCGGCAGGCGCACTTCGCCAAGGACGACACCGTGCTGGTACGCGGCGCGGGCGGCAGCATCGGCATCGCAGCCGTCGAGATCGCGGCCCGAGCCGGCGCACGGGCGGTCGCGGTGACCACGTCGTCAGCCGGGCGGGGCGAGCGGCTGATGGAGCACGGCGCGACACACGTGCTCGACCGTGAGGGGAACAGCACGCGCGGCCTCGAGCCGGCCGATTTCGATGTGATCGTCGACATCGTCGCCGGGCCGGCGCTGCCCTCGTTCCTCGCGCGGCTCGCACCCCATGGTCGACTGGTGCTGGTCGGCCTCGTCGCCGGGCCTCCCCCGGCGGACTTCGGATCGGCGTTGCTGAGCCGGTTCCGGCAGTCGGTGTCGGTCGCGACCTTCAGTCTGGACACGGTGCCGCGAGCCGACCTGGCCCGGGTACGCGCCGACCAGTTCGAAGCCGCGGCGCGGGGCGACCTCAGTGCCGTCGTCCACGCCGTGCTCCCGCTCGAAGCGGCAGCAGACGCCCACCGGCGGATGGATGCCGGCGAGGTCTTCGGCCGCGTCGTCCTGACACCCACGTGCAAGCCGATCTGATGCCCACCACCACGGACCTGCGCTCCAGTTCCGCGGATCCACGCCAAGATGGCCCGTGCGATCGCACATGCACCACGCGCGCATGGTCGAGACCAACGGCGCATCCCACTGCCTGGTCGAAGCCATCGCCGGAAAAGGCGTCGTCCACCTGACCTGATTTCGTCGATGAGACGTAGCAGCCCCGTCGGGCCTACGCGGGTCTTCTTGCCCCCAATGGGCTCAGGGCGCACAATCTGTGACGTTGTCCCGCAAACCCAGACGGCCTTCGTAGATGGCCACCTTGTGGCTGATCAGCTTGAGGCACTCGTCGAGTTCATGCATCTGGGCGAGCACACGTTCCTGATGTTCGCGCAACACCTCCAGCCGTTGCACCTCGTTGCCTTGGCCCGCCCTGACGAGTTCGGTATAGCGCCGAATGTCGGTCAGAGGCATGCCGGAGGCCCGCAGCCGGATGCACACGCCCAGCCAGGCGACGTCACCCTCGTTGTAGACCCGGTGCCCTGCGGTGCCCCGCCGTACCGGCTGGGCCAGCAGCCCCTCCCGCTCGTAGAACCGGAGTGTGTGCACGCTGAGCCCGGTGCGTTCGGCGACCTGGCCGATGCTCAAACCCGACATGTGGCCCAGTTTGACCTAGAGTTGGCTCTAGGTTCTACGGTTCTGAAGTATGAGATATCGCATCCTCGGCGGCACTGGCATCGAGGTCAGCACCCACTGCCTCGGCACTATGATGTTCGGCTCGGCCGGCAACCCCGACCACGATGACAGCATCCGCATCATCCACACCGCTCTCGACCACGGGATCAACTTCGTCGACACCGCCGACATGTACTCGGCGGGCGAGTCCGAGGAGATCGTGGGCAAGGCGCTGCAGGGCCGGCGAGACGAGGTGGTGCTGTCGACCAAGGTGCACTTCCAGATGGGGGAGGGGCCCAACCGAAGCGGCAACTCGCGGCGTTGGATCATGCGCGAGGTCGAGGCCAGCCTCAAGCGGCTGCGCACCGACTGGATCGACCTCTATCAGATCCACCGCCCCGACCACCGGACCGACATCGAGGAGACCCTCTCCGCACTGACCGATCTGGTACGGCAGGGCAAGATCCGGGCCTTCGGCAGCTCGGCCTTCCCGGCGCACGAGACGGTTGAGGCCTATCATGTGGCCCGGCAGCGCGGCTTGTACCAGTTCCGCACCGAGCAGCCGCCGTACAACATCCTGGCCCGCGGCATCGAGGGCGACGTCCTTCCCACGGCGCAGCGGCTCGGCATGGGCGTGCTCACCTACAGTCCGCTGGGCTGGGGGTTTCTGACCGGCCGTTACCGCAAGGGGCAGCAGGTCGACATGTCGCAGGGCCGCGCCGCGCGAGCGCCAGAGCGGTTCGACCCGTCTATCCCAGTCAACGCAGCCAAGTTGGAGATCGTCGAGGAGCTGGTGAAACTGGCGGACGAGCTCGGCTGCACCCTGCCGGCGCTGGCCGTCGCCTTCGTCGCCGCACACCCGGCGGTCACCTCGGTCATCCTCGGCCCGCGCACGATGGAGCAGCTGGAGGGCTTGCTGAAGGGCGCCTCGCTGGTGCTCGACGACACCGTGCTCGACCGGATCGACGAGCTCGTGCCGCCCGGCACCAATGTCTACCACCCTGTCGGTCTCTGGAGCCCCGCTCCCCTGACCGACCCCGCATTGCGCCGCCGCCCGCTCGGCGACCGCGCCGCAAGCTGACCCAGAAATGCTTCCGGTCCCGGGGAACTTTACGTGACATGTTCCAGCCGGGACCGGCGAGGCAGCAGCGGCTGACGCGGGATGGGCCACGGCCGAGGCCAGAGCCTGCTCGATCGTGCGGGGCCCACGCCGTACTCCATGTAGTGCTGCTCATTCTCACCGACATCGATTCCGCTCAGACCGATCGCTGTCACAACTGACCGACAAGCGCGGTCGGTACGCACCTTCGCAATCACTCTGACCGGACTCGACGAAGCCGCAGCAGGTGTCAAGGCCATCGTCTTGCATTTCGCCGAGCTGGCGCCAAGACGGGCCATCAGGTGCGGAGTGAGCCGCCTACCACCGGCGCCACCGTCCCCAACCGACGCTCTCCCCGGCCACTGTTCTCGCTCGCCTGACCTGCGGCCTCCACGGTCGATGTGGTGGTGGGCTCCGCCTGCGGCGCTGCTGGTCGGCCCGCGGGCTGGGACGTCATACGGTGGGTATCTTTCCCCATTTGTCCCGCTTACCCCACAAAGCTCACTATTTAGCCATATTCCGAATGAACAGCAGCACCTAATGTCCTGATGACTTCTCGCTTGTGGAGGCTGAAGTGATCAAGCGGTTGCTGCTCTCCCTGGTCCTGCTCCTCGGAGCGCTCCCAGCGCTGGGTGCACGGCCCGCCGCCGCGTCCCCGGGCACCTTCGAGCCTCCAGGGCCCGACACCACGGTAGCGAGCGCAGCCGCCCTGGCTCCTGGCCCCGGGCAGTACTTCAGCGCGCGGGTACGGGTTCTCTCCAACATCGCCATCGCCGCGGGCGCCACATCGACGGTGAAGGTGACCGGCGTGGGCACCGTTCCCGCGTCCGGTGTGGCCAGTGTCGCGGTCAACGTCGCGGCCAAAGGCGCCAGCGCGGCCGGCGCCGTGGTGGTCTACCCGTCCGAGCTGAGCGCCGCCCCCGGGGTGACGGGCGCGCGGTACCGCTCGGGCGTGTGGGACGACCACCTCCTCATGGTCAAGACAGGCACCGACGGCTCGGTCAAGGTCAAGAACACCGGTACGGCCGCGGTCAACGTCTACCTGGACATCCACGGCTACACCACCTCCGCCGCGGCGGCCTCGGCCGGGGCGTCGTACGTGCCGCTCAACACCTCGCGGATCATCGGCAACCAGAGCGTCCCGGCCAACTCCACCGCCTCGTACGCGGCGGTCGGCGTGGGCGGGATCCCGGCCGGTGGCGTGGCCTTCGTGGCGCTGACGCTCATCGTGAAGAGCACGGGCAGCGGGCGGGTGACGGCCTATCCGTCCGGCTCGGCGGCCCCGGCCGGGTCGAACATCGACTACCGGCCGAGCAGTTTCCTGTCCAACCTGGTGATCGTCGCGCCGGGACCCGACGGGAAGATCACCATCAACAACGCGGGCGCGGCGGCCCTGACCGTGTACGCGGACGTGGCGGGCTACTTCGCCGCTCCCGCCGCCGCGGCGGCCACCTCCGCGCTGACGCCGCTGGCCCCCGCGCGCATCGTGACCAACGTGTCGGTGGCGGCAGGCGCCGACTACACCGTCGCGCCACTCGGCAAGGCAGGCGTGCCGGCGTCCGGGGTCAGCGGGGTCGTCGTGGACGTGTCGGCCAAGAGCACGGTCGGCGGCCTGCTGCGGCTGTTCCCCACCGGGCAGTCGAGCATCCCCGGCGGCGGCTCGATCGCGTTCCAGGCGAACGACTTCTGGGCCAACGTCGTACCGGTCAGGCTCGGCACGAACGGCACCTTCGTCGTGAGGAACACCGCCACCGCGGCGATCGCCCTGTCCGTCGACACCTACGCCTACTTCAAGGCGCCCGTCGCGCCGGACGCTCCCTCCTCGGTGACCGCCTCGCCCACCGACGGCGGCGCCGACGTGGCGTGGAAGGCTCCGGCCGACGGCGGCGCGTCGATCTCCACGTACACGGTGACGGTCTCGCCCGGCGGCGCCCGAGTCAGCTCCACCACCACCTCCGTGCACGTGAGCGGGCTGACCAACGGCAGCGCGTACGTGTTCACCGTGACGGCCAGGAACGCGGCAGGCACCTCGCCCGCCTCCGCCCCCTCCGAGCCGGTCACCCCCGCCGCCCCCCGCACCCCCGGCACGCCGCTCATCACCGCGGTGACCGCGCGTGACGCGGCGGTGAAGGTGGACTGGAGCCCGCCGGACACCGGCACGGCGGGCATCGTCAAGTACGCGGTCACCGCTTCGCCGGGCAACGTCTCCGTGGAGGCCGCCGCCGACGCGACCCAGGCGACCGTCGGCGGGCTGACGAACGGCACGGCCTACACGTTCGTGGTCACCGCCGTGAACGGCACGGGCAGCGGCTCGCCCTCGGCACCCTCGCAGCCCGTCACCCCCGCGCCCGCCACGACACCGCTGCGGCCGCCCGTCCTGTCGGTGGTCGCGCTCGACCAGAAGGTCGAGATCCAGTGGGCGGAGCCGCCCGACGGCGGAGCGGCGATCAGCGGATACCACCTCACGGCCGAGCCGGGCGGGCTCACGCTGGACACACCCGCCGCGACCACGGTCGCCACGTTCACCGGGCTCACGAACGGGACGGCGTACACGTTCACCGTCGCTGCACGCAACGCCGCGGGCACGGGCGAGGCCGAGACCGCGGGCCCCGCGACCCCGGCGGCGCAGCGGGCTCCGGTCGCTCCCGCCGGCGTGACCGCCTCGACCACCGCCGACGGCTCGGTGAAGGTCACCTGGAACGCGCCCAGGGACACGGGGACCGCGCCCATCACCTCGTACACGGTGACGGCGAGCCCCGGCGGCGCGACGGCGACGGCAGCGGCCACGGCGACCAGCGCGGTCGTCTCCGGCCTCGACGTGGCGACGGCGTACACCTTCACCGTGCGGGCCGCCAACCAGTACGGCGCGAGCCCCGAGAGCGCGGCCAGCCAGTCGGTCCTGCCGAAGGTGACCGCGAAGGCCACCCCGGTCGTGCTGTCGGCCGCCTCGCTGGCCCGCCTGATCGCGGTCGGCACCGACGGCACGCTCGACTTCGACTCCCCGCCCGCGCAGGTGACCGGCCTGACCGCAGGCACGTACGTGGTCGCCCCGGTCTCGGCGAACACGCCGCGCGGCCTGTTCCGCAAGGTCACCGCCGTGACCACCCGTGGCGCGCTGGTCAGCGTGATGACCCAGGAGGCCGCCATCCCCGACGTCGTGGGCGACGGCGACGTGGCCTTCGACACGGTGACGGACGCGTCAGGCGTGCAGTTCACGCCGCTCGCACCGGGCGTGCGGGCCGTGCGGCCCACCCAGGACGGCAAGCCGGTGAGCGCGGCGGGCGGCCCGGGCAGCATCGGCCTGCGCGACGGCGCGCTCGTGGTGGAGGTCGCCACGAAGGCGGGCCCTGCCGGGCACGACGACGTCGGCAGGAAGCTGGAGATGTGGATGACGCTGGCCCCGCACGGCCACGGCAAGATCCACCTCAAGGGCGGGACGCTGGAGCTCGATCACTTCGGCGCCAGCGTCAACGTCGCGCTCAACTCGGTCGGCAAGATCGGCGCGATGGCCGAGTGGCAGAGGAAGTGGCTGATCGGACGCATGCGCACGCCCTGCATCGACCTCCAGCTCGGCCCGCTGCCGGTGCTGATCTGCCCGGAGTTCGATGTCTACGTGCAGTTCGAGGTGGACGGCTCGCTCGGCATCGCCTTCCAGGCCGGCTACAGCCGGGAGGTCGGCGCCACGGTCACCCTCCAGGGCGGCGATCTCAGCATGGACAAGATCGACATTCCGGGGCGGCAGAACCACGCCGAGCTGATCGCGTACGGCGACGCGGGCGCAAAGATCAGCTTCCCGTTCGAGGAGGTCATGTACATCTACGGCGCCGCGGGTCCCGGCGCCAGCTTCGCCCCCTACGTCCAGGTCATCGCCGACACCACCCAGAACCCGTGGCTGGAACTGCGCGTCGGGCTGACGCTCGGCGGCTTCATGAAGACCAGGAGCCTGTTCGGCAAGGCCCTGTCGATCAGGAAGGACGACCTGGTCAACTGGTGGTACTCGGCCTGGCACTCGGGCCCGTTCACCGGCATCGAGATCGACCCCGCGCACGTCGAGGGCGGGCCCAACACCGCGTACGACTTCGATTTCAAGGTCACCGGCATCCCCGAGATCACCGCCGTCCAGTGGAGCGTCATCACCGGTCCTGGCACCATCGACCAGAACGGCACGTACACCTCTCCCTCGTACGGCCATGCCACGATCCAGGCGTACAGTCCCGCCAACGGCACCCGCCCGCCCCAGTACGCCGAGGCGGAGATCACCATCTGCGACTGCCTGCCGGGACCGCCGCAGAACGCGGTGGCCCGGCCCGGCCCGCTGCAGGCCACGGTCTCGTGGACGGCCCCCGCGCCCGTGCCGGGCTCCCCGCCCGTTGACGGCTACGCCGTCGTCACCGACCCGCCGAGCGGCACCCGCTACACCAAGGAAACGCAGGTGGTGGTGAACCAGCTCAAGCCCGGAGTCATGTACACCATCTGGGTCTACGCCCACAACTTCCGCGGATACGGCGAAGCCTCCCAGCCCACCGCGGTCATGCCCACCCGCGCGATGATCGGCTTCGGCGCGCCCGTCAACGTGGCCGTGGACGCCGACGGCAATCCCGACACCATGAACTTCGCCGGGAGCTGGGGTTCCAAGCTGTCGGCCGACGGCCGCTACGTGTTCTTCGCGGTGCGTTCCGGCAGCAACCTCGCGCCGAACGAGGTGTACCAGCCCAACGGCAACGCCATCTACCTGGTACGCAAGGACCTCCAGACCGGCGAGATCATCCTCGTCTCGCGCGGCGGCGACGGCCGTACCCCCAGCTACATCCCCATCACCGTGCCGGGCACGGGCATGGCCACCAACCGCGACGGCTCGATCGTCGCCTACATCGGTGACAGGAACGCCCCGTTCAACTCTCCGGCGATCATCGTCAGGAACCTCAGGACCGGGCAGGTCTGGGTGGAGGACCCGGGCGTGGCCTACGAGGACTTCGACACGATGTCGCTGCGCCTCAGCGAGGACGGGACGGTCATCGCCGTCCGCGTCGGCCTCACCACCGACGCCCCGCCGCCGCGTGAGGCCACCATCTACCGCGGCGTCGTCGGCCAGCCGCTGACCAGGGTGGACACGGTCTGCGTCGCGAAACCGGGCTGTCACACCAACAACTACTTCGGCCTGACGCGGGACGGCGTCCTGGTCTGGTACGGAGTGAGCCTGACCGCCTTCGTCGGCACCCTCCAGGTCTACAACGCCAACAGCGGCACCACCGTGGACCTGCACCCCAACGCCACCGAGGACGACCACTTCCTGAAGGCGATGCTGTCCGGCGACGGCAGCACCATCGCCGCCTTCTACGCCTGGGGCACCGAGACCACCAGCGGCCAGGGACTGGTCATCAAGCCCGTCAACGCCGGCCGCATCGTGGCGGGCGACATCCTGATCTCCAGCAAGTCGAACGTCGATCCGGAGGCGATCAACCGGAACGGCCGCGTCGTCGTCTACAGCGAGCTGTACGACGCGGGCGGCAGCACCCGCACCCGGTACAAGATCTACGACCTGGGCGCGGGCGGGCCGACCGTGACGATCCCCAGCATCAGTTCGCTGCCGTACGTGGGCATCAGGCCGCAGCTCGACGACGACGGCGGCCTGCTGGTGTGGACCCTGGACACCCCGGACCTCGACGGCGTGTACGCCTGGCGGTACTGACCTCGTCCGCGGCGCTCAGGCGGAGACCTCCTGCCGCAGCCGGGCGAGCCCGGGGCCCGCGGGGTGGTCCAGCGCCGCGTACCGACCGGCGAGCAGCAGGAGCAGCGCGAAGATCGGCCCCTCGATCCTCGCGCCCGCCCCTACGCTTCAGGAGACGTCGGTGGCGAGCAGGTGAGAGCCGCCCAGCCTGCGGCGGGCGTGGAAGGGGAACCGGTGCCGCCACGCGTCGTCGGGCGGCGACCTGCGCGGCCTTCACCGCGCTGGCCGCAGCGGGTCACACCGACATCGCGGGTGCGCTCACCTTTCAGCCGGGTACCGCCGCCTGCCAGAACTGCCCCAGGTCCTTGGCCAGGGTGAGACTGGAGCCCACCGTTACCCGGTCGGCAGAGTCGGCCACCCTCAGCGTTGATCGAACCCACCCTGACCGCCTGGCGCCAGCCGCGCCCGCAACGGCCCGCGCATCGGCCGTCGGCCCGAACACGACCTGCGCGCCGTCCTCCACGTCGGCCGCACCGGCATCCCCTGGCGCCACCTGCCGCATGAACCCCACCCTGGAAGACCGTCCACGGCTACTTCGCCGACCGGCGCCACGCCGGCACCTTCACCCAGCTCACCGGCCTGTCCCGCCACCTCGTCCGCACCGCCGAAGGCCGCACCGACGAGCCCACAGCCGGCCGGGATGGCTGCGCACGGCACGGCGGTGGGCGGCGTCGGATCGTCGCCCAGGTCCCCGAGGTCGGCGTACGCCTGGCCGCGGGAGGTGTGGACGGTCGTCGCGATGTCGCCAGGGTGGGCGGCGGCCATCATCTCGCGCAGGCCGGCGGCTTCGCGCTCGCGCTTGAGGCGTAGGTACTCCTTGAACTCCGGCGTGCGCGCGTCAGCCCCTGTCACGATCATGAAGCTGGTTCGGGCTGCCGGCCTCCGGAGTCGGCTCAGCGCCACCGAGCGAAAGACGCTCGGCCACGTCCAGGCGGACCTCGCCGTAGGGCTGCACGTGCTGCCAGAACAGCGGGGTCAGCCCGCGCTGGTCGGCGGGTTTGGGCAACTGAGCCCATTCGGGGTCGGCCAGGACGTCCTGGAGCGAACACGTCACCGGCTAGCTGCCCCGGGAACCTCCGGGTCACGACTCCTTGACACCCGCGCTCCACATGAGTTTGCTGATCAAGCAGCCCAATGCCGAAATGGCGCCGACATTCGACCCCGCCCGACTGTTGAATTCGTAATTGATTGTTGCGACTGCCCGGGTTAGCCTTGCGGCAAGCAGAAAGGGGCATGATGTCACGGATCAGAAATGCGGTGACGGCGGGGCTTTTCCTGATGGGCGTGCTTGCCATTGCCGGACCGGCGAGCGCCTCCGCGGAATCCTCCGCCAAACTACAAGGGGACTTCTGGGATTATTCCTGCAACTACGGGCGCGCCTGCATATTGCTGACTGCGAACCGCAACGAGGGACGCGTCTACAACTTCGACGGCTGCGGCGGCCACCCCATCCGCGACTATTACTCAAGGGCCCAGTCACACGGAAATGGCTTCACCGTCTACTACAACGGCGGCAACTGGGACTATGTCCCGCCGAACTCGGTGGTGCCGCTGGACCCCTATGTTCTGGCCACCTGGGTCAATGTGTGGTGCTAGGCCGGTGTCCCAAAGGATCGTGAGCCCGTCGTTGATGGCGGCGATATGGACGGCGGCTTCATAGCGGACGGCGAGTTTGTCGTACCGGGTGGCGATACTGCGGTGGCGTTTAGCCGGTTGATGCCGCACTCGACGGCTGAGCGGGCGCAGTGGTCGGCCGCGTCGAAGGACGGCGGGCGGCCACCGCGGCCGCCAAGCCGCTGTCGGCCGGCTCGGGGATGGTGCACCGGAACTGCGAGCGCGCGGGTGCTGCCGGATCGCACGGGCGGAGTACGCCTTGTCGGCGCGGACGATCTCGGGTCGGGTACGCGGGCGGCTGCCCACCCGTCACCCACCTGCAGGCTCTGGCCGATGCTGCGATCTGAGGCTGCCCGGCCCTGACGATTTCGCGGGCGGCGCCGCCGGGACGGCCAATGGTTCCAGAGCCGCGACCGATCGGTAAGTCGGCCCGCGAGCGTTTCCCGCCCGGACACGAGAAGACGGAACAATCCTTGCGCCTCGTCACGGGAGGGGTGAAGCTCTTCGGGGCGAGCCGCCAGCGGGTCGCTCTCGAACTCCTCATTCTTCAGCGAGGGCGATGAGTAATGGAGAACCTGAGTGACGAACTGCGGCTGCGACGCGAACAGGCCGGCCTGACCCAGCAGGAACTCGCCGCCCGGTCCGGGGTGAGCGTCGCCGTGATCCGCGACGTCGAGCAGGGCCGCACGCGCCGCCCACGTGCCGAAACCCTGCGCCGCCTGTCGGACGTCCTCCCGCTGGTCATGTCCGGATCGGGCGATCCCCTCCGCGGTCCGGCGTCAAAGGCGGTCTGGCTGCGGATACTGGGCCCGCTCGAAGTGCGGGAGCACGGATCGTTCGTCGCGTTGGGCGGTGAACGGCAAAGAGGCGTTCTCGGGTTGCTCGCGTTGTCCGCGAACCAGGTCGTGCCGATGGAATCCATCGCCGACGCGTTATGGGGTGACGCGGCCGGCGACGGTTGTGTGCGAGCGGTGCACGGCCATGTCAGCAAGCTTCGCCGCACATTGCATCACCGGGCCCGGAACAAGAAACTCATCATTTGCCGTCAGCACGGCTATCAGCTGTCCGTGGCGGACGGCGACGTGGACGTCCTGGCATTCCGGCGGCTTGTTCGCCAGGCGCGCGAACATCGTGACAGGGCCGAGCTCGACGCGGCCGCGGTGTCGTTCGGGCAGGCGATGGACCTGTGGCGGGACAGACCGCTGCTGGACGTCCCCGCGCTGCACAACCATCCGAAGGTGTCCGCGTTGAGCGCGGAGCGGGTGACGGCCGCGCTGGAGTTCGCGGAGGTGGCCGAGTCGCTCGGCCGGCACGAGCTCGTCCTGTCGCCGCTGCGTGCGATCACGCAGGTGGAACGGCTGCACGAACGGGCGCACGCGCGGCTGATGATCGCGCTGGCCGGCTGCGGCGAGCAGGCCGCCGCGCTGGAGGTGTTCGGCGGGATCAGCCGGCGGCTGGTCGACGACCTGGGGGTGTCCCCCGGCCCGGAACTCGTGGACGCGCAGCTCCACGTGCTCCGGCAGGGAGTGGACGGCGCCGTGGAGATCCGGACGTCCGGCACGCAGGCGGGGCCCGGCACCGGCGCGCCGACCGCTCCCCGTGAGCTGCCGCCCGTGGTGCCGGGTTTCGTCGGACGGACGGAGCTGATCGACGCGCTCGTGCGCGACGTGGTCGGCAGGCGTCCGCAGCCGATCCTGATCTCCGGCTGCGGCGGCATCGGCAAATCGGCGCTGGCGGTCAAGGCCGCCTGGCAGGCCGCCCACCATTTTCCCGACGGGCAGTTCTACCTCAACCTGCACGGCTCGACGCCCGACCTCGAACCGCTGGACCCCCTGCGGTCCCTCGGTCGCCTGCTGCGGTCGCTCGGCGTGGACCGGGCCGCCGTCCCCACGGACGTCGACGAGGCCGCCGCCCAGTTCCGGTCCCGCACCGCCGGACGCCGCATGCTGTTCGTGTTCGACAACGTGCTGGACGTCAGGCAGGTACGCGCGCTGCTCCCGGCGAGCCCGACCTGCGGTGTCATCGTGACCAGCCGCAGGACGCTCGCCGCGCTGGAGGGCCGCGTCCCGTACGAGCTGGAGGTGCTGCCCGAGGAGGACTGCCGCGCCCTGCTGACCCGCCACGCCGCCGATCCCGCCACCGGTCCCGCCACTGGGCCGGACGACACCGAGGCCCAGAACGCCGTCGCCCGGCAGTGCGCCTACCTTCCGCTGGCGCTCTCGATCGCGGCCGCCCGGCTGTCGGTGCGGCCCGCCTGGACCTGGCGGACGCTGGCGGACAGGCTGGCCGAGGAGGGGCGGCGTCTCACGGAGCTGGAGCTGGAGGACCGCGCGGTCAGAGCCAGTCTCATGGTCGGCTACCGGGATCTCGACCCGGCGCAGGCCCGCATGTTCCGGAGCATGAGCCTGCTCGGCGTCACGGAGCTCGGCGTGGACACCGCCGCCGCCCTCGCCGGCCTCCCGGCCACGACCGCCGAGGACCTGCTCGACCAGCTCACCGAGGCGCATCTGGTGCAGACCGCCGCCCCCGGACGCTATTGCGTGCACGATCTGGCCCGGCTCTTCGCCCGGGAGCTCGCCGCGGAGCACGACCCGCCGGAGGAGCGGCGGCGTGCCGTCCTGCGCGCGCTGCACAGCGGGCTGGCCGTCGCCAGAGACGCGAGCAGGCAGGTGATCCCCGTCGCCGTGTGGCGGACGACGCTGGGTCCGGCGACGCCCGGCGCGGGGCCGGGCTTCCGCGACCGGCAGGAGGTGTACGCGTGGGTCGACGCGGAGGCCGCGCAGCTTCCGGCGGTGCTGGGCAGCGCGGCGGCGCTGGGCGCCGACGACCTGGTCACCGCACTGTCGGCGGCGCTGTTCTTCCCGCTGTACGAACGAGGGCGGTGGCGGGAGCTGTGGGAGGTCAGCGAGACGGGCGCCGCCGCGGCCGACCGCCTGGGCGACCCCCACCACCGGGCGGTGACCCACGGCGACCTCGGATACGTGCTGGCCGACCTCGGCCGGCTGGACGACGCGCTGGTCCACCTGAAGGTGTCACTCGCACAACACCGGCAGACCGGCAACCGCCGGGGGGAGGCCGCCCAGCTCGACCGCCTGGGGGTCGTCTACAGCAGGCTGGGCCGGTTCGCGGAGGCCGTCGGCCACTTCCGCCTCTCGATCGATCTGGAGAGCGGCCAGGGCAACCGGTACGGCGAGGCGATCACGCTCACCAACCTCGGGCTCACCTACCTGCGCGGCGGCGACCCGGAGGCGGCCGTCACGGCCTTGTGCGACGCCCTGTCCGGCACCCGGGAGATCGAGGACCTGGTGGGCACGGCCATCGCGCTCGGCTACGTCGCCGAGGCCCATCGGCGCATGGGCCGCCACCGGGAGTCGGAGCGCTACTTCCGGATGGCGCTGGACGCCGACCGCGCGGCCGACGACCTCGGCAGTTGCACGGAGGCGCGCCACTGGTGGGGCCTGGGCCTGGTCCATCGTGCGCTCGGGGCGGCGGATCGCGCCCGGGAGTGCCGGCGCAACGCCGTCACGATCCTGCACGACCTGCGGCTCATCAGCGCCGGCGAACGGTCCCGCATCGAGGCCGGCGACGACCCGGGCACGCCGGACGTCATCCTCAGGAACCTGTGAGCACGACGGCCGTACTCCTTCCCGTACCGGGAGCCGCATTCTGCCGCCGGGCCGTCGTCGTCCCAGGCCACCGCGCCTGCAGAGTGCGGGAATCCGCGTACCGGCGATCGCCACAAAATCGCAAGATCCGCCGTTCAGGATGGAGTGGTCCATCGAGGAACGGCACGCCCGGGCCTCGCTGACGACCAGTTGGTGAAGGAGAGCGGAACCATGATCGCGACGATCACGAGAATCAGCGACCGCCTGCTGGAGCGGGTGGCGCCCAAGGCCGACGCGTCGGCGACCGCGGCCGGCTGCACGTGGCGGTACATGTGCTGCACCATGGGCGGCCAGGTCGTCTACGGCAAGAGGCTGTACGACCTCGTCCACGGCACGAACTGCGGCGCGTGCACGGTCATCTCCAGCTACTGCTAGCCGTTGAGCGCTTGTCCGCCCGGCCGGGCGGGCAAGCGCGCTTTGATCTCCGCATCGAGGAAATCTGGTGGAGTTTGTCGCTTTTGGCGGCCAGTGTCTGATCGGTGTCGTCTTCGCGATGTCGGCACTGAGCAAGATCCGCGGCCGCACGGCCCGCGCCGAGTTCGTACGGGCGACCGGAGCCCTGCTCACCGCCCTGCTGGGACACCGCACGGGCCCGCGGACCGCCCGCTGGGCGGCGGCCGTGGTCGTCGTGGCCGAGTCGGCCGTCCCGGTGCTGATCGCCGCGCAGGTCCTTCATCCGCTCGCGTCCGTCGTGGGGTCGGCCGCCGCCGCCGTCCTGCTCGGCCTGTTCAGCGTGGCGATCGTGCGCGCCCTGCGTCGCGGCGTGCGCACGTCCTGCCGGTGCTTCGGGACGTCGCAGGCCCCTCTGGGACGACGCCATCTGGCCCGCAACCTCGGCCTCCTGGCGGTGGCCCTGACCTGCGGAGCCGCCCTCCCGCAGGCACGGTCACAGGCCTGGTCGCAGGCATGGTCGCAGCCGGCCGGCGCGGCGGTCGCGGGCGGCGCGGCACTGGTGCTGGCCGTGCTCGTCAGCCGGCTGGACGACCTGGTCGAACTGTTCGTGTCCCCGGCGGCGGCGAACGCCGGACCGGTGCCGAAAGACATCCCAGGAGCTTAGATGTCAAGCTGCAACCGATTCTGCGTGATGCGACCAGGCGGTCGTCTCGTCGTAGAGGGTGCCGGTTTTGA
>NZ_JBEOZT010000053.1:0-37427 GCF_040298265.1 Nonomuraea sp. NPDC001636
AGGCACGGTGGACCCGTGGGCCGGTGGTCCGGCTCGGGGGTGCGCTGTTGCAAGGGGCGGGTACCGCTTTCGGTGGATTCCAGTCAGTTCCGCCTCTGGTCAGTCCGAGCCGGCCGACTTCGAAGGAGACTTAGGGGTCGTGGCCCGCCCAACTTCGACGGAGGCTGAGAGGGCGTAGCTGACCGCGCCTCGCAGGAGGCTGAGAGGGCGTAGCTGACCGCGCCTCGCAGGAGACGCAGGGGGTGGTTCGTGTCCGGCCTCTGGACCGAGGCTTCTCTAGCGCCGTCTTTGAAGCTGGCCCTACGCCTCCGCTGAAAGTTGACCCTCACCATGGTTGCGCGAGGTGGCGCTAGTGTCGCGACCGCAGATTGGCTTCAGTGCCGTCAGGCACGTGATGTATTCGCGGCATACACCCGGCATCTCCGGAATGTCGCCGCACCTCTAGGCCTGTCCGGCTTTCGGGGCATCTCAGCTGGCCAAGCGCGGGGCTCGGGGGCGGGCTGGCTTCAATGCGCCGTTGATTAATGGAGTGCGCTGGGTTGGCCCTGCTGGTGGGAGCAGTGGGGTTGGGGCTGATGTGATTCTCAGTGGCAGTCAGTGGGGGAGCCTGGTTGTTCAGCCGGATGCCCCCTGCGGTGGCGGTCCCAGATCAGCAGGGCTCTGCGGGTGGCGGGTTGCGTGGGTGAGGCGCGGGTTGTGGGCTCGTGAGTGATTCTGCTGGCGGGAACGAGCCGAGGACGTCAGGAACTGGGGTTCTGAAGAGAGCCCGTCCTGAGGAGAGCGTGTTGGGTGACGGTGACTGTAAGAGGTGGTCCGGGCCCGGCGGTGGTTGTCGAGTGGGAGCGGATGAGGATTGGGAGTGGCGGCAGCGGGGCTGAGGGGATGGTGGGGCTTGAGGGGGAGGGCTGGGGTGGCACGGGCTTGTAAAGGTGAAATGCGAGAAGGGCCCTCACGTTGGGTGCGTGGGGCCCTTCTGGGGGTGAGGGTCAGTTGGCTTTGGTGTTGACGTAGGTGACGGCGTATCTGGTGGCTACGGAGGTCCAGGGGACGGTGATCACTACGCCGTTGCGTTCGAAGACGCGGGCCTTTTCGGCCTCGGTGCCGTACTTCTGGGGGAGGGTGGCCAGTTCGGCGGTCTTGCCGGTGGCGGCGTCCAGGCGGATGAGGCGGGGGGCCAGGTCGCGGCGGTCGCCGGTTTCGACGGCCAGCAGGCCCTGGTCGTCGGCGCGGACGTAGGTGAGGATCGTGTCCTGGGTGCCGGACGATACCCACAGCTGCTTGCCGGTCTTCAGGTCGTAGGCGAGGGCCTTGTTGCGGGAGCGCATGCTCTGCGGGACGTTCTCCGGGAACGTGGCCAGGTAGAGGCGGTCGCCGTGGATGGCGTAGCGGTGTTGTTCGAACAGGCCGTTGACCATGGCCACGGTGTTCATGGCGAGCATGTCCACCTCGGGGGTCTTGAACTCGGTCACCTTGGTGGCGGCGTCGGAGTAGACCGTGAAGCTGTTCTGGCCGCCGGACTCGCTGCGGATGATGGCGGGAGAGGCTGACAGAAGGCTGGTCATGAGGCTGAGCTGGCCCAGCGTGGCCTGCTTGGTGATCTTGCCGGTCTTCGGGTCGAGATACTGGAGGCGGGTGCCGCCTCTGAAGGTGCAGTCGAGGATGACGGCGACCCGGGTGGGGGCGGTGTTGATGTCCTTGATATGGCAGCCGTCGTCGGGGGACGCGGCGGCGCTCCACAGCTTGTGGCCGTCGGAGAGGCGGTAGGCGACCACCGCGTCGTCCAGCTCGGTGACGGCCACGCCGTCGGCGCTCATGATGCGGGGGACGTTGATGGAGTTGGCGAGGGTGGACTTCTCGGCCGGGATCTTGATCTTCCAGGTGAGCTTGCCCGTGGTGGCGTCGATGCCGGCCAGGTGGTCGCAGGAGTTGCTGCTGCCGTACGCGATGGCGGCCTTGCCGCCGGACAGGTCCGGGGTGGCGCCGCAGAGCTGGGCGCCCGGCGAGGGGATGCCCCAGGAACGTTTTCCGGACGCCAGGTCGTAGGCGAGGACGCCGTCCTTCTGGGCACGGATGACGACCTTGTCGGTCAGCCAGCTGCCGAAGGCCAGGGCGGTGGTGAAGTCCCAGCTTCCGGCGTTGGGGAGGGGGACGTCCCATTCTGCCCCGTCGCCGCCTCCGTCGCCGAATGCGGTGATGCCGCCGCCGGTCGTTCCGGTGGTCGCCACGAACCAGGCGGTGCCCGTGCTGACGGAGAGGAGGACCACGGCCGCGCCGGTGGCCAGCAGGGCGGTCTTCCACTTGGGCCGGGGGCTGTGCTGCGGGGGTGCGGGCTGGCCGCCGTACGGTGTGCCGCTGCCGGGTGCGGGGGGCTGCGGGGGTTGGCCGTAGGGCGAGGGTGCGCCGGGGGAGGGCGGGTTCGGCGGGTATGTGGGCTGGTTGCCCATGGGCGGCGGGTATGTGGGTTGGTTGCCGGATGGCGGCGGGTATGCGGCTGGGTTGCCCGTTGGCGGGGCATACGCGCCAGGAGAAGGAGCGTAAGGGTTGGCGGGCGGGACCGCGGCCGGTTGCGGGTAGCCCGCGGGCGGGTACGCGGCCGGGCTCTGGGGCCAGGGCTGCGCGGGTGGAGGGTAGGCGCCGGGGTTGGGAGCCGGCTGGCCGTACGGGTTGGGGGGTGGGGAGCCGTACGGGCCGGGTGGGGTGTTGGAGTGGTCGGTCATGGTTGTTCCCCGTTCAGGCCAGCTGCCCGCGGACGTACGACGCCCACTGCCGTTCGAAGTCCGCCTTGCTCACGCCCAGCACCTTGAACAGTGCCGCCTCGCTGTCGTCGCCCTTGGCCCGGTAGGCCGCGATCACCGCGCTGGTCAGCTTCTGCTCGCCGTACTGCTGGGCGATGTAGCGCATGGCCAGGTGTCCCATCAGGTAGTGCACGTTCGTCATGCCGTTGGAGTCCCACGACGGGTTGTCGGGGAGCTGGCCCGAGAAGCGGGTGCTGAGGCGGCCGGCCACATAGGCGCGGCCTTCCTGGAAGCGGATGTTCTGGTTGATGGGGTGGCCGCGGTTGGCGGAGTACTCGGCGAAGCCCTCGATGACCCAGTTGGGCTTGCCGAAGAGGGAGAAGTCGGCGCTGTCCAGCCCGGCCAGCAGGGAGTGGGCCAGCTCGTGCGTACTGATCTCCAGGATGCCCTCGGACGACCGGAAGAAGGACGTGGTGGTGTCCATGACCACCCGGGTGCCGCCGACCTTGACGTCGTCGCCCAGGGAGGCCCAGGCGAGCATGGGGATGGACACGCCCGCTTCGTGCGCCTTCTCCTTGCGGAACAGGTTGCCGAGCTGGTTCTGCCCCTCGACCAGCGCGACCGCGAACCCGGCCGGCACGGGCGCGGTGGCGTCGCCGTTGCGTTTCCAGAAGTCCAGATTCTTCTTCGCCGCGTTGGCGACCACCGGGGCGACGCGCCTGGCCATGGCCGCGTCCTGGGGACGGGACAGGACGATGCTGGCGCCCGCGCGGACCACGGTGATGTCGGGCCAGATGTCCCAAGGGCCCGGGTAGTACACGGACTTGCTGCCCTCGGTCACCATGGGTGGCGGCGCGCCGTCCACCTTGGTGACGACCAGTGGCGCGTCCTTGGACGCCTTCTCCAGCGTCCAGCGGTACCACTCCGAGACCGGCCGCAGGTCGATGCCGGCGAACCGGTGGACGAACGCGACGTCCTGGGTGAACTTCAGGGCCCGCCCGAAGCTGTCCTCGGCCCGGCCCTCGCGACGCATCACCTTGTACGACGCCTCGCTGAGCGGCACCTTGCGCAGGTTCGTGAACACCTTGCGCTGGTCGCGGACGAGCGCCGCGTTGCCCTTGTCGAAGATCGAGGTGAACGCGTCGGCGTTCCCGCTGCTCAGCGCCTTGCCGTGCTCGTAGACCAGCTTCTCGATCTCCTGGTCGGTGACGATCACGGCGTTCGGGTCGCTCTTGCCGGACGCCTCCTGGCGGCGCAGCGGGTCCTGGGCGCCGTTGATGCGGGTGCGCAGGACGAGACCGACGCCGGCGCCCACGGCGACCGCCACCACGAGCGAGACGATGCCCATGGTGACCCAGAAGCCGGTCCGGCGCCTAGGTGGAGGAGGAGTAGATGGAGGAGGTGGTGGCGGCGGCTGCATGGCCGGCCACTGTTGCTGCTGCTGTTGCCCCTGATACTGCGGAAAACTCGGCCCCGTTGTCACATTTGCCCCGAGAGTGCTGACAAACCCCGAAAGAGGGGAATCGTACCAGTGGCCACATCGCGAGTCTTCGGGGTGGTCGGGTTCTTTGTGGAGTGGTGAGTAGGTGAAGATGTTTTCCGGCTACTCGTAGCGCGGTGTTGCCATTTTTCGTGATAATTCACCGCATGATCGCGGGCAGCGTGCGGACGCTTCCACGGCTGGCCATCGCGCTCGCCCTCCTGCCGCCGCTGCTCGCCCCGGACACCGCCGCGGGAGCGGCACTGCCCACGCACCCGGCGCCGGGGGCGGTGAGCGCGCACGTGGTGGTGCCGGGAACGGTGAGCGCGCACGTGGCCCCGGAGCCGGTGACCGTGCGTGCCGCGCCCGGGCCGGTACGCCTGCCGCACCACCTCGGCCCCCCGGCGATCGCCGTAACGGTCCCGGCCAAGAAACCGAAGGCCGTGCAAACCGTCCCGGCCAAGAAGAAGGCCGTGAAACCCGTTCCGGCCAAGAGGATCACCGAGCGGCTCGACCGCTTCCTGGCGGGCCGGCCGGGCCCGGTCACGGCCATGGTCAAGGATCTGACGACGGGCCGCGTCTACCGCTACCACCCGGGCGAACGGCTGATCACCGCCAGCACGGCCAAGGTCCAGATCCTGATGGCGCTGCTGCTCGGGAGACCGTGGCGCAGGCTGCCCGAGTCCGTCAGGCGCGACGCCGAGCTCATGATCCGCTACAGCGACAACCACGCGGCCGACCGCCTGTGGTTGCGGATCGGCGGCGCGGCGGGCTTCACCGAGGCCGGCAGGAGGTTCGGGCTCAAGCACACCAAGGGCGTCCCTGGGGACTGCGTCGACCTCTACTGCTGGGGCATCACCGAGACGTCGGTGGACGACCAGGTCCGCCTGATGAAGGCGCTGGTGTCCGGGAAGAGCCCGCTCAAGGCGAAGGAGCGCGCGCAGGTGCTCAAACTGATGGGCGCGGTCGTCCGCGGCCAGGACTGGGGCGTCTCCGCCGCGGCCTGCGCGGGCGAGCGCGTACGTCTGAAGAACGGCTGGCTGAAGCGCGTCTCCAACGGGCGCTGGGCCACGGTCAGCGTGGGGCTGATCCGGGGCCGCGGCCACGACTACGCGGTCGCCGTCCTCACCGAGGGCAGCGCCGAGGTGGGAGACGGCATCGCGACCGTCGAGGGCGTCGCCGCGCGGATCATGCGGGACTTCCGGAGGTGCCCGGCGTGACCAGCCGGTAGCCGACGCCGCGCACGGTCTGGATGAGCTGGTCGTCGTTGTCGCCGAGGCGCGCGCGCAGCCGTTTGACGTGCACCGCGATCGTGTTCGTCGACGTGGTCGCGGCGGCGTGCCACACGTGCCGCATGATCTGCTCACGGGTGACCGTGCGGTCGGCGTTGCGCATCAGGTACTGCAGCAGCTCGAACTCGCGCAGCGGGAGGTGCACGACGCGGCCCTCGACGCGTACCTGGTAGGCCTGGACGTCCAGTTCGACGCCGCCGACGGCCAGGACCTTGCGGGATTCGGGGGAGGCCGCCTGGATGAACGGCAGCAGTTCCGGCACCCGGTACGGCCGGGCCACGCAGGCCGCCGCCCCCGCCGCGAGCGCGCGTACGGCCTGCTCGGCGTTCCCCTCGCCGACGCCGAGCAGGACGGGCACGGCTCGCGCGAGCCGTACCGCGCGGACGAAGTCGACCGCGTCGATGACCGGGAGCGTGGCCGACACGAGCACCACGTCGGGCTGCAGCGCCCCCGCCTGGAGCAGCCCTTGGGCGCCGTCCGGCGCGCCGGTGACGGCCACGCCCTCGCGCTCCAGCGCCGTGGCCAGGTCGTCGACCACGGCGTCGTCGGGGTCGGCGATGAGCAGTACGGGCTTGGTCCGCGTGTCCCCGTTCATCGTGGATGCCGCCTGCTGTGGGGTCATCAGCCGAAGCGTCCCGTGATGTAGTCCTCTGTTGCCTTCTCCGAAGGGTTGGTGAACATGCGGGAGGTCTCGTCCATCTCGATGACCTTGCCGGGCTTGCCCTGGGCGGCCAGGTTGAAGAACGCGGTCCGGTCGCTGACCCGGGCGGCCTGCTGCATGTTGTGGGTCACGATCACGATCGTGAACTCTTCCTTGAGCTGGGCCATCAGGTCCTCGATGGCCAGCGTCGAGATCGGGTCGAGCGCCGAGCACGGCTCGTCCATGAGCAGGACCTGCGGCTTGACCGCGATCGCGCGGGCGATGCACAGACGCTGCTGCTGACCGCCGGACAGGCCGGCGCCGGGCTTGTTCAACCGGTCCTTGACCTCGTTCCAGAGGTTGGCGCCCTTCAGCGACTCCTCCACGATGCCGTCGAGGGTGGACTTGCCGACCCGGCCGTTGAGGCGGAGCCCGGCGGCCACGTTCTCGTAGATCGACATGGTGGGGAACGGGTTGGGGCGCTGGAAGACCATGCCGACCATGCGCCGGACCGAGACGGGCTCGACGGTGGGGGCGTACAGGTCCTCGCCGTCGAGCATGACCTTGCCCTCGACGCGGGCGCCGGGGATCACCTCGTGCATGCGGTTGAGCGTGCGCAGGAACGTCGACTTGCCGCATCCGGACGGGCCGATGAACGCGGTGATCGAGCGCGGCTCGATGGTCATCGACACGTCCTCGATCGCCTTGTGCGACCCGTAGTACGCGTCGAGGCCCGAGACCTGGATCTGCTTGGACATTGTGGCGGTTACCCCCTATCGGCCCCTGGCGGGCCTGCGCCACCAGGCGATCAGGCGCGCCACCAGGTTGAGCAGCATGACGATCAGGATCAGCGTGAGGGCTCCGGCCCAGGCGCGGTCGATGGCGGTGTCGTTGGGACGGGCCGCCTGGTCGAAGACGAAGAGCGGAAGGCCCATCTGCGGCCCGCTGAACGGATCGTTGTTGATGGAGTCGGTGAAGAACACCGTGAGCAGCAGCGGCGCGGTCTCGCCGGCCACGCGGGCGACGGCCAGCATGACGCCGGTGACGATGCCGGTGAACGCGGTCGGCAGCACGACCTTCAGGATCGTGCGCCACTTGGCCACGCCCAGCGCGTACGAGGCTTCGCGCAGGTCGCCCGGCACCAGTCGGAGCATCTCCTCGGCCGATCTGACCACGGTCGGCATCATCAGGATCGACAGCGCCAGCGCGCCGGCGAAGCCGGAGAACGGGTTGCCCAGGAAGAGCACCCAGAAGGCGAGGATGAACAGGCCGGAAACGACGGAAGGGACGCCGGTCATGACGTCCACGAAGAAGCTGATGGCCCGGCTCAGGCGGCCGCCGTGGCCGTACTCGACCAGGTAGATGGCGGTGAACAGGCCGATCGGGACCGAGATGAGCGAGGCCAGCAGGACCTGCTCCAACGTGCCGACGATGGCGTGGTAGGCGCCGCCGCCGACGTCGCGGGCGCCGATGTTCCGCATCGAGTGGGTGAGGAACTCCAGGTCGAAGCGGGCCAGGCCGTTCGAGATCACCAGCCAGAGGACCGAGACGAGCGGCACCACGGCCAGCGCGAACGCCAGGTAGACCAGCCCCTGGACGAACCTGTCCTTGATCCGGCGGCTGGTCGAGATGTGCTGGATGGTCATGCCCCCACCGCCCTGAACTCCTTGCGCCGGTTGATCACCATGCGTGCGCCCATGTTGACCAGCAGCGTGATGACGAACAGCACCAGACCGGAGGCGATCAGCGCGCCCCGGCCGACCTGCGTGGCCTCGCCGAAGCCGTTGGCGATGTTGGCCGCGATGCTGTTGGCGTGCGGGGTGAGGATCTCGAAGCTGATGTCGAAGGTGGCCGGGAAGATCAGCGCGACCGCGATGGTCTCGCCCATCGCGCGGCCGAGGCCGAGCATGGCGGCGCTGATGACGCCGGGCCGGCCGAACGGCAGCACGGCCATCCTGATCATCTCCCAGCGGGTGGCGCCGAGCGCCAGGGCCGCCTCCTCGTTCATCTTCGGGGCCTGGAGGAAGACCTCGCGCGAGATGGCCGCGATGATCGGCAGGATCATGATCGCCAGAACGATGCCGCCGGCGAGCATGGTCTTCCCGCCGATGGCCCCCTCGCCGGAGAACAGCGGGAACCAGCCGAGGTGCTCGTTGAGCCACTGCGACGGCGTGCGCAGCAGCGGCACCAGGAACGTCACGCCCCACAGGCCGTAGACGACGCTGGGCACGGCGGCCAGCAGGTCGACCAGGTAGCCGAGCGGCCCGGCCAGGCGGCGGGGCGCGTAGTGGGAGATGAACAGCGCCACGCCCACCGCGATGGGGGTGGCGATGACCAGCGCGATCGCCGAGCTGAGGACGGTGCCGAAGGCCAGCGCGCCGATGCCGAAGACCTGGCTGCCGTTGGGCTCCCAGATCAGGTCGGTGAAGAAGTTGCCCTTGTTCGCCTGCAGGGCCGGGACGGCCTCGCTGATGAGGAACACGGCGATGGCCGCCATGATCCCCAGCAGCAGCACGCCGGCACCGGTGGAGACGAACTTGAAGGGGCCTTCACCATGGCTGCGCCGCGAGGCGGACCGGCGCGTGGCCGGCCCGCCCCCACGGGTACGAACGTTGGTCGTCATGCTGTGCTAGGAGATCGCGCCGACGGCGGTGCGGACCTTGGTGAGCAGCTCGCCCGCGAGCGGGGCGTAGCCGAGGTCCTTCAGCGCGGCCTGGCCCTCGTCGCTGGAGGTGTAGGTGAGGAACTCCTTGACGAGCTTGGCCTGCTCGGGCGCGAGGCCCTTCTCGCAGGTGATCTCGTACGTCACCAGCACGATCGGGTACGCGCCCGCCGTCTTGGTGGCGTAGTCGATGCTCAGCTTCAGGTCGTTGCCGGTGCCGGTGATCTCGGCGGTCTCGACCGTCTTGGCCGCGCTGTCGGCGGTCAGCTCGACGAACTCGCCGGAGCCGTTGGCCACCTTGGCCTTGCTGAGCTGGGAGTTCTCGGCGAAGGAGAGCTCGACGTAGCCGATGGAGCCCTCGGTGCTCTTGACGCTGGCCGCGACCTGGTCCGAGCCCTTGGCGCCCTGGCCCTTGGCCTCGGCGGGCCAGGCCTTGGCGGGCTCGTACGGCCAGCCGGCGGTCGCCTTGAGGAACTTGGTGAAGTTGTCGCTGGTGCCCGACTCGTCCGAGCGGTGGAAGGCCGAGATCGGCGTGGACGGGAGCTTGGCGTCGGGGTTGTCGGCCTTGATGGCCGCGTCGTCCCACTTGGTGATCTTGCTGTCGAAGATGCCGCCGATGGTCTTGGGCGACAGCTGCAGGCCGTCCACGCCGGGGAGGTTGTAGACCACCGCGACCGGGCCGGTCACCATCGGGATGTTGATGGCCTTGCCGGTCTTGCACCGGGCGTCGGCCTGGGCGGGCTCGCCCTTGTCGTCCTTGAGAGCGGAGTCCGAACCCGCGAAGTCGACCGTGCCCGCGATGAACGACTGCACACCGGCACCCGAACCGCTCGGCTGGTAGTTCAGGCTCACGCCCGAGTTCTTGGCCTGGAAGTCCTTCTTCCACTGGTCGATCGCGTTGGCCTGGGCCGACGAGCCGGCGGCGTTGATGGTGCCGCTCAGGCCGTTGTCGTTGCCCGCGGCGGGAGCGCCGGCGGAGCTGGTGGCGGTCGTGCCCCCGGAGCTGTTGTTGTCTGTGCCGCACGCAGCGAGCGAGAGCGCGCCGACGACGGCGACGGCGGCGAGCCGGCCTGCATACTTCACGGTTGGGTTCCCCTCACTTGGTCCTTAGTCGTCCATGAAGTTATGCAGGCAAAGTGACTCAGACCCCCCAACAAGGGTGAACGTTCGGTGAACGCGCCTGGTCGTCTCCATCAATTTGACCAGCGAAGATGGGATACATGAGCTATCGCGTGTGTCTCGTGTGCATGGGCAACATCTGCCGTTCCCCGATGGCGGAAGTGGTGCTCCGCCGGACCCTGGAGGAGCGCGGGCTCGGCGGCCGGGTCGTCGTCGAGAGCGCGGGCACCGGCGGCTGGCACGCCGGCGATCCGATGGACGAGCGGGCGCTGGGCATCCTGGCCGAGCACGGCTACGACGGCGCCGCCCACCGCGCCAGGCAGTTCACCCGGGACTGGTTCGACCGCTACGACCTGGTGCTGGCGATGGACCGCGACAACGCGGCCAACCTGCGCCGCCTGGCGCCCGCCGGCGTCGAGGTGCGCCTGTTCCGCTCGTTCGACCCCGGCGCGCCGGACGGCGCCGAGGTGCCCGACCCCTACTACGGTGGCCGCGAGGGTTTCGAGGAGGTGCTGACCATGCTGGAGACGGCCGCCAAGGGCGTGGCCGCGCACATCGCCGATGAGATCGACTGAGGACCTCGGCTCCTCCCACGGGTGGCGGCTGCAGCGCGGCGTGCTGGAGGACGGGCGGCAGGTGTTCGCCAAGATCGGTCCCGCCTCCGACATGTTCGCCTCCGAGGCCGCCGGGTTGCGCTGGCTGGGCGAGGCGATCACCGTGCCCGAGGTCGTGGAGGCGGGTCCCGACCGGCTGGTGTTGTCGTGGGTGCCGCAGGAGGCGCCCACCGCCGAGGCGGCCCTGCGGTTCGGCCGTGACCTGGCCCGTCTGCACCGCGCCGGGGCGGTCGGGTTCGGCGCGCCCTGGCCGGGGTTCATCGCCGAGCTGCCCATGGACAATTCGCCCGACGGCGACTGGCCGTCCTTCTACGCCTCCCGGCGGGTGTTGCCGTTCCTGCGCCGGGCGCGGCTGCCGGCCGCGGACGTGAGGCTGGTCGAGCGGGCCGTGACCCGGTTCGCCGAGGTGGCCGGGCCGCCGGAGCCGCCCGCCCGCGTCCACGGGGATCTGTGGAGCGGGAACGTGCTGTGGTCCGGCGGCACCGGGGTGCTGATCGATCCGGCGGCCCACGGCGGGCACCGGGAGACCGATCTGGCCATGCTCGCCCTGTTCGGGCTGCCGTACCTGGATCGGGTGATGGGGGCGTACCAGGAGGAGTTCCCGCTCGCGCCGGGGTGGCGGGCGCGGGTGCCGCTGCACCAGCTCCATCCGCTGCTGGTGCACGTGGTGCTGTACGGAGCCTCCTACCGCGACTCATTGATGAATGCGGTCGCCCGGGTGTTGTCGCTCTGAACAACCGATAAAGAAATAGGGGATCCAGCCCCGCGATGCAATTCTCCGCCCAAGGGGAGGAAAGAGGACGGCGGCCGGGTAAAGTTGGCGGATTTCGTATCCGGCGGCCCCGGCCGAAAACTCATTAAGGCGTTTCCTTCTTCCCCCTGAGTCAATTGGAGGGCGCATGGCGGACGACTCCACGCACGGCGCACTGGCCCTGACCCCGCTGGTCTGGGGCCCGCCCGGAGCCCGGCCCGACGAACGCAGGCTGCGCCAGCTCGGGCAGGCGCTGGCCGAGGTGCTGACGGGCCGCCGCCCGCCGGAGTCGGTGGCCGACCGGCTCACCGGCGGGGCCTACCGCGACCTCGTCAGGGCCGGGCGGATGATCTCCGCCGACCGGCCGCCGTTCGTCGGGAGCCCGCACGTCAAGGAGCCGAGGGACGGGGCCGTCGAGATGTGCGTGCTGGTGCACTGCGGCGAGCGCAGCCACGTGCTGGCCGTACGGCTAGAGCGGCACGGCCACCGATGGTTGTGCACCGACTTCGAGACGGCCTGAAGCGGGCCGTCAGGAGGTGATCGTGGTGCCGTTGAGCCGGTTGAGCACCTCGTCGTGGAGGGCGCCGTTCGTGCAGACCAGGCTGCCGCCCTCCAGGCCGCGCACGCCGGCGAGGTCGGTCCAGACGCCGCCGGCCTCCTCGACGATCACGGTGAGGGCCGCCATGTCCCAGGGCGACAGCTCCGGTTCGGCGGACACGTCGGCCGAGCCCTCGGCGACCATCATGTGCGACCAGAAGTCGCCGTACGCGCGGGTGCGCCAGCAGGCGCGGCCGAGGTCGAGGAAGTTGTCCAGCTTGCCGAGCTCCTCCCAGCCGCCGAAGCTGGAGTAGGAGAAGGAGGCGTCCTCCAGCGCGGTGACCGAGGAGACGCTCATCCTGGTGGCCTTCGCCAGGCTCTTGCCGGTCCAGGCGCCGCCGCCGGTGGCCGCCCACCAGCGACGGCCGAGCGCGGGCGCCGACACCAGGCCGACGACGACCTTGCCGTACTCCATGAGCGCGATCAGCGTGGCCCACACGGGCACGCCGCGCACGTAGTTCTTGGTGCCGTCGATGGGGTCGATGATCCACGACCGGGCTCCCCACCCGGTCCTGCCGAACTCCTCGCCCACCACCGCGTCGCGCGGCCGGGCCCGGCGCAGCGTGCCGCGGATGGCCTCCTCGACGGCGCGGTCGGCGTCGCTGACCGGCGTCAGGTCGGGCTTGGTCTCGACCTTGAGGTCGACCGCCTTGAAGCGCCGCATGGTCAGGTCGTCGGCGGCGTCCGCCATGACGTGAGCGAGGCGTAGATCGTCGTTGTAACCCTGCACGGTCAGCCACGCTATCGCGTCGGTCGTGCCGGGCATCAGTCACCGGCAACCCTTTTCTGGTAACTCCCTTTTCGCCTACTGACCAGTAACATGTCTCCTATGTCCACTGATGTAGGTGCCTTCCTTCTCGAAACCGTTCCCTTCGCCCGGACGCTGGGGATCGTGTTCGACGCGGTCGAGGACGGCCGGGCGGAATGCCGGCTGCCCGACCGGCCCGAGCTGCACAACCACGTGGCCGGGCCGCACGCGGGCACGCTGTTCACCCTGGCCGAGTCGGCGTCGGGCGCGGCGGTGCTGTCCAGGTTCGGCGACCAGCTCAGCCGCAGCGTGCCGCTGCCCACGACGGCGACCATCGAGTTCCGGAAGGTGGCCTTGGGCGAGGTGCGGGCCGAGGCGCGCGTGGCCGCCTCAAGGCAGGAGGTCGTCGGCAAGCTGGACGCCGGCGAGCGGCCCGTCTTCGACGTGCTGGTCGACGTGCGCGACGCGGCCGGCACCCTGGTCTCCAGCCTCACCGTCACCTGGACGCTGCGCCCCAACCGCCCCTGAACGGCCGGTGATCAGGGGGCGGGCTCGTCGGGGGCGCCCTCGCGGCTGGACAGCAGGCGGCGCAGCGACTCCAGGCGGGCCGGGTCGGCGTTGCCCGCGGCCGCCCAGGCGTCGAGCGCGCAGCCGTCGCCGAGGTGGGTGCAGCCCTTCGGGCAGGTGACCGTGCCCTCCACCAGGTCGGGGAAGGCGGCCAGCACGGTCTCGACCGACACGTGGGCCAGGCCGAAGCTGCGCACCCCCGGCGTGTCGATGATCCAGCCGCCCTCGGGCAGCTCCAGCGCGACGGCCGAGGTGGAGGTGTGCCGGCCCCGGCCGGTGACCGCGTTGACGTGCGAGACCGCGCGGTTGGCGTCGGGCACCAGGGCGTTGACCAGGGTGGACTTGCCCACGCCCGAATGGCCCACCAGCACGCTGATGCGGCCGGCCAGGTGGTCGCGCAGCTCGTCGAGGGAGCCGCCCTTGTGGACCACGATGTGCGGCACGCCCAGCGGCTCGTACAGGGCGACCAGCTCGTCGGGCGGGGCGAGGTCGGACTTGGTCAGGCAGAGCAGGGCGTCGATCCCGGCGTCGAAGGCCGCCACCAGGATCCGGTCGATCATCCGGGGCCGGGGCGGCGGGTCGGCCAGCGCCGTGACGATCACGAGCTGGTCGGCGTTGGCCACGACCGGGCGCTCGATGCCGTCGGTGTCGTCGGTGTCGTCGGCCGAGCGGCGCAACATCGAGGTGCGCGGCTCCACGCGGACCACCCTGGCCAGCGTGTCGGGGCGGCCCGACACGTCGCCGACCAGGGCCACCCGGTCGCCGACCACGATGCCCTTGCGGCCCAGCTCGCGGGCCTTCATGGCGACCACGAGCCGGCGCTGCTGCTGCTTGCGCTTGTGGCCGCGGTCGGGCTCGACCAGGGTGGTGTAGCGGCCCCGGTCGACGGCGACCACGAAGCCCTCCACGGCGTCCTCGTGCGCGGGACGGATGCGGGTGCGCGGGCGCGAGCCCTTGCCCGGCCTGACCCGTACGTCGTCCTCGTCGTACTCCCGCTTTCTCAGCGGTCCGCTCCCATGCGCTCGCTTCCTCTCACGCCGGACCCTCCTGCGAAGTGCCCGCGCCGCCTGCCGTGAAACGCGCGATCATCGCCGCTCATCGGGACTCCAGCATCGCCGCCCACATCTGGACGAACTCGGGCAACGTCTTGGCGGTCGTCGCGATGTTCTCCACCTCCACGCCCGGCACGGCGAGGCCGATCACGGCCCCGGCCGTGGCCATGCGGTGGTCGTCGTAGCTGTGGAACACGCCGCCGTGCAGCGGGCGGGGACGGATGAGCAGGCCGTCGGCCGTCTCCTCCGCGTCGCCGCCGAGGGCGTTGATCTCGGTGGCCAGCGCGGCCAGCCGGTCGGTCTCGTGGCCGCGCAGGTGGCCGACCCCGCGGATGCGGCTCGGCGTGGTGGCCAGGGCGGCCAGCGCGGCGATCGTGGGGGTCAGCTCGCCCACCTCATGGAGGTCGGCGTCGAGGCCCTTGACCTCGCCCGTGCCGGTGACGACCAGGTCGGCGCCGTCGCGGGTCACCGTGGCGCCCATGGTGGTGAGCAGGCCGCGCAGCGCGTCGCCCGGCTGGGTGGTCTCCGCCGGCCAGCCGGGGACCGTGACCGTGCCGCCCGTGACCAGCGCGGCGGCCAGGAACGGCGCCGCGTTGGACAGGTCGGGCTCGACCGTCATGTCCCTGGCCGCGATCGGGCCCGGCTCGACCCGCCACACGTCGCGCTCGGTGTCGTCGACCTTGACCCCGGCCTCGCGCAGCATGTGGACGGTCATCTCGATGTGCGGCTGGGAGGGCACCGGCGGGCCGACGTGCCGGATCGTCACGCCCTTCGCGAACCGCGCCGCCGTCAGCATCAGCCCCGAGACGAACTGCGAGGAGCCGGAGGCGTCGATCGTGACCTCGCCGCCGGTCAGCGGGCCGGCGATGGTGAACGGGAGCGCGTCGTTGTCGATGCGCGCCCCGAGCGCGCGCAGGGCGTCGAGGATCGGGCCCATCGGACGCCTGCGGGCGTAGGGGTCGCCGTCGAAGAAGACCGGGCCGTCGGCCAGCGCCGCCATCGGCGGGACGAACCGCATGACCGTGCCCGCCAGCCCGGCGTCGATGCGCGCGCCGCCGCGGACCGGGCCCGGCGTCACCTCCCAGTCGACCGCGTCGGTGGTCTCGCGCACGGCCGTCAGCGTGGCGCCGAGCGCGCGCAGGGCCGAGACCATGAGGTCGGCGTCGCGGCTGCGCAGCGCCTGGCGGACGACGCCCGGACCGTCGGCCAGCGCGGCGAGCAGCAGCGCCCGGTTGGTGACGGACTTGGAGCCGGGCAGGCGGACGGAGGCGTTGACGGGCGTGTCGGCCGTCGGCGCGGGCCAGTGCTGAGCGGGCATGTCCAAAGCCTACTGGCCCTGGTACGGCGCGTTCACGGCCTGTGGACGACGCGTCGCCCTTCCGCCGAGCCGGGCCGCCCCGGCCGGAGGCGAAGCCGCGAGCGTCACCCCGGCGTATGGCAATGTGGGGACATGTGCGGTAGATACGCCTCGGCGCGCAAGAAGCACGAGCTGCTGGAGGAGTTCCAGGTCGAGCTCGACGGCGAGCCCGACAAGGAACTGGGCGCCGACTACAACGTCGCCCCCACCAAGAACGTCTACGCGGTCATGAGCCGGTCCTCCAAGGAGGACGAGCACGCGGTCCGGCAGCTCAGGATCGTCAGGTGGGGTCTGGTGCCCGTCTGGGCCAAGGACCCGTCGATCGGCTCCCGGCTGATCAACGCCAGGGCCGAGACGCTGGCCGAGAAGCCGTCGTTCCGGCAGGCGTTCGCCAAGCGCAGATGCCTGATCCCGGCCGACGGCTACTTCGAGTGGATGGCCGTCGAGGGCGAGAAGAAGAAGCAGCCGTACTTCATCCACCCGGCCGACGGCGGCGTGCTGGCCATGGCCGGCCTGTACGAGTTCTGGAAGGACCGCACCCGCGACGACGACGACCCGCTCAAGTGGCTGGTGACCTGCACGGTCATCACCACGGACGCCGAGGACCAGCTCGGCCGCATCCACGACAGGATGCCGATGATGATCGAGCGCGACCGCTGGGCCGACTGGCTCGACCCGGGACTCACCGACACCGAGCGCGCCTCACGACTCCTGGTGCCCGCGGAGGCCGGGAGGCTGGCGGCGTATCCCGTTTCTACTGATGTCAATAATGTCCGGAACAATGGGCCGGATCTCATCAAACCGCTTCCCGACGAGGAGGAAGCCGGCCTTTTCTAAAGGTGTAAGAAGCATGGTAAGTGGGCATTCGGTGAGGAAAGCGATGCGACCGTTCACTCGGTGTCACCGCTCCAACATGCCCCTAATTGCGCCGGGCGGGACAACCGGGGAGTCCTGGCCGCGGGCTTCCCCCTTTTCACCCGGAGGTGCGGATTCGTGGACGTCACGACCGCTCGTAAGCGACTCGAAGACATGCTCGCGGAGCTGGACCGCTCGATCGGGGTCCTCCAGGGCGACCCCGTCGCGATCCGCGAGCACTCGGCGGCCGACGCGGGCTCCGACCTCACCGACGCCGACCGCGCGCAGGCCATGCTCACCGTGGCGACCGCGCAACGCCGCGCGGTGACCGAGGCGATCAGGCGCCTGGACGAAGGCGCGTACGGCAGGTGCGTCGACTGCGCCGAGCCGGTGCCCGAGGGCCGGCTGGAGGCCCGCCCCGAGGCCGCCCGCTGCGTGCCGTGCCAGGGAAGACGCGAACGCCGCCGCTGATCCGCGGAGGCACCGAAGGCCGCCGGACGAGGAGAACGGCGGCCCCGGGAACGGCCGGCGCCCCCCGGAGACCGACCCGCGCCCCCCGGGCACCGACCCGCGGCCCCCGGAAACCGGCCGGCGGGTCGGTCAGCTCTTGCGGGCGCTGGCCACCAGGTGGATGCCCACCGTGTCGTCGTCGTCGGGATGGGCGTCGAGCTCGGTGCGCACGAGCCAGGTCAGGGCCCGCCCGTCGGACCCGAGCACGTGGTCCACCGTGGACGGCGACAACACCGTGCGCGGCCGCATCCACTCCACCTCCAGCCCGGCCCCCATCAGCAGCTCGCGGAGCTGGCCGCTGCTGAAGCAGCGCGTGATGCTGCCGTCGGGCCAGGGCACCAGCATGACCTCGCCGGTCTGCCGCAGGTGCTGCCACTGCTCCTGCTCGGCCAGGATCGCCATGCCGAGCACCAGCGAGTCGACGCACACCAGCGCCCGCCCGCCCGGACGCAGCACCCTGGCCACGTCGCTCATCGCCGACTCGGCCATGAGCTCGATCGACATCGCGCGTTCCTCGGCGAGCACCGCGTCGACGCTCTCATCAGGAAGAAACGCCAGATCGTCGGCGCGTACGTGCCGAACCCGGTCGGCGTCCCGCAAACGGGACTGCGCGTCCACGGTCCGGCGGAAGTCGAGCACCTCGATCACCCGGTGCCCCGCCCTCGCGGCCTGGCCGGACCAGCGTCCGCGGCCGCCGGACAGATCGAGGATCACCGACGGTTCGCCGGGGAGCCAGCGGTTCAGTTGCTCGGCGGCGACGGCGCGGTAGAAGGTCCAGTACGGCCCGAGCGTCCCAGAGCCGTTCAGTTCCTCGGCCGGAATGGGCAGCACACGCGACTCCTGAGTTCCGGAAAAAGGGCTACCAGCCGGTACGTATGGACGTTCCCCGCACCGGGTCCTCTGTACCTTCTATCTTGCGGGAACAGACAAGGGCGCGGGCGTGTTGCGACGAGCATGCTCACATTGGAAAGACCGCGCCCCGATGACCAGGAGGTCATCGGCCAGCGGGTATTCTCCCCTGAGTACGGTGTACCGCCACAGCCGGCCACCGGTGATCTTAGGGGGGTGGGTCCGGTGCCCGCGACAGGCGCGGAGACTCTGGAGCAGCGCAGCGAGCGGTTCGAGCGCGACGTCATGCCGTATCTCGAACAGCTCTACTCCGCCGCGCTCCGGATGACCCGGAATCCAGCGGACGCGGAGGACCTGCTTCAGGAGACCTTCGCCAAGGCGTTCGCGTCGTTCCACCAGTTCCAGGAGGGCACGAACCTCAAGGCGTGGCTCTACCGGATCCTGACGAACACGTTCATCAACAGCTACCGCAAGAAGCAGCGTGAGCCCAAGCAGTCCGGCACCGAGGAGATCGAGGACTGGCAGCTCGCGCGCGCCGAGTCCCACACCTCGAGCGGGCTGAAGTCGGCCGAGGTCGAGGCGCTGGAGCACCTCCCCGACGGCGACATCAAGCAGGCGCTCGCGGCGCTGCCGGAAGAGTTCAGGATCGCCGTCTACCTCGCCGACGTCGAAGGCTTCCCCTACAAGGAGATCGCCGACATCATGGGCACTCCCATCGGCACCGTGATGTCCAGGCTGCATCGGGGACGCAGGCAGCTCCGGGGCCTCCTTGAGGACTACGCCCGCGAGCGCGGCCTGGTCCCCTCGGAGGGATCGAAATGAGCTGTGGCAACCCGCACGACACCGACTGTCGCGAGGTGCTGGACAAGGTCTACGCCTACCTCGACGGCGAGCTGACCGACGGTGACGTCTCCGACATCCGGGTGCATCTCGACGAGTGCAGCCCGTGCCTGAAGGAGTACGACCTCGACAAGGCGGTCAAGGCGCTCGTGGCCAAGCACTGCGGCTGCGACCCCGTCCCCGCCGATCTGCGTTCCAAGGTGCTGGCCCGGATCGAGCAGGTGAGGTCGGAGCTGGCCGACTAGGATTCACGCCATGCGCGTCCTAGTCACCGGTGGTGCCGGTTTCATCGGGTCGAATCTCGTCGACCGCCTGCTCGCGGACGGACACGAGGTCGTCGCCGTAGACGACCTGTCCTCCGGCAGCAGGGACAACCTGGTCAACGCCGCCGAGAGCGACCGTTTCAGCCTGCACGTCCTCGACGTGCGAGACCCGGCGATCATCGGGCTGGCGGCCGAGCTGCGGCCCGAGGTCATCTGCCACCTGGCCGCCCAGATCAGCGTACGCAGGAGCGTCGCCGACCCCGTCCATGACGCCCGGCTCAACGTCGAGGGCACCGCGTCGGTGCTGACGGCGGCCAAGGAGGGCACCACGCGCAAGGTGGTGTTCGCCTCGTCGGTGGCGGTCTACGGCCGGCCCGCCACGATCCCCGTGCCCGGCGACGCGCCCACCGACCCGCGCTCGCCGTACGCGGCCTCCAAGCTGAGCGCCGAGATCTACCTGGCCACCTTCCGCGCCCTCTACGGCCTGGAGTACACCACGCTGGTGCTCTCCAACGTCTACGGCCCGCGCCAGTCGCCCGACGGCGAGGCCGGCGTCGTGTCGATCTTCACCGACGCCCTGCTCAACGGCACCCCCACCGTCCTCTACGGCGACGGCACCCAGACCCGCGACTACGTCTACGTCGACGACGTGGTCGACGGCTTCGTCCGGGCCTGCGGCAGCGAGGGCAACGGCCGCCGCTTCAACCTCGGCACCGGCATCCAGACCACCGACCGGCGCCTGCACTCGCTGATCGCCGACGCGGCCGGCGCCCAGGACAAGCCGGGCTTCGCGCAGCCGCGCCTCGGCGACCTGCCGGCGATGGCCGTCGATCCGGTGCCCGCCCACGAGGGGCTGCGCTGGGAGCCGCGCACCGACCTGCCGACCGGCGTGAAGAGCACCGTGGCCTGGGCGCGGAGTCGCGCCAGGTAGTTGCTTGATTACACTTTGCTTGCGATTTCCCGCTCGGCCCGTACGGTGACGTCCTCTTCTGTAGCGTGAGCTTTCAGAAGTCGACGTGGAGGCATGTGGGATGTTGAAGGACAGGTTCACCCGGTCGCTCGCCGCCGTCATCGTGGTCACCTCGATGGTGGCCCTGGCCGGCGTCGGCGCGCTTCCGCCAGGGGTTTCCTGGACCTGACCGCAGTAGGGGGCCGCAATGCGTGACCTGCCCTGGCCCGCGAGGGTCTACCTGGTCGCCGTGATCGCGGCGGCGGCCGCGCTCATCGGGCACAGCGCCATCGTCTCCGGCCCGCTCGTGGCGCCGGAGAAGCTCGACATCCTGCTGGTGCTCGGGCTGCTCTTCCTGGTGTGCGAGTCGATGCCGACGCTGCTCAACGTGGAGCAGTTCGCGGTGTCGGTGAGCTTCTCGGCGTCGCTGGCCGCGGTCGTGCTGATCGGGCCGGAGGGCGCGGCGCTGGTGGGGCTCACCGCCGCGGTCAGCGTGCGCCCGGGGCTGCCGCTGATCAAGCGGCTGTTCAACGGCGCCCAGTTCGCCGTCTGCGGCTACGCCTCCGGCTGGGTCTACGAGTGGCTGCACGGCACGGTCGGGGTGCCGCGGGTCAACGAGTTCGACAGCCTCATCGGCCCCTACGCCGCCGCGACCGCCGTGTTCGTGCCGCTCAACATCGTGCTCACGCTGACCATGATCAGCCTGGCGACCGGCGTGCGGGCCACGGAGGTGCCGCTGCGGGGCATGGTCCAGTTCCTGCTGTCCTATCTCGGTTACGGCACGTTCGGGCTGCTGGTGGCCGGGTTGTGGGCGACCGTGCAGTCGATCTCGGCGGTGCTGGTGCTGATGCCGCTGTTCGTGGCCCGGTGGGCGTTCGGCCAGTACCACGCCCAGCAGCGCTCCTACGACGCCACCATCGCCGCGCTGTGCCAGGCCGTCGAGACCAAGGACTACTACACCCGGGGCCACTGCACGCGCGTCTCGCTCGCCTCCAGCATGATCGCCGAGGAGATCGGCATGCGGCTCGAACGCCTGCGCGCCATCCGCTACGCCGGCATGCTCCACGACGTCGGCAAGCTGGGCGTGCCCACGAAGGTGCTGCAGAAGGACGGCCCGCTCACCGAGGGGGAGCTCGCCGCGATCCAGCTCCATCCGATGCGCGGGCTGGAGATCGTCCGCGGCATCGGCTTCCTCGACGAGGCCTACGCCGGGATCATGCACCACCACGAGCGCCACGACGGCACCGGCTACCCGATGGGCCTGGCCGGCGACGAGATCCCCGAGTTCGCCAAGGTGATCGCGGTGGCCGACGCGTTCGACTCGATGACCTCCGACCGTTCCTACCGGGGAGCGCGCCCGGTCGAGGTGGCCGTGGAGGAACTGCGCAAGTGCGCCGGCACGCACTTCGACCCGGTCATGGTGGCCGCGTTCATCCGGGCGCTGGAACGCAATCCCTGGCAGCCGCCGCGCCGGGTCGAGGCGCCGCCGCCCGACGCCGCCGAGGCGACGATCAAGGACCACGACGACCCGACGATGCCGATCCAGGTCGTGAGCGGGCCATGACCACCACAGAGCGCGTCCGGCGCGCCGACCGGGCACCGGCCACCGTCCTGCGCCGGCTCGACTCCGGCCAGTTGTTGCTGATCTGCGCGGCCGGGCTGGTCGCCGTCGCGGGCGTGGCGCACACGGCGGCCGTGGGGCTCGACCGTCCCGAGATCGCCATCGGGTTCGGCGCGCTGATCGCGGTCGGCGAGCTGGCCCGGCTGACCATGCCGGGCAACAGGGAGGTCGCGCCCATCGGCGCCGCCGCGGCGCTCGGCTACACCCTGCTGCTCGACCTCAGCCAGAACCAGTTGCGCCACTCCGCGCTGCAGGTCGTGGCCGTGATCGCGGCCGGGATGATCGCGGGCGCGCTGCCCCACCTGGCCGTCGGCCGGCCGCCGCGGCTCGACGCGATGGCCCGCCGCCTGCTCACCGGCGCGCTGCTGGCCTTCGCCTTCCGCCCGCTGGCCGACCCGCTCTACCAGCTCACCAAGCCGCCGCCGGGCGCCCACACCTGGTGGCCGGCGCTCGTGGTGATGGTCTCGCTGATCACGGTGACGCTGCTGGTCGACGTGCTGATCGCGGCGCTGCTGCGGGCCGAGCGGCTGCGCACGGCGTTCCGGGTGGCGGTGCGCGACGAGATCAACATGGCGTTCCCGCTGGGCGCCGCGGTGGCCGCCTCCGGCGTGCTGCTCGCGCTCGCCACGCACAGCATGGACCTGGTGGCGCTGCTGGTGTTCGCCGCGCCGCTGCTGGTCACGCAGGTGGCCTTCCGCAAGTACGCCGGCATCCGCGCCACCTACCTGCAGACCGTCCGCGCCCTGTCGCGGGTCACCGAGGTCGGCGGCTACGTCGAGCCAGGCCACTCGCGCCGGGTGTCCCGGCTGGCCGTGGCGGTCGGCCGGGAGCTGGGCATGGCCGAGCCCGAGCTGCTGGAGCTGGAGTACGCGGCCCTCATGCACGACATCGGCCAGCTCTCGCTGCGCGACCCCATCCCGGGCGGCGCCACCGTGCTGGCCGATCCGGAGCAGGCGCGGCGCATCGCCGAGCTGGGGGCCGAGGTGATCAGGCAGACGGGCGTGCTCGACCGGGTGGCCGAGGTGGTCCGGAGACAGTGCGACGAGATCGCCGACGACCCGCCGCTGTCCAGCCGGATCATCAGGGTCGCCAACGCCTACGACGACCTGGTGGGCCCGTCCACCGATCGCGACCGGTCGGGGGCGGCGCTGGAGCGCATCGGGCTCACGGCGGGCAGCGCGTACGACGCCGCCGCGCTCGACGCCCTGACCCGGGTGGTCGGCAGAGGCCGCGTGTAGCCGATTGCCCGGCTTTGTGGGGTTCCTACAGATCATTCTCCGCTGATCGGTACTTCACGAGAAAAGGGACGAGCCGACGCCGGTCATAGGGTTGTCCGCGTGACTGCTGAGACGCTCGGACCCGTTCTGATCGCCAACCGGGGGGAGATCGCCCGGCGGATCATCCGTACGGTCAGGCGCATGGGCCTGCGTGCCGTCGCCGTGCACTCCGAGGCCGACGCCGGGCTGCCGTTCGTGCGCGAGGCCGACGAGGCGGTGCTGATCGGCCCGGCCGACCCCGCGCAGAGCTACCTCGACCCGGCCAGGGTGCTGGACGCGGCCCGCGCCACGGGAGCGGGCGCGGTTCATCCCGGTTACGGCTTCCTGTCGGAGAACGCCGCGTTCGCGCGGGCGGTGATCGAGGCCGGGCTCGTGTGGATCGGGCCGTCGCCGGAGTCCATCGAGCGCATGGGCGACAAGATCAACGCCAGGAACCTCATGGAGCAGGCGGGCGTGCCCGTCGCCGCGGGCACCAGGGAGCCGGTCACCGACCTGGTCGCGGCGCTCGACGCGGCCGAGCTGATCGGCTACCCGGTCATGGTCAAGACCGCCGGCGGCGGTGGCGGGATCGGCATGAGCGTGGCCCGTGACGACGCCGGGCTGGCCAAGGCGTTCGAGCAGGCGGCCAGGGCGGCGGCCAGGTTCGCCGCGGCGGCCGCGGCGGGCGGCGCGGGCGACGCGCTGGCCGGGCCCGCGGTCCTGCTGGAGCGTTACGTCGAACGTGCCCGGCACGTCGAGGTGCAGATCCTCGGCCTGCCCGACGGCCGGGTGCTGGCCCTGGGCGAGCGCGACTGCTCGGTGCAGCGCCGCCACCAGAAGGTCGTCGAGGAGTCGCCGTCCCCCGGCATCGGCCCCGAGCTGCGCGAACGCATGCTGGCCGCGGCCGTGCGGGCCGGCGAGGCCGTCGGCTATCTCGGCGCGGGCACGGTCGAGTGCCTGGTCGACGCCGACGCCCAGGACTTCGTGTTCCTGGAGATGAACACCAGGCTCCAGGTCGAGCACCCGGTCACGGAGCTGGTCACCGGCCTCGACCTGGTGGAACTGCAGCTCCGCGTGGCCGCCGGGGAGAGCCCGGAGATCACGGTGGCGCCCGAGGGGCACGCGATCGAGTTCCGGGTCCACGCCGAGGACCCCAAGCGCTTCCTGCCCGGTCCCGGCCGGATCACCACCTGGGACGAGCCCGTCGGCGCCGGCATCCGCGTCGACTCCGGCTACGCGGCGGGCGACACGGTGACCATGTTCTACGACCCGCTGATGGCCAAGCTGTGCGTGGTCGGGGCCGACCGGACCGAGGCGCTGGAGCTGGGCCGCAAGGCGGTCGCGGAGTTCACCGTCGAGGGGCCGAGGAGCAATCTGCCCTTCTGCGCCGAGCTGCTGGAGAACCCGGCATTCGTCGCGGGAGACTACGACACGGGTCTGGTCGGGCGAATGCGGCCCTGACCCGGTCGACATTGTTGGTGACGTCGGAAGAGGAGAGCGCCGGTGGCCGAGGTACGCGCCGAGATGGTGGCGAACGTGTGGAAAGTGGTCGTCCGGGAGGGCGAGGCGGTCTCCGAGGGGGACACGCTGGTCATCCTCGAGTCGATGAAGATGGAGATCCCCGTGCTCGCCGAGGACGGTGGTGTGGTGTCGCAGCTCAAGGTGGCCGAGGGCGACGTGATCCAGGAGGGCGATCTGATCGCCGTCATCGACTGAGGCGGGCCAGGAACCTGGCGCGGTCGACGACCGTCCGCTCGATCGTGCCGCGGCCCACGAGCGTGCCCTGCCGGTCGCGGGCCTCGAAGGCGAAGACCAGGCGCCGGCCGTCCACGACGGTGAGCTCGGCGGTGAGCTGGACGTGGTCGCCGACGGCGCTGGCGGCCAGGTGTTCGAGCTCGACCCGGGTGCCGACGGACGTCTCGCCCTCGGCCAGGTGCGGGCGCACGGCATCGAGGGTGGCGCGTTCGGCCAGCGCGAGCAGCCTGGGCGTGGCCAGCACGGGCACGTCGCCGCTGCCGGCTCGCTCGGCTGTGTCCGATCTCTCGACCATGGTGAGCAGTTGCGAGCGGAGGCCAGGTGAGAGCGTCATGGGGGTCAGCCTACCGAGGGTGGTTCTGATCTCCAGGAAACGCGGACAACACCGCCCATAAGGCTCCAGGATAGGGTTTGTACGGCTTGCGGCATATGAGTGGCATGTGGGGCTCCTGAGACAGGTACACTCTCGGAGTTTCCGTGACCACTGTGTTACCTCACCGCGACAAAAGTTCGCTTTGTTGGAGAACCGCGGGGTGGGCGAGGTTACGGATGTAGGGGGTAGCGGGGGAGTCATGGTGGCCCAAGGCACGACGCTGGCGGGGCGGTATCGACTGGATACCCGCATCGGCGCCGGCGGCATGGGCGAGGTGTGGCGAGGCGAGGACATCGTGCTCGCCCGCACCGTCGCCGTCAAAGTGCTGCTCCCAGGCCGCATGGATGATCGGGGATTCGTCGCCAGGTTTCAGGGGGAAGCCAGGGCGATGGCCACGATCAACCATTCCGGCGTGGTCGACGTCTACGACTACGGGGTGAGCGGCGACACCGTCTACCTCGTGATGAAGTTCGTGGACGGGGAGCCGCTCGACCGGCTGCTGGCCCGGCTCGGCCGGATCCCGCCGCAGGCGGCCATGGAACTCATCGCGCAGGCCGCCTCGGCCCTGCAGGCGGTGCACGACCAGGGAATCGTGCACCGCGACGTGAAACCGGGCAACCTGCTCGTCCAGCGCGACGGCACGCTGGTGCTCACCGACTTCGGCATCGCCCGTTCCGACCTGGCCAACCGGCTGACCGACGCCGGCATGGTGCTCGGCACGGCCGCCTACTGCGCGCCCGAGCAGGCCGAGGGGGCGCCCGTCACCCCGGCCGTGGACATCTACGCCCTCGGCGTGGTCGCCTACGAATGCCTGGTGGGACAGCGGCCGTTCGACGGTGACAGCGCGGTCACGATCGCGCTCAAGCACATCCGCGAGGCCCCGCCACCGCTGCCCGCCGACATCCCGCCGCAGATCCGGACGCTGGTGGAGGTGGCGCTGTCGAAGGACCCCGCCCGGCGTTTCCCGACGGCGAAGGCCATGAGCGAGGCGGCCCGCGCGGCCGGGCAGGGCCAGGCGATCACGCCGGTGGCCGAGATCGCGCCGCCCGCCACGGGCGCCACGATGGCCGCGCCGCCCGAGTCGTACCAGACCGGTGCCTACCAGGCGGGCCACTCCCAGCCGACGGGCGTCCACCAGCCGGGCCAGCCGCCCGCCTACCCGGGAGGGCAGCCGCCGGCCGGAGCCGGCGGGTTCCAGACCGGGGCGCACCTGCCGGCCTCGGCGGAGGAGACCACCGCCGCCGTCGGCGAGCGCCGTCCGGGCGGCCGCCGCGCCGCCAAGGCGCCACGCAGGACCGGCCTGGTCGTCGGCCTCGCGGTCGCGGTGGTGCTCGGCGTGGGCGCGGGGGCGGTCGCGCTGACGGGCATGGTGCCCGGCACGCCGACGCCGACCGTCACGGCCTCCAACGACGGCAACAGCGACGACATCCCCGGCCCGACGAAGACCGGCCCCACGAAGCCACCCAAGTCCACGCGGACCCCCACGAAGACGGCCCTGCCGCCCACCACCAGGCCGCCCACGCACGCCGAGACCGAGGAGCCGGCGGAGACCGAGGAGCCGACGACCACGCCCACCACCACCCCGACCACCACGAAGGAGCCGACCAAGTCGCCGTCGAGCACGCCGACGCCGACGGTCAAGAACATCACGGTGCCCAAGGTCGCCGGGCAGCCCTTCCTCAAGGGCCAGGAGATGGTCGAGGCGGCGGGACTGCAGGTGCACGTCCGCGACTCGTCCGTGACCACCGACGACCCCGCCTGCCGCAGGATCACCAAGACGGTGCCGGCCGGCGGCACGGTGGTCCCGGAGACGAAGGTGGTCACGCTCTACGTCATCGACGGCATCTGCACGACGCCGTCGCCGTCGCCGTCCCCCACGGCGACGCCGAAGTCGTAGGAGGTCAGATCCCCGTGGTGTTGCGGGGGTAGGCGATCTGCGGGTCGGTGGCGATGTTCACCATGTACGGGATGCCGGAGTCGAACGCCCTGCGCAGCGCCGGCCCGATCTCCGACGGCTTGGTGACCAGCTCGCCGCCGCCGCCCAGCGCGGTCACGACCTGGTCGTAGCGGCACTGCGGCTGGAGGTCGGCGGCCACGTCGTAGCCGTACAGGAACCGCATGGGGTGCTTCTCCAGGCCCCACATGCCGTTGTTGCCGCAGATCATGACGACCGGCAGCCGGTGGCGGACGAGGGTGTCGACGTCCATCAGGGAGAAGCCGGCGGCGCCGTCGCCGAGCAGGAGCACGACCTGCGAGGACGGGCGGGCCAGGCGGGCGGCGATGGAGTAGCCGAGCCCGGTGCCGAGGCACCCGTACGGGCCGGGGTCGAGCCAGTTGCCCGGCTGCTTCGGCTCGACGTACTTGCCGGCGTAGGAGACGAAGTCGCCGCCGTCGCCGATCACCACGGCGTCGTCGGCCAGGACCTTGCCCAGCTCGCCGTAGATGCGCATGGGGTGGATCGGGTCGGTGTCGGCGGCCAGCAGCCCGGCGTCGTCCTCGATCGCGGCGGCGGCGGCCTCGGCCAGCGTGGAGGCCCAGGAGGCGTACGAGCTGGGCTTGACCCCCGCGTCGCCGCAGGCCGCGCCGAGGCTCCAGAACACCACCGACAGGTCGCCCGCGGCCTTGGCGGCGGGCTGCATGTGGGTGGCGAGCTGCGAGGGCGCGTCGGCGATGTGCACGACGCGGGCCGGCGCGCCGTCCTTGCCGCCGAACGAGCCGTAGCCGAGCCGGAAGTCGAGCGGGGCGCCGATCACGATGACCAGGTCGGCCTGGGAGAAGGCCAGGCCGCGGGCGCGGGTGACGAGCAGCTCGTGCCCGGCGGGCAGGATGCCGCGGCCCTGGCCGTTGGGGATGACCGGCAGCCGCCAGGTCTCGGCGAAGTCGCGCGCGGCCTCCTCGGCCCGGTCCATCCACACGTCGGAGCCGTAGACCAGCACCGGGCGCTCGGCCTCGGACAGCAGCCGGGCGATGGCGGCCAGGTCGTCGGGGTCGGGCTCCAGCGGCGAGGGCGACTGCGTGTGCACCTCGTGGGCGGGCGAGGGGGCGAACAGGTGGTCCATGTAGAAGTCGAGGAAGACCGGGCCGCGCTGGGGCGCGACGGCGGTGCGGAAGGCCGACTCGACGTCCTGGCCGATCGAGTCGGCGCCGGAGGCGGTGAACGACAGCTTGGTGATCGGGCCGAGCAGCGGCGGGTGGTCCATCTCCTGGAGGGCGCCGCTGCCCCAGCGCGACTGCGGCGCGCGGCCGCCCATGACGACCACCGGCGAGCCGTTGAAGTGCGCGGTCGCGATGCCGCTGACGCCGTTGGTGATGCCGGGCCCGGCGGTCAGCACGGCCAGGCCGGGCCTCCTGGTCAGCCGGGCCGTCGCCTCGGCGGCGAAGACCGCGCTCTGTTCGTGGCGCACGTCGAGGATGCGCATGCCCTCGTGGACCGCGCCGTCGTACAGCGGGAAGACGTGGCCTCCCGAGAGCGTGAACATGGTCTCGACGCCGTAGGCCTTGGACACGGCGACGGCGACGTCACCGGCGTGCTTCGCAGACTCCATGCCGGGAACTTACCAACCAGTGATAAGAGTAAACAGATCTCAAGAGTTGCGTCCGGCCACGCCCTAGCCCTGTCCGCAGCAGACGCGGACCGAGCCCAGCGGCGCCCGCGCCTCGATCTTCCTGGGCGCGCCCGTCACCGCGTCGACCTCCACCTCGGTGCGGCGGCCCTCGGTCGTCACGTCGTAGGTCTCCGGCGGCAGCCGCAGCTCGACGTCGCCGGTGGCCCGCGCGACGGCTCTGACCGTGAGCGGCGGGTTGGCGAAGTCGAGCCGTACGTCGCCCGAGCCGGTCTCGACGTCGGCCTGGCCGCCGAGCATGGCGTTGCCGGAGACGGACCCGGAGCCGGACCTGGCCCAGACCTCGCCGGTGACCCCGTCGGCCCGCACGTTCCCCGACACGGTCGTCAGCCGCACGGCGCCGACCACGTTGCTGACCCCGAGGTCGCCGACGGTCGTCCGGGCCTCGACCCCGGTCTCGAAGGGCACCAGCAGCGTGTAGTCCGCCCGGCACACCGGGCCGTCCGGCCGGGGCGCGGTTCCGCACCGGATGTCCAGCCGCAGGGTGTCGCCGTTCCAGTCCTCGGTGATCACCGGCCGGTCGATCGAGGTCCAGCCGACGGACCGGGCGATCGTCAGCTCTCCCGCGGGGCCCGGCACGATCTCGACGTTCACCTCGCCGCTGCCCGTGGTGACCTTCAGCGTGTCCAGCGCGAACGGGACCGTCCTGGCCCGCGTCTCCTGCGGCGCGGTGGCGCGGGCGAACCCGTTCCAGACCAGCAGGACGGACAGCAGCAGGGCGGCCACCGTCGCCAGGGTTCCCGCCGTCAGCCAGATGGTCCTCACGGCATGCTCCTGATCTTGAGGAACTGCAGGACGGCGAGGACCCGGCGGTGATCGCCCTCCGCGGGGGACAGGTCGAGCTTGGTGAAGATGTTGCCGATGTGCTTGCCCACGGCCCCCTCGCTGAGCACGAGGGCCTGGCCGATGCCGGCGTTCGAGCGGCCCTCGGCCATGAGCTTGAGCACCTCGTGCTCGCGGGGCGTCAGCCGTTCCAGCGGGTCGCTGTCGCCGCGCAGCAGGAGCTGGGCGACGACCTCGGGGTCGAGGGCGGTGCCGCCGCCGGCGACCCTGCGCAGGGCGTCGATGAACTCGGCCACGTCGGCCACCCGGTCCTTGAGCAGGTAGCCGACGCCGCCGGCCGCCGTGGACAGCAGGCGGGCGGCGTAGCGTTCCTCGACGTACTGGGAGAGCACCAGCACGGCCAGGCCGGGATGCTGGCGGCGCAGCACGAGAGCCGCGCGCAGCCCCTCGTCGGTGTGCGTGGGCGGCATCCGGACGTCGGTGATCACCAGCTCCGGCCGGTGCTCCTCCACGGCCCGCAGCAGGCCCTCGGCCTCGTCCACGGCCGCCACCACCCGCATGCCGGACGCGTCGAGCAGCCGGATCAGCCCCTCGCGCAGCAGGACGGAGTCCTCGGCCAGCACTACTCGCACGGCAGTTCCACCTCGATCGTGGTCGGCCCGCCGAACGGGCTGGACAGGCGTAGCGTCCCGTCCACGGAGTCGATGCGCTGGGCCAGGCCGCGCAGGCCGGTGCCGCCGTCGAGCCGGGCGCCGCCGCAGCCGTCGTCGTGGACGAGCACGTGCAGGCGGTCGCGCTCGCGCCGGACCGTCACCTCGGCCCTGGTCGCGGCGGCGTGTTTGGCGATGTTGGTCAGTGCTTCGGACACGATGAAGAAGGCCACCGCCTCGATGGTCGGGGAGGCACGCCGGTCGATGTCGACGCGCAGGCGTACGGGGAGAGGGGCGCGGGCCGCGACGCCGGACAGCGCCGCGTCGAGCCCCTGGTCGTTGAGCACGGCCGGATGCAGGCCGCGGACGAAGTCGCGCAGCTCCTTGAGCGCCTGCTTGGCCTCCTCGTGGGCCCGCTCGATCGCCTCACGGGCGGGCTCGGGCAGGTCGGTGAGGGTGGCCCTGGCCAGGCCGAGGTTCATGGCGAGCGAGACCAGGCGCTGCTGGGCGCCGTCGTGCAGGTCGCGCTCGATCCTGCGGCGCTCGGCGTCGGCGGCGTCGATCACGCCGGCCCGGCTCTCGGTCAGCGTCTCGATGCGCTGCCCCAGCTCGGAGCGGCTGGGCCCGAGCAGCGTGCGCGCCACCGACAGGTCGAGCGCCGCCATGCCCCTGGCCAGGACCGGGGCGAGCAGCAGCAGCGCCAGGCCGGTCGCCGTGGAGATCCCAGCGATGACCGGATTGCGCAGATCGACGAGGAACACCAGCGGCGGCGCCTGCACCCGCGGCGGCACGAACGACAGCAACCCCACCACGGCCGCGCCCCACGCCAGCGCGACGAGGAAGGCCGCCGCCGCGCCCACGAAGGGCGACAGCAGGTGGTAGGCGATCTGCCGCCAGGTGGCCGCCCGGCGCCAGCCGGCCGGCGCCACCGGCGGCGGGATGCGGACGTCGAGGAAGGCCGCGAACCTGGACCGCTGCACCCGGGTGAACACCGGGACGCCGCGCCGCAGCAGCGGCGGGGCCACGGCCAGCAGCAGCGTGAGCCCGCCGAGCACCACGGCGACCGGCAGCCCGATCATCACATGGGACGTGTCGAGCCAGGCACGCGCCGACCAGGGACGGGGGACTTTCATGCGTCAAAGGTATTGACCCACCAGACCCTCAGGAAATGGGCCTGGTGTGCCGGTGGACGGTAGAGCTAACCCCACCCTCGAACAATTGCCGCGCACCGAACATCTCACTCCCAAAGAGACCAAGGGGAGGTTCGGATGTTCGCAGCAGGGGTCGCCGCGCTGGCGGCCGCGTCCACGGTCCTGGGCGGGTTACCGCACGGCATGTTGTTCCTGGAGAAGCACCCGCCCGCCAAGCAGTGGGAGACCTACACCGTCAAGAACTCCGCCACGCTGCCGCTCCAGCTCGACCCGTGCCTGTCGCACCGGCGGCGGGACGGCGGCCGGCTGATGGCGCGGGCCGTCCTGTACTCCAGCGAGGACGAGATGAAGTACGAGCAGCTCGTCGTCTACCGGAGCGTCCGGGACGCCGAGGCCGCCATGCGCGTCCTGCGCGCGGACCTCAGGCGCTGCGCCGACGTGGGCAAGGGCGTCAACCGCCACCGCTATTTCACCAAACCCCTGCACGTGGGCGACGACGGCCTGCGCGCCGGCGGCCGGTTCTTCGAGAGCGGCGAGCACGCGGTCGCGGTCAGGCGCGGCGCGGCCCTCTACATCGCCGGCGAGTCGGCCTGGCCCACCAGGAGCCTGCCGCTCAAGGGCTTCCGCGGGCTGATCGACCAGGCGCGCCGGATGACCGTCAAGGTCTGCCGCCTGCCCGAGGCCGCCTGCTAGAGCACCCCCACCCGCCGCTTGAAGGCGGACGGGTCGAAGGAACCGCCCAGCGTCGCGCCCAGCCCCTCGCGCGCCAGCCGGGCGAACGCCTCGCGGCCGAGTCGCCCGGCCCCTTCGGGCAGCACTCCCGCCAGCGGCCGCGCGGCCAGCATCTCCAGGTCGGCGACGTTGCTCCGCTCGATGATCCCGGTCTCCCGCGGCCAGCGCCCGATCACCACGCCCGCCGGGTCGAGCCCCCGGTGCGCCAGCGCCTCCAGGGTCAGCGCGGTGTGGTTGAGCGCCCCGATCCCGGCCCCCGCCACGACCAGCACCTGCGCGCCCACCAGCCGGGCCAGGTCGGCGATCGTCGCGCCGTCCTCGTCGAAGCGCACCAGCAGGCCGCCGGTGCCCTCCACGACGACCAGCCGGTTGCTCTCGGCCAGCTCCTCGACGAACCGGGCGGCGGCCGTCAGCGACACCGGCGGCACCCCGGCCACCCGGGCGGCGGCGGCCGGCGAGAGCGGTTCGGCGAAGCGCGCCAGCTCGAACGTGGTGCTCACCCCGGAGAGCCGGATCACCTCGTCGAGGTCGCGCCCGTCGCCGGTCTGCGCCGGCTTCACCACGGCGACGGACGCCCCCCGCTCCCTGGCCAGGGCGGCCACCGCGGCCGTCACGACGGTCTTGCCCACGCCGAAGTCGGTGCCGGACACGACGAGAACGCTCATCGTCCCAGCCTAGAAGCCGCCGCCCGCCATCCCGGTCAGGGACGCCGCAGGCGCGTGACGAACTTGTACCGGTCGCCGCGGTAGAGGGACTGCGCCCACTCCACCGGGTGGCCGTCGGCGTCGAAGGCGTGCCGGGTCAGCAGCAGCATCGGCAGGCCGACGTCCACGCCCAGGGCCTTGGCGTCGTACGGGGTGGCGAGGACGGTCTCGATGATCTCCTCGGCGTCCGTGAGCCGTACGTTGTAGGCGTTGTGCAGCGTCTCGTACAGGGAGGCGTGCACCTCCAGCTCCCGCCGCAGGCGGGGGAAGCGCCGCGCGGACAGGTGGGTGGTGTCGATCGAGACCGGCTCGCCGTTGGCCAGCCGGAGCCGGTGGATGCGCAGCACCCGGCCGCCGGGGTTGATGGCCAGCCGCCGCGCCAGGGCCTCGTCCGCGGTGATGTAGCCGATCTCCAGGATCTTCGTGTCCGGCTCCAGGCCGGCCGTGCGCAGGTCGCCGATGTAGGAGGTGAGCTGGAGCACCTGCGCCACCTTCGGCTGGGCCACGAACGTGCCCTTGCCCTGGATGCGCAGCAGCCTGCCCTCCACGACCAGCTCGGTCAGCGCCTGGCGGACGGTGGTGCGCGAGGTCTCGAACCGCACGGCCAGCGTGCGCTCGGGAGGCAGGGCGGTGCCCGCGGGCAGGCTCTTGGTGAGCTCCAGAAGACTGCGTTTCACGTCGTAGTACTTGGGAACGCGGGGGCCGTCGTCGGTCACGCTCTCACCTTCACTTCTGGCACGGCGGTGAGGGCGTGTCTGATCACCGCGAGATCATCGGAACTCATATCGGCCCGAGCGGTCAACCACCTGGGAGGACGGCATATCCGCACGGAGCGCGCACACCGCCAAGTACGCGCGAATCCGGGCAGCTCAGACTGATTGTGAAGGATATCCACAGCTGCGTGCGCGATCGCAACCGAGGCCGGTGTCAGGCCCGCGTCGTCGAGGAGCCACCTGCCCGTGTCGATCACCTCCGGCAATGCCCGTGAAGCCCCGTCATGGGGATCGGGCGATCCCGCCGTGTGACGGTTCTCACAGTACGAGATTCCCCGAAAGTCGCGCCCGGTGCACGGCGACGCACCCGTGCCGCCCGCGTGCGGCGTCCTCACCGGGCAGGAGCTGCGCATTCGATCAGGGGGTCGGTTTGGCTGTTGGCGGCGAAAGCACGCATGATGCACTCGTGCCGACTCTCAGCGACCTCGTCGCCCGCCACACCGCACTCGACGAGGCGGACCTCGACTGGCTGCACTCGCTGGTCTCCGACTGGCAGCTGCTGGCCGACCTGTCCTTCGCCGACCTCATCCTGTGGGCGCCGCTGCTCGGTGAGAACGGCTGGATCGCCATCGCCCAGATGCGCCCCACCACCGGCCCCACCGTCTACCACGACGACATCGTCGGCAGCGTGGCCGCCAAGGGCGAGCGCCACCTCATCGACACCGCCTGGAACGAGCGCCGCATCTGCCGCGAGGGCGATCCCGACTGGTCCACGGGCGTCCCGGTGCGCGAGGAGACGATCCCGGTGCGCCGGGCGGTCGACAACGGCGAGGGCCGCTTCCTCGGGGTGATCCAGCGCTCCACGAACCTGTCCTCGGCGCGCACCCCGTCCAGGCTTGAGCTGACGTATCTCCAGAGCGCGTCCGACCTGGCGCAGATGGTGGCCGAGGGGCGTTTCCCGTTCTCGGGGGAGGAGCCGATCCTGGTGCGCTCGCCGCGCGTCGGCGACGGCCTGCTGCGGCTCGACCGGGCCGGGCGCGTCACGTACGCCTCGCCCAACGCGTTGTCGGCCTACCGGCGGCTGGGCCTGCACGCCGACCTGGTCGGCGCCGAGCTGGGCCGGGTGACGGCGACGTTGTGCTACTCCGACGAGCCGATCAACGAAGACCTGATGATCGTGGCCAGCGGGCGCGCGGCCAAGGAGACCGAGGTCGAGTCGGGCGGCACGATCGTGCAGCTCAGAGCCATCCCACTGATCGTCGGCGGCGGCCGCATCGGCGCGCTCGTCCTCATCAGGGACGTCACCGAGCTGCGGCGGCGCGAGCGCGAGCTGATGACCAAGGACGCCACGATCCGCGAGATCCACCACCGCGTGAAGAACAACCTCCAGACGGTCGCCGCGCTGCTGCGGCTCCAGGCGCGCCGCCTGCAGGTGCCCGAGGGCCGCGAGGCGCTGGAGGAGGCCGTGCGCCGGGTCGGCTCGATCGCCATCGTGCACGAGACGCTGTCGCACGCGCCGGAGGAGTTCGTCGACTTCGACGAGATCGCCGACCGGGTGATCGCGATGGCGGGCGAGGTGTCGGCGGCCGAGGCTGCGGTCACGCCGCGCCGGGTGGGCGCGTTCGGCGTGCTGCCCTCGCTCATCGCCACGCCGCTGGCCATGGCGCTGACCGAGCTGCTGCAGAACGCGTTGCAGCACGGGCGTCCCAAGCGGATGGAAGTGCTGGTCGAGCCCGCCCCCGACCGGCTGAACGTCACCGTCTGGGACGACGGGCGCGGCCTTCCCGCGGACTTCGACCTCGACAAGTCCACCAGTCTGGGGCTGCAGATCGTCCGCACGCTGGTGGAGGGGGAGCTGTCGGGCAGGCTGACGATCGAGCCGCGGGAGGGCGGCGGCACGCACGTCGGGTTGTCGATCCCGTTGCCGTCCGCCTGACGAGTCCGCCGGGCCGGGCGACCGTCGTCGAGGGCGGCGCCCGGTCCGTGCGAGCCTGGCCGCCGCGTGCACGACGCGACGGGGTCTTGGCGGAAACGTCGATCACGCCAAGCTGGGCGGCTCCTGCGGGGAAGGCAGGGTCGATCGGAGGTGGATCAGACGGGGCGGATCAGGGTGGGGCAGATCAGGCCGAGGCGCGGGCGCGGGCGCGGGCGGTGCGGCGCTTGAGGGCGCGGCGCTCGTCCTCGCTCAGGCCGCCCCAGACGCCGGCGTCCTGACCGGACTCCAGCGCCCACTTCAGGCAGGCGTCGACGGCCGGGCAGGACCGGCAGACCTGCTTGGCCTCTTCGATCTGCATCAGGGCGGGGCCGGTGTTGCCGATCGGGAAGAACAGCTCGGGGTCCACGTCACGGCAGGCAGCTCGGTGGCGCCAGTCCATGCGTCCACTCCTTAGTAGATGGAACCTTTGGTCGGCTCCGTGCGGCTACTACTTTGTGAAGAGTTTCACTAACTCGCGCGAACAATTACCCGCATCCAGGTGTTGGACCGGGGTTGTCCGCCTGACGACCGGAGGGCCTTGGGGTTGTTAAAGGTCCTACGTTCCGACGTCAGTCTTGAGCCTTCCAGCCACGCAGAGTGCACGCAAGGGGGTTGGGGCGAAGTTTTGGCGGTTATGGATGTCGGATGCGTCACACAATGACCGAATGTAACCAGCTAGACCAGAACTTGTAACGCGTTCGGGGTAGACCGGAACGTTACGGATTCGCGTTCGCCCAGGTAGTCCCCGTCCAGCTGGAAGGCCACGGGACGGTCGGCGGCGAGGGTGAACTCGGCCTCGTCGTGCAGCTGGACGAGGTGTCTGCCGGACGGGACGGCGTCACTCTCCGTGAGGATCTGCCGGATCAGCCCGGCGATCTGCACGGGCCCCATCCGCCTCAGCCCGAGCAGGTCGAGCCCGGTCTCGAAGCTGGCCCACGGCGTCGGCGTCACCGGCTTGGCCCCCAGGTACGTCCACGGCGAGGTGTTGGAGATGATCGCCATGAACACGCCCTCGGCCGCCGGGATGCCCGGCCCGGTCAGGGTCATCGGGGGGTGCCGTTTGTCCGTGGCCAGATAGTGCCGCAGAGCCGTGTTCACATACCGGGCGGGCGTGGCCTTCCTCCCGGTGCCGCGCAGGCCCTCCACGGCCCGTACGACCTCGGCGTCGTAGCCCATGCCCGCGCAGAACGTGAAGTACCGGCTCTCTCCCTCCCAGAGCGCGTGACCCAGGCCCACGGTCCGGCGCCGGCCCTCTCTCAGCGCCTCCAGGACCGCGCCGGTGGCCTCGACCGGGTCGTTCGGCAGGCCGAGAGAGCGGGCGAACACGTTCGCGCTGCCCCCGGGGATCACGATCAGGCCGGGACGGCCGGAGCTCGGGTCGTCGGCCGGCGGGACGTCGTGGCCGTCGACCGGGTTGAGCAGGCCGTTGACGGTCTCGTTGATCGTGCCGTCGCCGCCGAGCACCGCGACCACGTCGAAGCCCTTGGCGCGGGCCGTGGCCGCCAGCGTCGCGGCGTGCCCCCGGTAGCCGGTCTCCTCCACCGACAGCTCCACGGCCGCGCCCAGCGCGCGGATCAACACGTCCCTCGTGCGGGCGTTGGTGGTGGTGGCCTTGGGATTGACCAGCAACATTGCGCGCATATCGCCAGCGTAGTCGCTGATCGCCGACCCGCTCGGGGTGGGGGAACATCCCCGGCGGGACCGGACCCGGGGGCGGATAGGGTTTGGCTGTGTCGAAGCGTCCGTGGAGTTTGCTCGTCGCCGCCGTCGTCGTGGCCCTGGAGGGGCTCATCGCGCTCGGGCTCGGGATCTACGTCGCGGTGGAGACGGTGGTGAGCACCCCTGACAGTCTCACCACGGCCATCGCGGAGTCGGCCTTCGGGCTGCTGATCGGGGCCGGGCTGCTCTGGGTCGCCTGGGGCGGCCTGCTGCGGGCGGAGCGGTGGGGGAGGTCGCCCGGCGTGGTGGCGCAGATCTTCCTGCTGCCCGTCGGGGGCACGCTCATCCAGTCGGGTCAGCCGCTGATCGGCGTGCCGCTGGTCGTGCTGGCCCTGACCGGGCTGGGGGCGCTGTTCGCGCCCCCCACCACCCATGCGCTCTACGGGGACGGTTAGTCCCAATGCCGGGAAGTTAAGACGGCTGGCGGTCGAGTCAAGGTGTTCGGCCGAACCTGGGACATGAGAACGGAGATCCAGTAGAACGGGTGATCTT
>NZ_JBEOZT010000054.1:0-35563 GCF_040298265.1 Nonomuraea sp. NPDC001636
AGAGCGGCCACGTCACGGCGCTGGTGGCCACCAACGTCGCGGCCCGCGGCATCCACGTCGACGACCTGGACCTCGTCGTCAACGTCGACCCGCCGGGCGACCACAAGGACTACCTGCACCGCGGCGGCCGCACCGCCCGCGCCGGCGAGTCCGGCAGCGTCGTCACCCTGGTGCTGCCCAATCAGCGCCGTGACATGACCCGCTTGATGGCCGACGCCGGTATCGTCCCGCAGACCAGCGAGGTCCGTTCGGGCGAGGCCGAGCTGAGGCGCATCACCGGCGCCCAAGCTCCCTCAGGCATCCCCGTGACCATCACCACACCGGTCGTCGATCGCCGGTCGGGACGAAACGGCAGACGATTCCGGTAACAGCGGATCGGGGCTCGCCCAAAGCCAGGCAGCCAAGGCTTCTGGGCTGTCGGCAAGAGTGCTGAAGAGATCGGGCCGGGCGGTGCAGATACCCGGCCGATCTTGCGCATGAGTTGGCTGACGGCCCTCTGCCGCTGCGCAGAAGGCGACTCAGCCGCTGAGCACGTAATCGCGGGCCTTCTCCAGAGAGGAGACGCCATACTCCTCCTCCACCGCGGAGGCGATCAGATGGCAGAACAGGTACCGCTGGATCGGGGTGATGCCGAGCCTGGCCAGGTGCGCGTAGAGCATGTTGACCACGAGGCGGTGGGCGAGGAACCAGTCCGATCCGAGGATCTCGGTGCGGTACCGGTCGGTCGACATGAGCACGTCGAAATAGTCGACGGGGTGGCGGCGGCCGGCCACCGGCTGGTCGGGGACGTCCAGGTCGATCTCTTTGCGGGCCAGCAGCGGGAGAGCGATCTCCTTCTGACGCTGGATGAAGGCGATCCAGTCGCGTACGTGCGGCGCCGGGTCGCCCGCGTCGATCGACGCGACCAGGTCGACCACCGTCGCGCGCATTTCCCTGGCGTTCTTGCGATACCTGGCTTCGAACGCGGCCGTGACCGCGTCCCGGTTCTCGCAGGACGAGACGGCCGCTGCGGCGTGCGAGCGGTAGGACATGTAGCCGCGGCCGATCGGCGGGACGCTCACGTGCGCCAGGGCGGTCATGAGGTCGATGGCGACCGCGAACAGCGCGAGCTCGCCCCGGCGGACCTTGTCCAGCGTGCCGAAGGCGAGCCGGGTGCTCTCCGCGGCGGCCGCGTCGATCAGGTTCGCCAGCGGCCGGCCGCCGAAGACGCGCAGCCGGTCGTCGTACGGCTCGGTCTGCAGGGAGTTGTCCGGGTACCAGGGCTGCAGCGGGCCGGTCTCGTGCTCGAGTACGACCAGCAGGCGGTGGGCGGCGAGTTGCTCGTGCTCGTCGAGGCGGGTGGTGGACGGGTGCTCGCGCAGATATCTGGTGATCGTCTCGGTCGCGACGGGGAGGATCTCGCGTTCCCAGTCCCGCAGGGACGCGCGGAAGTTGAGCCGCAGATGCGGTCCCTGGCGCCAGTGGCGGACGAGGTACGGCTGCTGCAAGAGGCCGTCCAGGTGCCCGAGCAGCGGGCGGACGCAGTCCAGGATCAATCCGTCCTTGTCCTGGTCGTAGTAGCGGATCTGGATGCTGTGCCAGGGGAGGCTGCTCACGAGGTTCCCTCTTTCCGCGCCGGCCCGTCCAGGGTGACGGCGGTCAGGTAGCGCAGGTGCGCTTCTTCGACGATCGACAGGCCGAGCCGGTTGCAGAACAGGTGGACGCACCGGTTCAGCACGATCAGGACGTCGTGGCGTTCCGCGTCCACCGAGGCGCGATGCCTCCTCCCCGCGGACCGGATGGAAGCCTCCGGCCCGCTGGAGCGCGACAAGGCGCCGGTGCAGGGTGTCGATCGAGCGCCACCATGCGCCGAGCGAGTCGTGAGCGTCGCCCGTGTCCGGAGCACCGCTCGGGCGCGGCCCGTCGGCGGAGGGAGCAGGGGCGTGGCTCTCGGACGAGGCGGTGCGGGCGGCGATGAGCCGGCACCGTTCGGCCTGCGTGATGAGGGCTTCGCGCTGTTTCGTGAAGATCTCCGCCTGCCGGGCGCGGGCCGGTTCCGGATCCCAGCGGTCACGTTCCCGGGCCGGCAGGGGGCTCAGGCGGCGGGGGTCGGGTTCCCAGGCCACGAGGACCAGCATCATCGCGGCGAGGGCGTGGCCCAGCCGCCGCCGATGGTCGTGCTCGCCGCGCAGGATCGCCGGCGCGAAGCGTTCGCGCGGGCCGCTCTCCCAGTACCGCAGGAAGAGCAGAAGGTCGGCGCCGGCCTGGTGGAAGGCGTGCAGCGAGATCAAGCGGTCAGGCATGGCCTACCTCGACCACGTACTCGGTCACATGACGGCGGTCAGGGTGGCCGCCGTCTCCTTCCAGGCCGAGCGCCGCCGCGAAGTCCGGGAGCAGCTCACGGAAGACGACCACCGATCCGCTCGCGTCCAGCCCTCGGTCGAACAGCGTGACCAGCGCGGGGTCGGCCAGATCGAGATAGGTCGGTTTGGCGAGCCGCACCATGTGCAGCCTTTCACGGACCGGCACGCCGGGATCGCCCGAGGAGACGAAACAACGTTCCGGCAGGGAGTGCTCGGCGAACCAGGCCGCGAGCGCGAGCAGGTGCGCTGCAGCGGAGCTCTTGCCCCGGCGCGGGATTTCGCGCACCGGGACGTACCAGGCGGCACGGGCTACGGTGACCCGCCCGACCGACACCCGGGCCGTACGCTCGACACGGGCCGGCACCGGCTCCGGCGGGCGGGAGAAGATCGACGCCAGCTCCGTCACCGGGCTGGGCATGTCGCCGAAGAGCTGGAGCAGGAGGCGGGCCGTACGCGGCAGCAGCATGGGCGCGACCATCCCGGTGTACACCGGCCGGAGCCGGGTGCCGTGCCCGGCGTGCACCAGAACGAGGCCGCCGGCGCCGCACTCGTGCCGGACGGCCAGGTCCCGCAGGTCGAACGGGGCCGGGCCGCTCGGGACCACGCCCGGATAGCCGATCTCCTGAGCCGCCACCGGGGAACGCAGGTTGACGTTGCTGCCGAACAGCCCGGTGATCTCCACCGGCATGCCGCGTTCCGTCCCGAGCAGGCGGTTCTCGTCGGCGGGAACTCCGGCGACCCGCAGCAGGCGGTGCACGCGGCTGCGCATCGCGCCGTGCCCCGGGCCAAGACCGTTGAGCACCAGCCGCACCGGCGTGCCGTCCGGCGAGCTGATCGTCTGCACGAAGCAGGACAGCGACCCCGCCGGACGGACGAACTCGGGGCGGTCGGTGGCGAGGGCGGTCAGCACCGTCGGGTCGATGGCAAGCGCGTCCGGGGTCTTGGGCAGCAGCTCGCGCACCGAGGCCAGCGCCGCCGTCCGGGCGTCTCGAAGCTCGTCGAGCCGGGGCACGGCGGGCGTCCGGCCGGGCGGGTGCCGCTCCTGCCACGGGTACATGAGCGCGTGCAGCTCACCGGCCGGGGTGCCGGGTGCGGCCGGATGGGTGCGCTGCGCGAGCATGCGGTGGAAGCGCCCGAACGGCACCTGCGCGCCGGCGCCGAACCACTCCGCGAACAGGTCGGCGGCGAGCAGCCGGGCGACGCCGTCACGATCGAAGACCGCCGCGAAGTCGACGATCGCGTGCAGGTCGCCCAGGGCGGGACGCCAGGCGGCCAGGCCCAGCCGCGGGCCGGACGTGGTGACCACGGCGTTCTCGTGGAAGAGGTTGCGGTCCGGCAGGCGATCGGCATCGTCGCCGGCAAGTTCGGTGAACGCGGACCGTACCTTCCGCTGCAGCGCCTCACGTTCAGCCACGCAGGCCGCCTCCGGGTAACGAGCGAGCGCCTCCTGCACGGCGGCCAGCGCCTTGCCCGCCGGATGCGTGCCGAGCCGATCGGTCAGGTCGGCGAGGTGCGCGGCGGCCTGGTCGGCGACCGGGGGGTGGAGTTCCACCACTCCCAGGTCGACCAGTCGGCCGAGCGCGCCGCCGGCCTGGGTACGGAGGTCGTCGTACGGTGGGCGCAGCAGCTCCCGGAGCGATTGGGACGCGGCGATGCCGCTGTACGCGTCTTCCTGGCCGGTCACGTACCAGAGGCGGCCGTCGTCCTCCTCAAGGCTTGGGTTGGGCCTGACCTCGAAGAGGGCGGCGAGCCCGCCGTCGGCGCGGGCCAGGTCGGTGAGCAGCCGGAGCAGCAGGGGCACGTTGGGCTCGACAGCGCTCCGCCACGCCCATGGCCCGTCCCAGAGAACCGGCTCGCCGTCGTCGCTCCACTGTCCCAGAGCCGCCATCATGAAGGTGGCGTGCGGGCTGGTCTTCGCCACGACGCGGGCCAGGTACCTGGTGAGCCGGAGCGCGACCTGGCGCGGCGGGACGCTGCCGGGCGGCGAGGCCAGCCACTGGCGCAGCGCGGCGGCCATCGCCGGTCCCGCCTGGAGCACGCCGTAGCCGAAGGCGTCGGTGCCGACCCACCGGCGCAGCACTTCGTAGGTGCCCCGGCGCTCCTGATCGAGCAGGTCCGGCAGCTGTCGGACGAGCGCGTCATGCCCATCGAAGTCCGTGAGCCAGGCCGCGACGCGCGGACCGAGGCCGGAACCGAGCTCCACCGGCCAGGTACGGCCCGCCGGCCGTCTTGCGTTGTACAGCGCCCGCCGCAACGCCACCAGCGCCGGTCGCGCCGGGCCCGGCCCGACCGCTCCGATCACCGGCTCCAGTTCGTCCGCGAGCCGCCGGCCCTCGACGGCCAGCCGGCCACGGGCCGCGAGGATCTCCTGGACGCTCCGCCACGTGGCCGTGCACCTCAGCTCCGCGAGCGCCGTCACCGGTAGCGCGGCGACCCTGGCGACCACGGTCGCGTCCACCGTGCGGCGAGCCGCGTCGATCCCGACGCGTCCCGGCAGGCCACGACGCGTCGAGACCATGTCAGGGGAGGCTTAGATGAGCCAGCTCGTGCGCGCGATGCCTGAGGCGCCCACTTCGGTGTTGCCGAGACCCATGCCCAGGGCCTTCACGAGATCCTCGCCGGGGAGCTCGATCGTCATCACGTCGAGCGTGTCCAGATCGAGGCGGAGCGGTTCGTCGGTCGCCATCTGCACTCCCATTCTTCCCGCCGGAGCGGGCGATATCGGTGACGATCAACACCATAAGCACGGTCGGCGATCTCGTCCATCCGACAAGGGGGCGATAAATGAGCGGAAAGCGCTGAGGTCGCACATTAATCGACCCGCCGCGCTGCGGTGACGAGTGTCGTCACCTTTCCGACCAGGCAGGCGTCACCGTAAGTGTGATGACCCAACCAGTCAATTTCACGATGGTGAGAGATTGCTGTCCGCCGAAGTATCACCGATGCCCAGCGAAATGTTTCAGACGGGCGGAAGGGGGGCCTGGAGTAAGCTTCGGAAGGTCGACGCGATTGAACGTCACATATTTGTTTCGCCGCCACGCCGCCACGCCGCCACGCCGCCACGCCGCCAGGCGCCGGCCACTGGCGGCCGTCCACGTCCTCCGTCCCGCATCACGAGGATGGCGCCGGGGCATCGTGCGCACGCCTGGGGCCGGCTTCTGCTGGACCGGCCGTGGTGCGGGGCAGGTCAGAGGGTTGCCCAGAAGCGACAGTCGTGTCGCTTGGTGTAGTCGGTGGGGGAGATGGCGCCAGGGGCGAGCGCAAGTGCGTGGTCGCCGTCGAACCTCCCCCATTTCGGCAGTCCGGCGGTGTTGGGATCGCCTGTCGCCGCGAAGCGCGTCCAGTACTGGATCATCTGCGCGGACAGTTTCCGCTGTGCCGGATCGAGTGCCTCGTACGACTGCCCCATGTCGAAAAGGGAGAGCAGCTCGGACCCGTGGTAGGCGGCCAGGGGCAGGCCCAGGTCCGGCGCGGGCGGATTCGGGTCGGCGAACTCGAACATGTAGGTCGGTACGTGTCCGGCCAGCATCCGCGCTTCGTGGACGGCGGGGCAGGCGGCGGTGAAGTCGGTGCCGACGGCCGCGAACGCGAGCGCCGGCGACCTGTAGCGGGCAGCGGGGTACTCGGCGGCGATCTTGACGGCCTTGGCGGCGCCGAAGGCCTTGACGAGCTGGGCGCGGTAGGCGGGCTCGTCCGCCAGGTGGAACAGGGAGGCGAAGAGGGTGTGCTCGTCGCGGGTGGTGCCCTCGATCACCGGGACCCTGACGAACCGGCCCTTGGCGAAGCTGGTCCACGGTTCCCGGGGCACCAGAGGGGTGTCGTAGGCGGGAGAGTGGAAGGGGCCGTTCAGCGCGAGCAGGTCCTTGGCCGGGACACCGCGCAGGCAGGCCAGGTCTTCGGTGTCGGAGCATGCGGGCGGCTCGGGGAGGAGCCTGGCTGCCGTGCGGCCGCGCCGCTGCAGTACGGTGCGGTCGATCCACAGCTTGGACGCGCCGTCGCCAGGAGCTGACAGCTCTCCGGTCCAGTCCGGCTTGCATGAACCGCTCTGGATGGCAGCCCGCTGGAAGAGGCCGGCCGCCTGAGGCGAGGCCAGTTGCCCGCACACGCTGATCCCGCCCGATGACTGTCCGGCCAGCAGGACGCGGGAGGGGTCTCCTCCGAACGCGGTGATGTTGCGTCGTACCCATCTCAGGGCGGCCTGCTGGTCGGCCAGGCCGTAGGTGCCCGAATCGGGGAGGTCGGGGTGGCCGAAGAATCCGAAGACGCCCAGGCGCGAGTTCACCGTCACCACCACCACGTGGCCGTCCCTGACCATGCGCGCCGGGTCGTAGTCGGCTCCGGAGCCGGAGCTGTACCCGCCGCCGTGCAGCCAGACGACCACCGGAAGCTTCCTCGACCGGTCGGCTGGGGTGGTCACGTTCAGGTACAGGCAGTCTTCGGAGGAGTGCTCGGCGAGTCCGCCGTTCTCGCCGGTCTGCGGGCAGCTCGGGCCGGGCGCCTTGGCCTGCCGTACGCCTCTCCACGCGGCCGGCTCCTGGGGAAGCTGCCAGCGCAGGGCTCCCACTGGGGGCTTGGCGTAGGGGACTCCCTGGAACCTGCGCACACCGTCACGGTCGGTTCCTGCGACCTCGCCCTTGTCCGTGGCGACCGTGACCGTCGACACGTCCTGGACGTGAGCCGTGCCGTGCGGGGCCGTCACTGCGGCGAAGGTCGTCGCCTGGGACGGAGTGGGGGCGAAGGCGAGGCCGAGGGCCATCGCGGCGGCAGCCGGGCGAACGACCACGCCGACACGAGTTCTGCGCCGCCTTCCACCGCCGTGCCCGCGCTGTCCCCGACCTGCCTCTTGCGTACTCATGCCTTCATGGTTTCGGGGCTTCCTGCGCGTGCGCAGCGCCCATCGGTCTGCATGGGGTCCGTCTTTGGAGAACGCCGCTGTAGCCGAAAGTCGCGACTGGACCGTTCGATGTCCGGGCTCGCCCCAGCGACCACGTCCAGTGATCAACTGCAAATGGCGTGTGGCGGTGCGAAAACCTCGCCACAGCACTACAAGCTCCATTCGGCGGCGGTCACGGCCGGCCACGCCGTTCGTGGGCCGCGGCGAGGATGAGGTAGGCGCTGGCCGTCCAGGTGTAGGCGCGGTCGCGCAGCCCCTCCCCGGTGCGGGCGTCGAAGTTCTCGGCGAACCCCGACTTCTCGCACAGCGCGCGGAAGCGGGCGCTGACCTCGTCGGCCAGGTCCGGGTATCCGGAGCGGCGCAGCCCGTCCTCGATCAGGACGGTCGACGGCGCCCAGATGGGGCCTCGCCAGTAGCCGTCGTCCTGGTAGTGCGCCGAGGCGGGCAGTTCGGTGGCGGGCCCGAACGCCGTCAGATGCCGCTCGATCTTCGCCGCCAGCGCCGCGCGGACGGGCCGGGGCAGTTCCTCCCCCAGCACGATCGGCATGAGGTCGAGCAGGCTGGAGCCGCCCCAGGTACGGCCCGAGAGCACGCCACGGGCGACGAAGCGCTCCCCGTCCCACAGCTCGGCGAGCAGGGCGTCGCGCATCCGGTCGGCCCGCTCCGTCCACAGGGCCGACGCGTCCGGGCCGGGCGCGAGGCGGGCCAGCTCGCGCATCTGCAGCACGAGGAAGGCGGCCAGGTCGGCGGTCTCGACGACCCGCTCGGGGTCGAACGTGGTGGCGTTGTCCCAGCCGCTGTCGTTGCCGTGCTGGTAGTGCGCCAGTTCGCGGCCGGGGGCGCGGCGCGCGTCGAGCCAGAACGCGGTCCAGCGTTCCAGCAGCCGGTAGCTCCCGGCCTGATCGGACGGGGGCGGAAGGTGGCGCAGGGCCCAGCCGTGGACGGGTGGCTTGACGAAGTTGTGCAGGATCTCGGAGTGGGTGACGGAGTCGGGCAGCGCGCCGGCGGCGTCCTGGTGGTCGAAGGGCAGCCGGTACTGGTCCCAGGCCAGCTCCGGCAGCCCGGGGGCGAGGGCGATGGCGTTGAAGCAGTGGTCCCAGCTCCACACCTTGTCCATCCAGTGCTTGGACATGAGCACGGCGGGTCGGGTGACGAACCCGGCGGGGCGGACGGTGGCCGACCAGAGCACGTACGCGGCCAGTTCGGCGGCCGGCGTGCGGTCGCCGCGCCAGGGGGCGACCGCCGCGGCGAACGCGTCGAACTCCGCCCGCGCCGCCTTGGCGACCTGCTCGAAGGAGCCGGTGCTGACGTAGGGGGCGCGGGCGGTCTCGTACTCCTCGACGGCGATCTCCCACTCGCCGTCGTCCAGGACGACGCCGCGCTCGGCGGCGCCCAGCGCCTGCGCGCCGAGCGGTTCGGCCCGGCCGCCGAGGAGGGTGATCCGGTAGCGGCGACCGGTCTGGTAGACGGTGAACACGTACGAGCCGTCGACGGGATCCTGGTAGAAGTACGGGCCGCTGAACGGCGTCAGGACCGGGTCCGCGGCCAGCAGCCGCAGCCCGAGACCGCGGCCGCGCAGGCGCGCGGTGTCGGCGCTCTCGTAGGCGAGGTCGATCCGGCCGCCGCCGCCGCTCCAGGTGAGCCGGTGCGGGGTGGCCGTGATCGCGGTCTCGGCGCCGGGCACCAGCTTCAGAATCGGGTGCATCCCGGTTTGGTGCGAGACCAGGTGCACCTCCTCGGCGTAGGTCCGCTCCGCCACCACGGGGGAGAATCCGAACCAGGAGCCGCGGTAGCCGAACGGTATCTCCCACAGGGAGAACGCCGGCCCCTGGGCGGCGACGGTCATAGACGAAAGTCCCTTCTCTGTCTTCGATCGCCGGGAGCGGCGCCGGCGGCGCCGCTCCCGGCGTGGGTCCGTCAGGTGAGCTGGATGTAGTCCAGTTCGGCGTACCCGGTGCCGCCCGCGAAGTGCGGCGAGCCCTTGGCCAGGCGGATCACGTTGTAACCCGCCTTCAGCGTGACCGTCGTGCTGATCGTGGCGCCGAACTGGCCCCAGCCGGCGGTCGGCGGGTAGCTGACCGTGCTCCAGGCGCCGCCGTTGTAGGCAAGGCCCTGGGTGGCGGTGGCGCCGGTGCCGTTGGCGTAGCCGATCAGCATCGTGTACGCCTGCGCCGCCGGCACGTTGACGACGAAGTCGACGTAGCTGTCGGTGCGCGGCGTGCCGGAGTTGTCGATGCGGCCCACGTAGCCGCCCGCGGACGCGCTGGAGCTGGTCAGCCGCTGGGCGCGGAACACCGAGGCGTTCTCGGCCTCGTACCGCTGCTGGTAGGCGGGCACGCCGGAGGCGGGTTCGACAAGGAGCTGGTAGGCGCTTCCTGCGACCATGCCGGGCACCGAGACGCTGAGCTGCCCGCCGCTGACCGTGCGGGTCGTGGTGGACACCGTGGTGGGCGCGGCGACGGCGGTGAAGCGGCCGCTCGCGGGGGTGGACAGCAGCGTGACGCGGACGCTGGAGCCGAGCGCGCCGAGGCCGGTCAGGTTGACGGTGTTGGTGCCGGCCTCGTTGCCGAACACCACGTTGACGATCTTGCGGGTGGGGTCGTAGGCCGCGAAGCCGTCCAGGCCGGTGGTCGTGGTGGAGGCGGTGGTGACCATGTTCCCGGCCATGTCGCCGTACCACTTGTACAGCCACCAGGTGCCGGTCGGCTGGTTGTTGTCGACGACCAGGCCGTTCATCGTGCCGTACTCGTACCAGAAGGCGCGGTGGGCGGATTCGACGCCGCCGCGTTCGAGCTTGGCGACATAGCTGGCGATCGACCCCGGTACGTCCACCTCGCTGGTGGTGGCGTACTCGTTGACGGAGATGCGGCGCGGGCTGATGCCGAGCGAGGACTCCAGGTTGCGGTAGTCGGCGATGTCGGCGGCGATCCGCGCGGGGCCGCTCAGCTCGTGCCAGCAGATGATGTCGGGCAGCGTCCCGGTGTCCCTGGCGTGGGTCAGGAACGACTGCATCCAGGAGCGGCTGTAGACGGCGGTGCTCGGGCCGACGATCGGCGTCTGCGCGTCGAGGGCGCGGACCGCCCCGAACGTCCGGGTCCAGCCGTCGTTGAAGGAGCCCGCGGCGGCGGTGTTCCAGGTCCAGTCGGGCTCGTTCCAGAGCTCCCAGCCGATCACGTTGGTGACCGTGGTGGCCGACAGGCGGGCGTTGACCATGGTGGTGACCTTGGCCAGCCAGTCGTTCCAGCTCACCCACTTGTACGGGAAGTCCGGGTAGATGTCCGGCATGCGGATGAACTCCCCGGCCCCGGCCCGCGTGGCCTGCGGGGCGACCAGGAGCGAGTCGCCGCCGGGCGGCTGGCCGTTCGGCTTCTGGCCGACACCGGGGGCGGGCTGGGTCAGCGAGTTCAGCTTGAGGGGTAACAGGGTGGAGTCGGCCGGGCGGGAGTTCTCCGCCAGGCCGTACAGGCCGCCGGCGGCGACGTGGGTGACCGGCCGGAACGAGCGGCCGACGTCCACGGTCAGCGTCGCGCCGGCTGCCGACGCCGGGGGCGAGGCGCTCACCAGGGTCGCGGCGACCACCGCGACGGCGAGGGCTGATGCCCGGGTTCTGCGCATCGTTCTGCCTCCTTGTGCTGGTTGTGCGAGAGGTGGAGCAGGACCGGCCCCCGACGCCGTTCGGCCCTTGGCGGCCGGCGTCCCGGGCGGGACGCCGGCCGGGTCATGAGGATGCGGGCAGCCAGACGCGCATGGCCGACGGCCCGCGCCGCGCCCACGCGTGGTACGGCCGCAGCCGCACGTCGAACCCGTCGTCGCCGGAGGCGTCCGGACGGGCGGCGGCGTAGGGCCATCCGGCGCCGGCCCGCGCCCGGGAACGCCCCGTGACCAGAGCACCGCCCGCGTCGGCCGCGGGCCCGCCGCTCGCGTCGATCACCAGGGCGTCGAGCAGCCCTGGGGCGGGAAGGTCGTGGGACTCGACGCAGAGCACCTCCGGGCCGCGCTCGACCGCGACGCACCCGCGTACGGCGTCGATGCGCGGGTCGGGCCAGGTGAACCGGGGCCGCACGGGCAGGTCGAGCGTGACGACGTCCCCGGCGCGGAAGGCCCGCCGGACCGTCACCGTACCGGGTGCGGCCGGGCGGGTACGGCCGTCGTCGGTGAGCGTGGCGCCCTCGGCCCAGGCGGGGACCCGCAGCGACAGCGTCCAGGGGGCGGAGGCGTCCTCGGTGATCCGGACGTGGACGGCCCCGTCCGCCGGGTAGCCGGTCTCGACCTGCGCCGCCACCCGCCTGCCGTCCGGCAGGTCGGCCGCGATGACGCAGGGGGCGTACTGGTGGAGCTGGAGGCCGTCGCCGTCGGTCGTGGCGAGGTAGGCGTCCAGGACGGCCAGCGTCCGGGCGACGTTCGTCGGGCAGCAGGAGACGTCGAACCAGGCCGCGCGGACGCCCGACTCCGCGCGCGGGCTGACCTCGGTGCCGTCCGACGGCCTGCCCGGGGTGCGCTGGTGGAGGGGATTGGCGTAGAAGAACGCCCGGCCGTCGTCGGCGGGGGACGAGGCGATGACGTTGTAGAGCGTGCGCTCGATCAGGTCCGTGTACCGCACGTCGCCGGTGGCCAGGTGCAGCCGCCACGAGACCATGATCGAGGCGACCCCGGCGCAGGTCTCGCAGTAGGCCCGGTCCGGCGGCAGCTCCCAGTCCTCGCCGAAGCCCTCGTCCTGATGGCGCGAGCCCATCCCGCCGGTGATGTACGTGCGGCGCGCGACCGAGCGTTCCCACTGCCGCCGCACCGCGTCCAGCAGCTCGTCGTCGCCGCGCTCGACGGCGACGTCCACGGCCGCGGCGCTGAGGTAGAGCGCCCGTACGGCGTGGCCGCGCCACACGTCGGCCTGCCGGATGGGGACGTCGTCCTGGAAGTAGGCGCGGCCGAGCGGGATGTCCCCGAGGGTGCCGTGGCCGCGGCGGTCGAGGAACAGGCGGGCCTGCTCGACGTAGCGCGCCTCGCCCAGGGCGCGGCCGAACTCGGCCAGCCCGACCTCGATCTCCGGGTGGCCGCAGATCCCGGCCCTGCCGCCGGGGCCGAAGGTGCGGCAGACGTGGTCGGCGGCCCGGCGGGCGACGCGTACGAGCTCGTCCTCGCCGTGGGTGCGCAGGCGGGCGACGGCGGCCTGGAGCAGGTGGCCGGTGTTGTAGAGCTCGTGGCCTTGTTCCAGGTCAACGTAGCGGGGCGGCTGTCCGCCGTGGCCGAAGCAGGTGTTGAGGTAGCCGTCGGGGTCCTGCGCGCGGGCGATCCGCGCCGTGAGCCGCTTGATCGCGCTCTCCGCCTCCGCCTCGCCCGTACGGAAGCTCTCCCAGGCCAGGGCCTCCAGGAGCTTGTAGACCTCGGAGTCGGAGAACGGCCAGCCGGGCCGGTCGGACGCGGTCGTGCCGTCGGCGACGCGGTCGAAGTTGGCCAGCCAGCCGAGGCGTTCCATCCAGGTCTCGCAGTGGGCCAGGGTCGCCGCGGCGTTCACGGCCTGGCGGTCGCCCCAGAACCCGCCCGTGATGGAGACCTGCGCGAGCCCGAGGGGACGTACCGGCCCCCGGGACGGGAGCACGGGCACGGGATGGGCGGCCGTCGGGCCTTGTGTCATGTCGTGTGCCTTTCGGGAGATGACGCTCAGTCCTTCACCGCGCCCGCGGTGACCCCGGCGGCGATGTAACGCTGCGCGAGGACCAGGAGGAACGCGGCGGGGACGGACGCGATCACGGCGGTCGCCATGATCGAGTTCCACTGGGTCGTGTTGTTGCCGATGTAGCGGAAGATGCCGAGGGTGATCGGGATCGTGTCGCTGTTGCGGTTGAGGGTGGAGGCGAAGATGAAGTCCGACCACGCCCACAGGAACGAGAAGAGCGACACGGTGATCACGGAGTTCCTGCTGAGCGGCAGGATGATCGAGCGGAACGCGCGCCAGGTGCCCGCGCCGTCGATCTCGGCCGCGGACATGAGCTCCTTGGGGATGCTCGCCATGAACGCCCGGAACAGCAGCACCGCGAACGGCACGGCCAGCGTCGAGTCGGCGACGACCAGCCCCCAGACGGTGTTCAGCATGCCGAGCCTGATGTAGATCGCGTAGAACCCCATGGCCATGACGACCGCGGGGATCATCTGCGCCACCAGCAGCAGGAAGTCGATCGCGCGGGCTCCGCGCGGGCGCAGCCTGGCCAGCGCGTACCCGGCGGGCAGCGCCACGACCAGGGTGAGCGCCACGGTCGCGAGGCCGATGAACAGGCTGGTCGCCAGCGCGGGCAGCTGCTGCCCGAAGGCCGAGGCGTACCCCTCGAACGTCGGGTCCCAGGGGAACCAGTGGGGCGGGTCGGCCCGCATGTCGCCGGTCCTGGTGAGGGAGACGTTGACCATCCAGTAGACCGGGAAGAGCATCACGCCCACCAGGACGACGCCCACGACGGTCTTCCACGCTCTCATGCGGCCTCCTTCCGCAGACGCACGTGCACCAGCCCGGCGGCGAACGCGATGAGGATGAGCAGGTTGCCCACGGCCGCCGCAGGGGAGAAGTCGGGCTGCCCGGTGCCGAACGCCTCCCGGTACGACCAGATGGCGAGCGTCGTGGAGGCGTCGGCGGGCCCGCCCCTCGTCATGATCCAGATGATGTCGACGACCTTGAGCGTGTAGATCAGGCCGAGCAGCAGCGTGATCGCCGACACCGGGCGCAGCAGCGGGAACGTGATGCGCCAGAACCGCTGCCAGGCGTTCGCGCCGTCCAGGCCGGCGGCCTCGTACAGGTCCGGCGAGATGTTCTGCAGGCCGGCGTACAGGATGACCAGGTTGAACGGGACGCCCAGCCAGATGTTGGCGACCGTGACCGCGAGCAGCGCGGTGTCGGGCGAGGTCAGCCAGTTGATCTGGCCGATCCCGAACGCCCCGAGGAAGGCGTTGACGATGCCGTTGTCGCTGTTGAGCATCCACGACCAGGTGGAGGCCGAGACGATCAGCGGCAGCAGCCACGGCACGAGGAACATCGCCCGCAGCACCGCGCTCAGCCGGAAGCTCCGGTGGAAGAAGACCGCGAGCGCCAGGCCGATCGCGTACTGGAAGGCGATGGACACCAGCGTGAACAGCGCCGTGGAGCCGAGGGCCGACAGGAACGCGTCGTCGGAGACGATGTCCAGATAGTTCTTCAGCCCGGTGAACTCGGGGTTGCCCTGCACGAACGCGCGCGGCGTGTAGTCGTGCACACTGAGCTCGACGTTGCGGTAGAGCGGGTAGGCGTAGAAGACGGCCAGGTAGACGATCAGGGGTGCGAGGAAGGCGAGGGCCGTCCACCGCCGGGCCGGCCGCCGGCCGGGGCGCCGGTGACCGGGGGCGGCGCCGGCCACCACCGGGGGGCGGGCGGCGGCGACCGCGCCGTGCCGAGATGAGTTCATGAGGGGTCCTGCTCAGCCGCCGACGGCCTGCTTGGCCTTGGCCTGCGCGTCCTTCAGCGCGTCGGCGGGCGACGCCGCGCCGCTCAGCGCCTTCTGCACCGCGGTCCACATGGCCTCGGAGATCTTCGGGTACGCGGTGCCCAGGTTGTCGCTGGTACGCCCCTTGGCCGACCGGACGGCCTCGACCCACGGCTTCAGGCTCGAGTCCTTGGCCAGGATCGCCTGCTGCCCCTCGGCGGTGGAGGGGATGTAGTACGCGAAGGTCGTACCGGTCTCGACCAGGCCCTGCGGCGTGGTCATGCATTCGAGGATCTTCTTGGTGGCCGCGTACCGCTTGGTGTCCTTCTGCGTCGGGACGGTGATGAACTCGCCGCCGGTCGGGGTGGGCGCGGCGCCGCCGTCCTTGGCCGGGATCTGCACGACGCCGGTCCGGAAGCCCGCCTTCGCGGCGCTGTCGACCTGCCAGGTGCCGTTCTCGGCGAAGGCGAACTCGCCGGTCAGGAACTCCTCCCAGGTGGTGTTCTGGGAGTTGCTGAGCACCGAGTTGGGCGCGATGCCGTCCTTGACCCAGGAGTTCCACAGCTCCAGCGCCTGCACGGCCTGCGCCGAGTCGAGCTGTGTGAGCTGCCCGCCCGCGCCCCAGAGCCACGGCAGGAACTGGAACGATCCTTCCTCGGTGCCGATGGCGGCGAACGTGATCGGCTTCTTGCCCGCGGCCTTGACCTTCTTCAGCGCGGCGTTCAGCGAGGCCCAGTCCTTGATCGAGGCGGGGTCGACCCCAGCCTTGTCCAGGATGTCCTTGTTGTAGTAGAGCGCGAGGGTGTTGGCGCCGATCGGGATGCCGTACGTCTTGCCGTCGAGCTCGCCGGCGGCGATGAGGTTCTTGTCGAACCGGTTCACATCGAGCCCGAAGTCGGACATCGTGGTCAGCATGCCCGCGTCCGCGAGGGTGGAGACGGCGGGGTTGTCCAGGAGGATGACGTCGGGCGCGTTGCCTTCCTGCCCGGCCAGCAGGGCCTGGTTGGTCAGGGCGGTGGTGTCGTAGGCGGTGCGCTGGACGGCGACGCCGGCCTCCTTGGCGCAGGCGTCCACCCGCTTGGCCCAGGCCGACGCGGCGTCGTGCTGCGGGTAGGGGTCCCACCAGGTGTACGCGCCGGCGGCGGCGCCGCTGGTGGCGGTGCCGCCGCCCTGGGGCGCGGAGGCGCAGGCGGACAGGGCCAGAACGGCGGTTCCGAGGACCGCCGCCCGCACGGGAAGCGACGAACGGGTCATTCCGAGATCTCCATTGTTAGCGCTCACATCGAGCGGCGTCGAACGAGGTGCTGGGCTGGGGCACGGCCTCAGGGAGCGGCCGGGCCCGGGGGTGCGGTGCTCGCGAGCGAGACCAGCTCGGGCGAGATGAAGCGCACGACGGACGGCTCGCGCCGGGCCGCCGGGGATTCCACCCGGCGGACGAGCTGGCGTACCGCCATCGAGCCGAGGCGGTCGGGCGCGCTCTCGATGAAGGAGTAGGGCAGGGAGAAGGTCGCGGCGAACTCGGCGGAGTAGCGCCCGATGACGGACAGGTCCTCCGGCACCCGCAGGCCGCGCTGGTGGGTGACCGACGGCAGCGCCGCCGCCACCGCCTCGTTGTTGATCAGCAGGCCGGTCGCCGCCGGGTGGGCGTCGAGCAGGCCGTTGAGCAGCTGACCGACGGCCGGCTGCCGGGACTCGCCGTACACGGCGTGCAGGGTGACGCCGAGCAGGCGGGCCCGTTCGAGCGCCGCGTCGCGCAGGCGCCAGACGTACGCGCCGCCGCGTTCGACGACGTGCTCCGGCTGCGAGACCAGGATGAGCTCGCGGTGGCCGAGCCGGTGGAGGTGGTCCACCATGACCCGGCCGGCCTCCTCGAAGTCGAGGTCGAACACGTCGAGCCCGGAGCAGTCGCCGGGCAGGCCGACGAGCGCGCCCGGCTGCGGGGCGGCCCGCAGGACGGGCAGGCGGGCGTCCTCCTGCGCGATGTTCATCAGGACGACGCCGTCGACCATGCGCGAGTCGGTGATCCTGCGCAGCGCCCTCGCTCCGTCGGCCTCGGTGACCAGGAGGGTGTCGTAGCCCAGGTCGCGGGCGGTGTCGGTGACACCGAGGATGTACTGCAGCATCGCGGGGGCGAACTCGTCCTCGTGGAAGCGGGCGAGCAGGCCGAGGACCTTGGTCCGGGCGGTGGCGAGCGCGCGGGCGCCCGCGTTCGGCGTGTAGGCGAGCGCCTCGGCGGCCGCCTGCACCCGCCGGCGGACGTCCTCCGAGATGGGCCGCTTGCCCGACAGCGCGTACGACGCCGTGCTGCGGCTCACCCCGGCCTCCCGGGCCACGTCTCCGATCGTCGCCACTCTCACCTCCCGATCGTCGAACCGGTTCGACGGTGACGTTGCACTGCTCCCTCTCATCGCCGCCCCGGATGCCCCCTTCATGGAGAGAAGACGCAGGGACTCCGCGTGTCGGCGGCCTGCTCCGGTCACCGAACGAGCGAACCGGTTCAACGATGTGGCTCGACTGTTGTCCCAGAGCGGTCCGAGCGTCAAGAGCCCGCACACCCCCCGATATCGAATCGTGACAAGTCGATAATCCAGGGAAATCAAGCCATTGACGCGCGGTGCAGGGCTACGTAACCTACGCGAAACCCCTCGGCTCGCTCATGGAACGGTGGGTGCAGACCTGCCGCCGGGAACTGCTGGACCGCCGCCTGCTCTGGAACGAACGCCATCTACGCCACGTCCTGGGCGAGTACGAGAAGTTCTCCAACGAGCATCGCGCTCATCGAGCCCTCGACCAGGCGGCTCCATTCCGCGCCACCCCCGAACCGATCACGGAATCGGCGCGCGTCATCGACCTGAACACCCCCCGACAGGACCGGCTCGGAGGAGCCCTCCACGAACACTCACCTGCCGCTTGAACTGCACGGACGTAATTTTCGGCAGGCGCACCGATGGTGAGGACGGTACGCCGGCGTCCCTCGACAGTCGCGATCCGGCCGAGTCCGGGGTGAGCGCTGGGGCGGCCAGGTCCGGAACTGCGGCGGGCGCGGGGATCACGCCTGCCGCAGTACCGGACCGACGGGTTCGTGCGGGATCAGCGGGTGGCGCGGTCCGCCGCTGTGATGACAGCGGTGGTGGTGTCAGGCCGCGAGATCATGATCACGTGGGAGGCGTCCCTGACCTCACTGGTGTGCGCGCCGGCGCGCTTGGCCATGAAGCGCTGGGCCGCGGGTGGGATGGCCTGGTCGGTGCCGGCGACCAGGTACCAGGAGGGGATGGTCTTCCAGGCGGGCGCTCCGCTCGGGGAGCCGAGGGCGGCCAGGGCGGCCGGGCGCTGGGTGGCGGCCATCAGGGCGGTGTCGCGGGCGGGCAGGTCGGCGGCGAAGGCGGCGTGGAACTTGGCGGGGTCGACGTAGGCGTCGGTGCCGGTGCCGCCGCCGGGCAGCGGGTACGGGCGGGTGATCAGGCTGGTGGGCAGCCGGCTGCCGGGGAACCTGCCGGTCAGATCGAGCGCTGACTCGCCGTCCTCGGGTGCGAACGCGGCGATGAAGACCAGCGCCTTGACGTTGGGGTGGCCGCTGGCGGCGTTGGTGACGACCGCTCCGCCGTAGGAGTGGCCGACCAGGATGACCGGCCCGTCGATGGTGGAGACGACGCTCGACAGGTAGGCCGCATCGCCTGCCAGGTCCCGCAGGGGGTTGGCGGGGGCGATCACCGGATAGCCGGCCCCTTGGAGCCGGGCGACGACCTTGTTCCAGCTCGAGGCGTCGGCGAACGCGCCGTGCACCAGCACCACTGTGGGCTTGGCCGTACGGCCGGCGACCGCGGAGGCGGCGAACGGCGAGACGAGAGCCGTGACCAGGACGGACAGGACGGCAAGCGCCGGCGGCAGCAGGATCCGGATCCCCGCCCGGGGGAGCGGGGAGGTCTGTGGGGACATGGTGGAGCTCCTTGTCAGAGGTGAGCCGGCGGAGGACCCACGACGCGCAGGTGGTGCGCCGCGGCCGAGGCGATGACGGCTTCGATGTCGAAGGCGGCCGGCACGCCGTTCACGTCGGAGATGGGCGAGCCGTTGGCGGCGAACCAGTCCTCGATGCCGGCGGGACCGAAGGCGACGGCCATGCGGGCGTCCGGCGAGCGGACCAGGTAGCTGTGCGGGACACCGCGGGGGCCATGCGCGACGGCGCCGGCGTGCAGGTCATGGCGGTCGTCCCCGACGAAGAAGGTGATCTCACCGTTCAGCACGATCCAGACCTCGTCCTCCGCTTCGTGGACGTGCAGGGGCGGCGCGTGGCCCTCGGGGTCGGTGAACTCCATCACGCTCAGCGCGCCACCGGTCGCCGTGCCCGGCACCAGGATCTGGGCCCGGCCGCCGAGGAACCAGAAGGGGGCGGTTCGTTCCTTGTGCATGGGAGTCAGTCCTTCTTGAGGAAGCGCAGGAGGGTGCGGGTGAGCTGTTCGGGCCGCTCCTCGAAGATCCAGTGACCGGAGTTCTCGATGACGATCCCGGTCACGTCTCTGGCGTACCGGCGGACCTGGGTGGGGACGAAGTCGCCGAGGCTGCCGCGGGCGCCGATGGCGAGCACGGGCATGGTGAGCTTCCTCTTCCGGTAGGCGCTGTTGTCGGCGACGTCCTTGGGAAGGGCGCGGAACCACTCGAAACTCGCGCGCAGGTGGGCGTCGTCGCGCAGGTAGCGGGCGTACTCGCGGACCTGTTCTGCGCTGACGCCGTTCTTCTTGACTTCGAGGGAGTCGATGAACCGCTCCACCCACTGCTCCTCCCTGCCGTTCACCATGCTTTCGGGCAGGCCGTTGGTGAGGCTGAAGTAGCCGAAGTTCCAGAAGCCCGGCCCCTTGGAGGTGAGGGCGGGGAAGGAGTAGAGGGCCTTGTCGGGGATGGGCGCCTCGCTGAGGACCAGCTTGGTGACGTCGCCGGGGTGGGCGGCGGCGTAGGAGTAGGCGACCATCGTGCCGATGTCGTGCCCCACGAGCCTGATGTGCCGGTTGAGGCCGAGCTTGGTCAGCAGCCCGTGCAGATCGGCGGCGAGGGTCTTCTTGTCGTAGCCGCCGGCGGGTGCGTCGCTCTTGCCCGCTCCGCGTAGGTCCGGCGCGATGACCGTGTAGTGCTTGGCGAGTTCGGGCAGGACGTCGCGCCAGGTGTACCAGGTCTGCGGGTATCCGTGCAGCAGGACCAGGGTCGGCCCCCGTCCGCCGCGCACGTAGTTGATCGTGACGTCGCCGACCTGGGCCTTCCGCTCGCGGAAGCCCGCGGGAACGCGCGGCTCATGGCCGGTCTTCGCCGACGCCCCGGAGGCGACGGCGGGCGCCGCCGCGGCCTGCGCGGGGACGGCCGGGGCGAGACATGTGAGCACGCCGACCATCGCGATGGGCATGACGACGGCCAGGCGCCGTAGGAGAGTCGCCGGAGGGCCCGGCACCGCTGTGTTCATGGCGCAAACCGTAGAAACCGGCCTGCTTGCCGGGCGAGCGTCACCTGACTGCGTCACCGAGCGCTACGTGACTGCGAGTCGAGTCCGCATGGTCGACGCTCCGCGGGGACCCGAGGTCGCCGCCGCTGAGCTCCGCCGTAAGCTCTGGGCGAGAGTCACTGAATCGCGGAGAAGGGGCACCCGATCACCACACCCAGCTTCGCGGAGGAACTGCGTCGCCATCGGCGCGCGGCACGGCTGACGCATGAGCAGCTCGCCGAGGCCTCAGGGGTCAGCGCCCGGACGCTGTCGGACATGGAACGCGGACGCAGCAAAGGTCCCCAGCATCGCAACGTGATCGCGCTGGCCGACGCCCTCGGTCTGGCCGACGCAGACCGTGAACACCTCATCGAGCTGGCGCGAGAGGGCCGCCTTCGCGATCACTGGGCCCGCCCGACCGGGCTGTGCGAGCTGCCGCGCTCCGTCGACGACTTCACCGGCCGAGCCGCCGGACTGGCCTGGACGAGCGAGCTCTTGCGCGCCGCTGACGCGCCGGGCGCCGCAGGTGTGGGGCTCATCACCGGTTCTGCCGGGCTGGGCAAGACCACGTTGACCGTTCGCGCCGCCCACGCCCTGCGGCCGGACTTTCCCCATGGGGTGTTCTTCCTCGACCTGTTCGGCATGTCTGCGCAACCCCTGCCGGCAGACGACGCCCTGGGCATGCTGCTTCGCGCGCTCGGCATCGCCGATCAGCAGATCCCGGGCGACGAGGCCGGGCGCGCGTCCTTGTACCGGTCACTGCTGCGTGATCGGCGCGTGCTGGTCGTGCTCGACAATGCCGCCTCCGAGGAGCAGGTCCGGCCGCTGCTGCCGGGCGGCGGCGCGGGCAGGGCCCTGGTGACCAGCCGCCGGCTGCTGGCCGGCCTGGCAGGGGTACGTCGGCTCGCCCTCGGACCGCTGCCGCCGCTGGAGGCCACCGAGCTGCTGACGGGAATCCTCAAGGACCGCGGCGCCTCGGAGAAGGGGGCCGCTCTGGAGCAGCTCGCGCAGCTGTGCGGTGGTCTGCCCCTCGCACTCAGGATCGCCGGAAATCGGTTGGTCAGCCGGCCCGGCTGGAACGCGGCCGACCTGGCCGCCCGGCTGGCGAACGAGGAGCGCCGTCTGGACCAGCTCAGCGCCGGTGATCTCAAGATCGCCACTGCGTTCGGGTTGTCCTATGAGCAGCTGGCCATCGAGACCAAGCGGCTCTTCCGCCGCCTCGCCCTGGTGCCGGGCCGCAGCTTCGACGCCGCCCTGGCCGCCGTTGCGGGCGGCACGTCGATCGAAGAGGCATGGGACGCCCTCGACGAACTCGTCGATCTCGGACTGCTGCAGGACAGCACGTCGGGACGCTACCGTTTCCACGACCTGGTCCGGCTGTTCGCCCGCGACCGGCTTCACCGGGAGGAGTCCGCGGCAGAACGCGACGCGTTCACCATCGCCATGACGGCGTGGCTGCTGCGGACGGCCACGACCGCAGGGCGATGGTTCGAGCCCGGGTACGGCCGGCCGCACCAGGCCGGCCCCGATGCCGCCGAGCTGCCCTCCCAGCAGGCGGCCGACCAGTGGCTTCGCGCGAACGTGGACAACTGGGTGGGCGCGTTGCGCCACGGGACGGGCATCGGCCAGTTCGCCGCCGTCGTCGACTGTGCCGAGTCGATGGACTGGTTCTCCGACCGATGGATGCACGCGCCGCACTGGCACGAGGTCTTCAGCCTCGGTGCCGAGGCCGCCGCCGTCCTGGGCGACCCGGCCCGGCAGGCCATGATGCTGAACATGCTGTCCTGGGCTCACCTCCTGTCGCGAGACGACCCGGAGACCACCCTGCGCTACACGGCCCAGGCGAGGGACCTGGCCACCGCAGTGGCGCCACGACTCAGATCGCCCTGGCCCACCACCATGCCGGGGGCGCTCTGCGGCGGCTCGGGCGGCTCGACGAGGCCATCGTGGCGCAAACTCGGGCAGCCGAAATACACAAGGCCAACGGCGACATCGATCGCTACGGCCACTCTCTCGGCGCCCTCGGCACCTGCCTGCGCGATTCCGGACGCCACGGCAAGGCGCTGGAGCAGTACCTCGAACTGCTGACCCTGGTGAACGACGAGCGTTCGGGCATGACACCGAGCGTCGCGGCGATCATCCGGCCGATCGCTCTGGCCCGCGTCGGCGATTGCCTGGGACTGCTCGGCCGGCGGGCCGAGGCCATCGTCAAGCTCACCGAGGCGATCAGCCTCATGGAGCAGGTCCAGTTGCCCGTGCCGCAGGCCCGCTCCCTGGAGACACTGGCGGTCCTGCTGGCCGAGGAGGAGCGGACCGCGCAGAGTCGCCGTGCCTATGCGCGGGCGTCCGAGGTGTACGAGACCATCGGCGACGCCGAGGCGAGCAGCCGCTGCCGCAACCTCGCCATCGCCGCCCCCTGACCGTTTCCGTACTTCTGCGGGCTGTCCTGCGTGGCCTGGCCACGCGTGCGCGACTTGGATGGAGGGCACCAGGACAGGCGGCGCGCCTGTCCGTCCAGGGCAGGAGCTTCCATGACCGCCATCAGGAACGTCGTACTCGTGCACGGCGGCTTCGTGGACGGATCCGGCTGGCAGGGCGTCTATGACGAGCTGACCAGGGACGGACTCCGCGTCCACATCGTCCAGAACCCGACGCTGTCGCTGAAGGATGACGCCGCCATGACTCGCCGGGTCCTGGACGGCCTCGACGGCCCAGCGGTCCTGGTCGGCCACTCCTACGGCGGGGGCGTCATCACCGAGGCCGGCACCCACCCCAACGTCTCGTCGCTGGTCTACATCGCTGCGTTCGCCCCTGACGCGGGCGAATCGACCGGCACTCTCATCACCATGCCGGCCTCGCCCATCAGCCCTCCCCGGGAGGGCTTTCACTTCCTCGACCGCGACGAGTTCGCCGCCTCGTTCGCCGCCGACCTACCCGACCAGGTGGCCGCGTTCATGGCCGATTCGCAGGTCCCGTGGGGCGTGGACGCCGTCGGCGCGCCGGTCACCGATCCGGCCTGGCGGCACAAGCCGAGCTGGTACCTCGTCGCGACCGCGGACCGGATGATTCCGCCGTCGGCCCAGCGCTGGATGGCCGAGCGCGCCGGAGCGACGGTCGTCGAGGTCATCAGCAGTCACGCTGTCCACATCTCCCAGCCCGCCGCCGTCGCCGACCTCATCCGCGAGGCCGCGGCCTGACGACCCCGCCCTCGTAGGGGCCACCGGACCTGACCGGGAATCCCCCCGCGAGCCGCCCAGAGCACGCGCCGAGCTGACCGCACCCCTGAAAGGCCGGAATCCTCATGCCCCGCGTTCCCGAAGAAGGCGCGATCTCCGATCGCACGGCAGATACCGCCCCCGTGCAAGATCGGCCTGGTCAGCAGGGAACTGTCAACAGATGTGACAGCGAGTTCGCTGGACGGAACCTCCACCACAGGCGATCATGGTCGTATATGCATGTAAACCGGCCAGTAAACGAGCTTTTCGGGCGAGAGTCCGAGAGGCGGCGTCTCAGCGCGTTCGTGGGCGGCGTTCACCTGAGCGGCGGGGCGATGCTGGTGCGCGGCGAGCCGGGGATCGGGAAGTCGACCCTGTTGCTGGACACGGCCGAGATCGCCGCCGCGCACGGCATGCGGATCCTGCGGCTGGCCGGGGTGGAATCAGAGACCCATATGCCCTTCGCCGGTCTGCACCAGGCGCTGCTTCCGCTTCGTGCCGAGATCAGGGGACTGCCCGCCCCGCAGCGCGATGCGCTGGGAGCCGCGTTCGGCTTGACCGACGCCCGGGTGCCGGACCCGTTCCTCATCGCCTTGGCCGCGCTGAACCTCCTGGGCGAGGCCGCCGCCCGCGCACCCGTCCTGCTCCTCGCCGAGGACGCTCACTGGCTGGACCGCGCCAGCGCCGACGTGCTCGCGTTCGTGGCGAGGCGGCTGGACTCCGAGCCGATCGTGCTGCTGGCCGCGATCCGCGACGGTTTCCCGAGTCCCCTTGACGGGGTGGGCCTGCCGGAGCTGGTCCTCGGCCGGCTCGATGACGCCGCCGCGACCGCTCTGCTGGACGCCTGCAGCCCCACCCTGCCCCCGGCGGTGCGCGCACGGCTGCTGCGGGAGGCGGCTGGAAATCCCCTGGCCCTCGTCGAGCTGCCGATCGCCGCGCAGACGCAGGACACGAAGGGCCCTCTGCCGCCGGGATGGCTCCCGCTGACCACCCGCCTGGAACAGACCTTCACCGCCCGCCTGTCGGGGTTGCCGCCCACTACGCGGACTTTGCTGCTGGTGGCCGCGCTCAACGACAGCACCGCTCTCTCCGAGGCCGTCGACGCCGCCGCGCTGATCACCGGCGCGCCCGTCACGGCGGAAGACCTGTCGCCCGCGGTCACCGTACGGCTGGTCGACGTGCACGAAGCCGGAGTGTCCTTCCGGCATCCGCTCATGCGCTCGTCGATCTATCAGGGGGCGAGCATCTCCCAGCGGCACGCGGTACACGCTGCCCTGGCCGACGTACTGAGCGACCGGCCGGACCGTCGGCTCTGGCACCGCGCGGCCGCCACCCCCAGGGCGGACGAGAGCATCGCCACCGAGCTGGAGGCCGCGGCCAGGAGCGCGCGACGCCGGGGCGACCTGGAGTCGGCCGTCGCTGCCCTGGAGCACGCGGCCAGGCTTGCCGAGGATCCCGCGCACCGAGGTGAACGGCTGGTGCGGGCCGCCGAGTACGCGGCCGAGATGGGGCGGCGCGACATCGTCGAGCGGCTGCTGGCCGAGGGTGAGCAGTTGCGGCTGTCAGCCCGGCAGCGGGCCCGGATCGTGTGGATCCGGGAGAGCTTCGAGGACGGCATCCGCCACGACAGCGCGGCGGCGCACTCTCTGGCCGACCTCGCCGAGACGATGGCGGCACAGGGGGACGTCGACCTCGCGCTCAAGCTCCTGTCCAGCGCGTCCTTGCGATGCTTCTGGGCTCACGCGGACGACCGGTCGCGGCAACGGGTCGTCGCCGTGGCCGAGAGCCTGCCCGTCGACGACCTGGACGGGCGGCTGCTGACGGTCCTGGCGTTCGCCGCTCCGATCGAACGCGGCAAGGTCGTGATCGAGCGACTATGGCAGCTGGCCGCCCACCCGACCGATGGCTGGCTGGCGGCCCGCCTGCTGGGCAGCTCGGCGTTGATGGTGGGGGCCTTCGACCTGTCGGAGGAGTTCTGCGCCGCGTCGCTGCCGCCCTTGCGCGTGCAGGGGCGGCTCAGCCACCTGGCACGAGCCCTCGGGGCGCAGGCCTGGAGCGCGGCCCGGCTGGCCGACCTGAGCGCGGCGATCCCCGCCGCCGAGGAGGCGGCGCGGCTGGCGCACGAGACGTCCCAGCCGTTGATGCACGCCATCGCCCAGGCCTCGGGCGCGGTGCTCGCCGCGCTGCGCGGCGAGCAGGAGCGCGTGGAGAGCCTCGCGGCGGCGGCCGAGCAGGTGGCCCTGCCCGTCGGCGCCCGCCCCGTGCTGGCCACGGTGCAGCTCGCCCGAGGGCTCGCCGCGCTGGGCGAAGGGCGTTACGGCGACGCCTTCGACCATCTGCGGCGCATGCACGATCCCGCCGACCCGGCCTTCCACCTGGCGCTACGCTGCTTCTCCCTGGCTGAACTGGCGGATGCCGCGGTGCACTGCGGTCAAGGCCGTGCGATCGCCGGCATCGTCGCGGACCTGGAGGCGGTGGCGCTCACCACGCCGTCGCCGTCCTTGCACGCCGACCTGCGCTACGCCCGTGCCATCCTGGCCGATGAGGCCGCCGCGGAGCCGTTCTTCGACGCGGCGCTCGGGGCCGACCTGCGGCGGTGGCCTTTCGTCCGGGCCCGCGTGCTGCTGGCGTACGGTGAATGGCTCCGGCGCCAGCGCCGTACGGCCGAGTCGCGGCGGCCCCTGCGCACTGCCCGTGAGACGTTCGACGCCTTGGGGGTCATCCCCTGGAGCGAGCGAGCGCGCCAGGAACTGCGGGCCTCCGGCGAGAGCAGCCGCAGTCGCAGCAGCGAGGCGCGCGACGTGCTGACCCCGCAGGAACTCCAGATCGCCCAGATGGCGGCCGACGGCCTGACGAACCGGGAGATCGGCGAGAAGCTCTACCTGTCTCACCGTACCGTCAGCTCCCACCTCTACAGGATCTTCCCCAAGCTGGGGATCGCCTCGCGATCGGCCCTGAGCGCGGCACTGCGCGTATCGGCCTGACCTCGCTGTCGCCTTGGGTCACGCATGGTGACGCAGTCATGTGACGCATGCGGGGCGCGCATAGGGCTTCCTACCGTGAAGCCATGACAGCAGACAGATCCTTCAGGAACGGCAGCACACCGACCGTCGTCCTGGTGCACGGCGCGTTCGCGGACGCCTCGAGCTGGGCGGGTGTGATCGCCGAACTCCAGGATTCCGGGATCCCGGTGACCGCGGTGGCCAACCCGCTGCGCGGACTGGCCACCGACGCCGCCTACCTCGCCGGTGTCGTCGCCGCCATCGACGGTCCGGTGCTGCTGGTGGGTCACTCGTACGGCGGCGCCGTCATCACCTGGTCCGCGGCCCAGCCGGGCAACGTGGTCGGACTGGTCTACGTGGCCGCTTTCGCCCTGGACGAGGGGGAGAACGTCCTGGACATCACGGGACGCTTCCCTGAGAGCGCGCTGGGCCCGGCGCTGCGACCGGCCGTGTTCCGCACCGCCGACGGGGAGGAGGCCGTGGAGCTGTTCCTCAAGGACGAGCAGTTCCCCGCGGTGTTCGCCGCCGATCTGCCCGACTCCCTCACCTCGGTGGCCGCCGCCGCGCAACGCCCGATCGCCGCCGTGGCGTTCGAGGACCGCTCTCCCGACGCGAGCTGGAAGACCATCCCCTCCTGGTACGTCGTGGCGAGCGCCGACCAGGCGATCCATCCCGACGCACAGCGTTTCATGGCCGAGCGCGCCGGGGCCGACACCATCGAGGTCGACGCCTCCCACGCGATCGCCCTGTCACAACCGGCGGCCGTGGCCGGCCACATCCGCACCGCCGCGACCGCGTCCAAGGCGGTCAAGCACACCCATCCGGCCTAGCGGCCGTGTTCCTGAGGAGCGACCGATGACCGCACCGACCATTCCCGTCATCTTCATCCACGGCCTCTGGCTGCACGCCACCTCCTGGTCGTCCTGGACCGAGCTGTTCACCGGCGCCGGCTACGACGCGACGGCCCCCGGCTGGCCGGGTGACGGCGACAGTGTCGAACTGTCCAGGAAGGCCCCCGACAGCATCGCCGACCACGGCATCGACGACGTCGTCGCCCACTACACCGAGATCATCAAAGCTCTGGACGTCAAGCCGATCCTGATCGGCCACTCCTTCGGCGGCATGATCGCCGAGAAGCTGCTCGGGCAGGACCTGGCCAGAGCCGCGATCGCGATCGACGCCGCGCAGATCAAGGGAGTGCTGCCGCTGCCGCTGTCAGCGCTGCGCTCGACCCTGCCGGTGTTCAAGAACCCGGCCAACAAGCACCGGGCCGTCTCCCTCACCCTCGAGCAGTTCACCTACGCGTTCGGCAACGCCATCCCGGCCGAGGAGGCCGCCGAGCTGTACGAGCGCTGGACCATCCCCGCGCCGGGCAAGCCCCTGTTCGAGGCCGCCGCCGCCAACTTCTCCCCCCACTCGCCCGCCAAGGTCGACACCGGCAACAGCGCCCGGGGGCCGCTGCTGCTCATCGCCGGCGGCAAGGACCACACGGTCCCCGAGAGCGTCACCAAGGCGACGCTCAAGCAGTACCGGGACTCCACCGCGATCACCGACTACCAGGAGTTCCCCGACCGCGGCCACTCCCTGACCATCGACCACGGCTGGCGTGAGGTCGCCGACGCCTGCCTGACCTGGCTCGCCAGTAACAACCTCTAGACCAACCAGAGCAGCCGCGGCGTTGAGCGTCATCACCGGTCGACGCCGCGGCTGTGCCGCAGAAAGGGATGCCATGGACTTGGAACTGCAGGGCAAGGTCGCGGTGGTGACCGGCGCCGGCAGAGGAATCGGCCTCGCCATCACCCGGGCCCTGGCCGAGGAGGGGGTCCACGTCGTCGCCGGATCACGCCGAAGCACCCCTGAACTGAAGGAACTGGGTGCGCGAGCAAGCGTGCGGACGATCGAGGTCGACCTCGCCACCACCACGGGACCGGCCCAGCTCATCACCGCCGCGCTGGCACACGGACGCCTCGACATCCTGGTCAACAACGTCGGAGCGGTCGCGCCGCGCCTGACGGGGTTCCTGAACGTCACCGACGAACAGTGGCACGACAGCCTGACGCTCAACCTGATGGCGGCGATCCGCACCACCCGCGCCGCGCTGCCCACCATGCTCGCCGCCGGGCACGGCAACATCATCACGATCAGTTCGGTCAACGCCTTCCTGCCCGACCCGGAAGTGATCGACTACAGCGCCGCCAAAGCGGCCCTCACCAACTTCTCCAAAGCGCTGTCGAAAGAGGTCGGGGCCCACGGCATCCGCGTCAACACCATCAGTCCAGGCCCAGTGAACACGGACCTGTGGCTCGGGGACGAAGGCGTCGCCGCGACCGTTGCCCGCGCAAGCGGGGGGGACCCGGAAGCAGTGGCCAGGCAGGCCGCCGCCCAGGCCGAGACCGGCAGGTTCACTCATCCACACGAGATCGCCGACCTGGTGCTGCTCCTGTCCAGCGACCGGGCGGGGAACGTCACCGGCACCGACTTCGTCATCGACGGAGGACTGACCAAAACCTTGTGAACCTCCCGCCTTCAGGATCAGCGATGGCTGGGGTCGAGCGCAGAATCTCTATTCGAACGCGCTCCGGGTGTTCGGCCGGCTGATGTCGCTGGGCCGCAGCCAAGCGCCGTCTTCGATGAGGCGTTCGCCGCCGTGCGCATCACGGTGCTGAAGACTGCGCCGCGGCCACCGAGGGCGAACCACCATGCCGAGCGCTGGTGAGGGTGGGGGAGGCGTCCGAAACTGGCAGTCTCCCTTGGGTCTCCCATCTGGAGTCTCGCCGGCCTACGGATTCGGCGGGATCAAGGGAACCGCAGGTCGAGACCGGAGTTTGAGAGTAGGGCGGGTGGGACTTGAACCCACGACCCACGGATTATGAGGCAGGCGTGCAGGCGGCGGATATGCGCAGGTGACGAAGCCGTCGGGCCTTGGTTGATCTTCGGATTGCGCACGTATTTGGCATGACCATGGATGTAGTGCCTTGAGGAAAGATCAATTAGCGACCCATCTCTTCTATGGCGGACATGTGTGAACGGCCATCTACATGCGTCTCAGGCAGTCCTGTTCGATGGGCCCTCTGGACTTCGCAACGGTCCGTGTACGGACGCATGGTCATGCGCCCTGGATACGTCCTCCGCATCACCAACCTCATGTGTAGGAGATGCTGTGGCTGACCTGTGGTCCAGCCTGTGGTCTTAACTCACAAGATCGCGGAATTGTTCGTGCAGGAGCCTGAACTCCTGAGGTTCGGGCCGATCTACCAGCACGGAATCAACTATGTCCGTCATCGGCATCCGAGACTGTTTTACCTCATCTACGAGTGAGTACAGATCGTCATCATCGAGAACTAAGATATAGCTCTTTTGGGTATGAGCCACATCGCGACAGCGTCGCAGAAACACGCTTTTGTTCTCGAACGAACGGCAGACGATGATCCCGACTCGCCCTCGTATCGGCGAGAGCCGTCCGTATATTTGGTCCAGCTCGGGATTCTTGAGATCCGAGGTATAATTCTTGCATTCCACGAACACATATGGACAGAGATATCTATTCCGAGTCAGCCAGTCGAAGAAGCCGTGACGTGCCGTATTTGTATAAAGGATGTCTACTCGCTTTCGCCCTTCATTCAAGTCATGCTCTATGACAGGTTGCGTGAGCGAGGGATGGAATAGTGGAGTTAACAATGCCTCCACTGCGTCATGGTAGCGTTTAGCGTCGGCTGATCCCGGTGGTATGGCCAAAACCTCGCTCAGCAGTTTGTCGAAATCGACCTGTGGTGTACCGGTGGCCTTGCTCAGCTCATCGAGCGTTAGTGGAGGTGAAGGATTTTGGCGACGCTCCTCCTTGTACGATTGAAAAACATCTGTACGCTCGTAAGTTAGATTCGCAATTACGGTTTTATCGCCTCCATATTCTGCTTCAACGTCAGCCTTGTTGACGTACTTCTGGCCATTTTTGGCAGTCCTGACCAGCTTGCTGGCAGGATTGTCTAGTTCCGCATGTTGCAGGGCTGGCGCAAGATGTCGCCGGAAAAAGTCTTCTTTGGTAAGGTGAAGATCGTATCGGACTATGATCTTTGGAACCAAAAGAAGGGGTTTGCCTTCCGCAACCGGCAGCCGAGTGTAGTCTTCTATCCAATCCCTGCGAATTGGGTCCCATACCAATCCACTGTAGACGCCGTCTTCGAGCGGTATTCCGTACATGGCGCAGACGGATTGTGTGTAGGCGATAAGCGCGCCACGGATGACGTTTGTGGTTACATCCGAGATGATATCCTTGCCGATGTTGGCAATAAAAAGTGCTGTATCTTCAAGGTCCTGCAAAATTCCTGTTTCAGCCGCACGACTTGCGGTCAGGTTCTCGCAGATCCTCTGTACTAGTTCTGGCCCCAGTCCGCGGCCACGCGATTTCCCCTTCGATAGCCCAAAGTGGGTTTCGTTCGGTTCCTGGAGCCTTATCAGCAGCTCTTTAAGTCGTTCTTGGTTGCCCCCTTTGAGGGCGTCGAGGACGCTCTCAAAAAAGGTGCTGAGCATCTCAAGCGATTGTTCGGCCCATTCGCCGGGCAGGTTCCTTATTGCGCTCGGATCGATGTATACAGGGGTGTCGTTTTCGATATCGATGTCGACAAAATCGAGAGAGGGTTGAGTCCGGTTTAGTCCGAAATACTCCGAGACGCGCATTCATACTCCCAGCCGAGAGATTCGTCTGCCAGTCCAGCTAATATGACGACGGTCCGTTTGTCCATCCCATCTGCCGACCACCGCGGAGCGGCAGCTGGCCGGCGATGGAGGTGCAAGCCCAGCTTGACGTGTTCCTCGGCCTGGGCATCTTCCGCGGCGGGAGTCGCTACCGTGCCGTTCCAGGGTCGGGAGCGACTGCGATGGCAAGCCCTCCTGAGCTCCTAGCAACCGAGAGAGGGAAAATCGCCCAGAGTGCGAGAATCCCGGCAAGAGCACATGTAACCGGTCGAAGCATGGTCGGGGCGGTGCTACTCATGAGTTGATCTTCTAGACTGATGCGGAGCACTGCCAGCCGTTACCTGAGAGGCAGGAGGGGCCTAGCATGACCAGACTTCTCGTTCTGGGCGGCACCGCTTTTGTTGGGCGTGCCATTGTGGAGAGTGCCCTTGAGCGTGGTTGGGATGTGACGGCGTTCAATCGCGGACAAACCGGCTCATCGCCTGCGAGCGTAAAGACGATCTATGGAAATCGAGAAAATCCGGTTGATGTTGCGAGGTTGGCTGCAGCCGGAACGTGGGACGCAGTTGTTGACACCTCGGGATATGTTCCCCGAAATGTGTTGGCAATGGCGCAAGCTCTGGAGCCTGCGGCTAATCGATACGTCTTTATGTCAACAGTGAGCGTCTATGCTGACTGGCCTGCTATCCCTCTTACGGAAAGCTCTGCCGTTCTTGAGTGCCCACCGGATGCGGACGAGAATTTCGGGGAAGATGTAGAAGATGGCCCAACTAGGTACGGGTATCAAAAGTCCGGCTGTGAGCTGGCCGCTCAGATAACGTTTGGTGGAGAGAGAACCACAGTTCTTAGGCCCGGCGTAGTACTAGGACCTCATGAGTACGTAGGGAGACTGCCGTGGTGGCTAAGGAGAGTCTCCGAAGGAGGTCGCGTCCTGGCCCCTGGAAGCCCTTCGCGAACTATCCAACCCGTAGATGTGCGCGATCTCGCAGGCTTCGCTGTCCATTCGGTAGCACATGGTCTGTCAGGCAAGTTCAACGTAACCGCACCAGCTGACTTTGACACCTTCGGTGGCCTCCTGAGTGCCTGCGCATCGGTAACCCAATCGGATGCGGAATTCGTTTGGGTTACCGATGAGGTGTTGCTTGCGGCCGGAGTGCGTCAATGGTCTGAGATGCCATTGTGGCGCGTGCATGCAGGCGTTTGGCGGGTATCTTCCGACCTAGCCCGTTCTCAAGGTCTAGAATGTCGGCCGCTTATGAGCACTGTGCGCGACACCTGGAAATGGCTGAGTGCGGCAAGTAGCCTCGCGGCAAATGAGCGCTCTAGCGAGGTGGGGATTAGCAGAGTTCGAGAGAGCGCCATTCTAGCTTCGCTGGACTAAATGGCTTCGTCAACCACGTCGGGTCTAGCGGCCGTGTCTTTTAGCCAGCCATCGATACGCAGCGATAGTGCCTTGGATCTGGGCTCCTTAGCATGTCCTCGGTTGTCGAGAATGTCTTTGACCTTAGCCAGTCGGCCAGCAAGGGAAGCGTTGCGCAGCTCTTGGGGCAGCGTGAGCGCTGCTTCCAATTTCTCTTCGGCGGCATCCCGATTTCCGCTAATCAGGTACGCCGCAGCGAGGTCTATTGTTGCACCTGTCGTTGGTGAGAATGGTCGCCGCTCCTCCGGTAGGGAGGTGTAAACGTTCAGCGCCGCCTCCGCGTAGGAAGCTGCTTTCTCTCCATTTCCGACATGGAGCCATGCGGCGGCGGCACATGCAGCTGCCCGCGCATCGTCGAACGTGAACTCTCCCCTGATTGAGTCATTTAGCTCGTCTGGGCGCCGCGCGCGGTCCTCAAAGTCCGATCGGGCTTGCGCCAGCACCTCGCCAATCGCCTGCTCATTGCCTTGAACTGCATGAGCGCGACTAGCGATATAAAGCAGGCGATAGTGAGGAACCCCGTGAGGGGCGATTGACAGGCCCCGTGACAAATAGGATAGCGATTGCTCTGGTTCGCGTCGCCAAAACGCGAGAGTGCCTTGGAGCCCGAGCGTCCATGCTTGGAGCGACGAATGCCCGGCAAGCTCGGCGTACGTTGTAGCTGACCTTGCAAGGGTGGCCGCCGCCTGCCAGTTGCCGAGGTCGAATGCAATCGAGCCCATCAGCGCATTCGTTTGTCCAAGTATGACGTAAAGGTCTGCAAGGTCAGACGGGCGGAATGTGCGTTGGACCAAGGTTCGAGCCAGATCTCTTACGTCTCTGGCATCCACGAACGCGACCATCGGAGGGCGAGACGAGTATGCGCGAGCTACGTACACCGTTCGGTCGTGCAGGTCGGAGATGCTTTCAGTTGGACATTGAGCAGCTCTCAGCGCTGCGTCTTCCGCGGACTCGTTAGCCGCGACCATTACCACCTCGCGAGAGTCGTGCTTGTGTTCTCGGGTTGGTTCTTGTGTATGCCGCTCAAACAGTATAGCAAACCGTGCCTTTACGGCATCCGGCGCCGTTTCAAGTGCAGTATCAAGCACTTGTTGCATTGCTGGCACCGGAATAATGTCCGGCTCTGCATCCCATTTGGCGACGGTTCGGGTGGCAACCCCTAGATGATCCGCATACGCCTCAATGCTCATGCGCCACGCAGTACGGAGCGCGCCGGCCTTACGCCCGGTCCAAAGATCGACAACCACCATGCCCCTACCTGCACTTCTCGGTGTCTTTCTCGTGCGCCTGCACTACCAGTGCATCACGAGTGCAGCGCCAGTGCGTAGCGAATGCATGGCTTGGGTCAGTTCGTTCGCGTTCACTTGAGAGTGCAAGGCCGCGACGGATCACCTGGAGTGCACCAGCACACAAGTAGGTCCTGAGGCGGGGCCAATCGGAGTCGGTGGATCAGGGGGGAGGATACCCAGAATGACTCCTTGCGGAGATCGCCTATTTCGCGTGCAGTCGATCGACAAGCCCGGCAAGAGCATCTTCGGCTGATACCAGCATCTTTCGGGCGTCCTTAATCTGCTGTTGTACCTCTGCCAGTTCGGCCCGAAGTTGATCAGAGGTGCTCGTCAGGGGTGCCTTTGCCGGGTCAAGGACATAAGCCCCGCTAGCGGCGCGGATTGTCACCATGCCCTCAGCCTGGAGAATTCGCACGGCCGCCTGCGCGGTGTTTTGTGCCACTTCGTACTTTTCTGCAAGTTGCCGATACGAGGGAAGGCGGGTACCTGCCGGCCACTGTTCGGCCTCAATGTCCGCCCTGATGATCGCCGCAAGCCTGTGACTCGCGTGGATCTTCTGACCTTCCGCACCTGATCGCTTTTCCACATGGCAAGCGTACTCGACTGCCTTAAGGCAGTGGGTTGACGTGAGCCGGGCCATGCTCTACTGTCCTGAGTCAGTTGAACTGTCTTAAGGCAGTTGCAGCACCCTGCACAGTTCTACGCCGTATCTGGGACGGCGGCGCACCCGCGCACCACTAGGGCTGTCGCACTTGATCGTTTGAGAACTGAACAGTGACGACTAAGGGTCACCGCCTCCCGCGAAAAGGCGGCCTAGCAGGGCAAACGAGCCCCTGCGCCACTTCAACGTTCACCCATTTCGCCAACGGTGAGAGGGCCTGGTGCCCGATGTGCCGCGGCTCTCTCACCGCTGCTGCCCGAAGGGATAGATGCACCGTGTACTCCGAGCGCAGACCACTGCGCCGCTTCCTGCTCTACCTGCTTCTCGGCCTGGTTCTGGTGTTCGTCGTTCGACAGCCGGACAAGGCCGCCGACATGGCCACCAGCGCCTTCAACGGGCTGATGACGGTGGCCGATGCGTTGGCCTCCTTCGCCAACAACCTCGGTTAGTCACCGCCCGCCGACTCTTCCCCTCAACCGCCCTGATGGTCGTAGGCGGGGTTCGACTCCACGCCAGGGCGCTACCCACCAACCGGCCCGCATCGAAAGGGATTCAGCCCGTGAAACGGCGTAAGGCCATCGAGTTCTACAGCCCGGACGGTAGCGAGTCCCACACGGGTGACTGCCCGAGGTGGATCGCCATCACTCGGCGCGTACGCCCTGACCTGTGTGAGCGCACGGTCATCGTCTACGGCAACGGCCCGTGGCCGTGCTGGAGCTGCTAACCCCCGCACTCGACTGTCATCCACCAAAGGGAGTTCTGATGGTTTCCATCCGGTTGGTTGGCGCGCCGGCTGAGGTCGCCGATGCCGTGCTGACCCTGCATGAGACATTCTCCGTTACCGCGATCAAGGGGCTGTGCCCCTCGGCGCCCACGCAGACGAACGTCCGCGTCTATGTCGAGGTGAACACCCGCACCTGACCCGCACCCAACAGCCCGACCAGCAGACCCCCAGCGTGCAAGTCCTGGGCGGGCACTGGCGGGAGCACCACAGGCTCCCGCAACCCGATCACGAAAGACATCCCAGGAGCTTAGATGTCAAGCCGCGATCGATTCTGCGTGATGCGACCAGGCGGTCGTCTCGTCGTAGAGGGTGCCGGTTTTGAGGCATCCATGCAGGATGCCGACGAGCCGGTTGGCGAGCT
>NZ_JBEOZT010000055.1:0-34912 GCF_040298265.1 Nonomuraea sp. NPDC001636
AAGATCACCCGTTCTACTGGATCTCCGTTCTCATGTCCCAGGTTCGGCCGAACACCTTGACTCGACCGCCAGCCGTCTTAACTTCCCGGCATTGCCCCTAGCCCGCAGACTCTCTTCTCCATGACGGTGATGCGTTGCGCCACCGTGAGCATGTCCAGCTTCTGGTGAGCCAGGTCGGGGCGCGGCCGTGGGGTGGTGAGGGCCCGGGGACCCGGATGAGGAGGGGGCGGTTCTCGGGGGTGGCGATGAGTTTCGTCGGTGGGGGTGGTCAGTATGGGGGTGACGAGGACTGCTGACGAGACCCATGACCGCCAGGCCGGCCGTGACGAGGCCGGGCCCGAGACCGATAGAGGTACCGTGTCCAGCCCACAACTCGAATCATCCGCCAAGGGCGTGGCCGCCGGTTCGGGTCGTACGCCCGCCGTGATCCGGTTGCTGGTGCTGGCGACGTTCGTGGTCGTGCTCAACGAGACGATCATGATCAACGCGATCCCCCGGCTGATGGACGCCATGCACATCACCGAGCAGACCGCCCAGTGGCTCTCCACGGCCTTCATGCTGACCATGGCGGGGGTCATCCCGATCACCGGCTGGTTCCTGCAGCGGGTCACCACCCGCACGGCGTACACCACCGCCATGGGGCTGTTCCTGCTGGGCACGGCGCTGGCCGCGGTCGCGCCGGTGTTCGGGGTGCTGCTGGGGGCCCGGATCGTCCAGGCGTCCGGCACGGCCGTGATGATGCCGCTGCTGATGACCACGCTGATGCAGGTCGTGCCGGAGAAGGACCGGGGGCGGGTGATGGGCAACGTGACACTGGCGATCTCCGTCGCCCCGGCCATGGGTCCGGCGATCTCGGGGGTGATCCTGCACTTCGGGTCGTGGCGGCTGCTGTTCGCGGTGGTGCTGCCGATCGCCGGGCTGATCACGTGGAGCGGCCTGCGGCAGCTCAGGAACACCGGCGAGCCCGAGGTCAGCACGATCGACTGGTTCAGCGTGGTGACGGCGGCGGCCGGGTTCGGCGGGCTGGTCTACGGGCTCAGCCGGTTCGAGGGCGGGGACGTGCGCGTCGCCGCCGCGATCACGGTGGCCGGGCTGGTCACCATCGCCGTCTTCGTGGTGCGCCAGCTCGTGCTGCAGAGGCGCGGCGCGCCGCTGATGGACCTGCGCACGTTGCGCCACCGCACGTACACGGTGGCGCTGGTCCTGATGTCGGTGGCGTTCATGGCGATGCTCGGGTCGATGATCCTGCTGCCTCTCTACCTGCAGAACGTCCGGGCGCTCAGCCCGCTGGAGACGGGGCTCCTGGTGATGCCGGGCGGGCTGGCGATGGGCCTGCTCGGCCCGGCCGTCGGCCGCGTGTTCGACAACCACGGCGGCCGGGTGCTGGTCATCCCCGGCGCGATCGGGATCATGCTCGCGCTGGCCGGGTTCACCCAGGTCACGATGACGATGCCGTACTGGCAGCTGCTGGGTCTGCACGCGCTGCTCATGGTGAGCCTGGCCGCGACCTTCACCCCGGTCTTCACGCTCGGGCTCGGGGCGGTCCCGCCGCACCTGTACTCTCACGGCAGCTCGATCCTGAGCACGCTCCAGCAGGTCGCCGCGGCGATCGGCACCGCGCTGGTGGTCACCGTGATGAGCGCGCGGGCCGACACCCTGCGGGCCGAGGGCCTCACGCAGGCGCTGGCGACCCTCGGCGGCATGCGGCTGGCGTTCGTGGTGGGCGCGGTCCTGTCGGTGGCGGTGGTGGTGACCGCGCTGCTCCTGCCGTCCCGGGCAGAGCGCGCCGTCGAGCGCCAAGAGCGCGCCGTCGAGCGCCAGGAGCGCGCCGTCGAGCACTAGGGGGCGGTGGCGCCCAGGTAGGTGAGGACGGCGCGCACCCGGCGGTTGGTGTCGTCGTCGTCGGCGGCGAGGCCGAGCTTGGCGAAGATCGTGGTCGTGTACTTGCTGATGGCGCCCTCGCTGAGGAAGAGCCGGGCCGCGATCGCCGCGTTCGACAGGCCCTCGGCCATCAGTTCGAGCACCGAGCGTTCGCGTTCGGTGAGGGTGGCGAGGGGGTCGGCGTGGGCGGGGCGGCCGAGCAGCTTCGCGACCACCGTGGGGTCGAGCGCCGTGCCGCCGTCGGCGACGCGGGCGAGCGCGTCCATGAACTGGCCGGCGTCGAGTACGCGGTCCTTGAGCAGGTAGCCGACACCGCCCTGGCCGTCGGCCAGCAGTTCGCGGGCGTAGAGCTGCTCCACGTGCTGGGAGAGGATCAGCACGGGCAGGCCCGGCACCTCGCGGCGGGCGGCGAGCGCGGCCTGGAGCCCCTCGTCGGAGAAGGTCGGCGGCAGCCGCACGTCCACGACGGCCACGTCGGGACGGTGGCCGACCAGCGCTTCGAGCGCCGCGGGCCCGGAGTCGACGGCCGCGACGACGGTGTGCCCGTACGCCTGGACGAGACGGACGAGCCCGTCGCGGAGCAGGAAGAGGTCCTCGGCTATGACAATTCGCACGGCACCGCCACTGAGACGCGGGTGGGACCCCCGAGGGGGCTGTCGATGTCCAGACGGCCGCCGAAGGCAGCCATCCGGCGTCCGACGCCGTCCAGCCCGGAGCCGGCGGACGCGCTCGCCCCGCCGGCGCCGTCGTCGGTGACGGTCGCGGTGAGGGTCCGCGCCTGCGGCTCGTAGCCAAGTTCGACGGTCGCCCGGGTGGCGCGGGCGTGTTTGGCCACGTTCGCCAGCAGTTCGGCGACGGCGAAGTAGACCGCGGACTCGACCGGACGCTCGGGCCGCGCGGGCACGGAACTGCGTACGGCGACCTCGACGGGCGCGTCGAGCGCCAGAGCCCGGACGGCGTCGACCAGGCCGCGCTCGGTGAGCACCGGCGGGTTGATGCCGCGGACCAGCGAGCGCAGCTCGGCCAGCGCCGCGATCGAGGAGGCGCGGGCGTCGGCCAGGATGGCGCGGGCGGCGGCGGGGTCGGTCTCCAGGAGGTGTTCCGCGGCCTGCATCGACATGCCCATGCCGACCAGCCGCGCCTGGGCCCCGTCGTGCAGGCCGCGCTCGATGCGTTCGAGCTCGGCGGCCTGGGTCTGGGTCAGGTCGGCGCGGACGGCCTCAAGCTCCGCCACCCGCCGGCCGAGCCGCGAGTCGGGGATCGGGCCGAGGAAGCGGCCGGCCAGGGGGCCGAGGACGCGCCAGGCGAACGGCGCGGCGGCCAGCCCGGCGCCGATCAGGGCGAGGCCGAGGCCGCGGAAGTCCGGGACGAGCGTCAGGTAGATGCCGCCGGCCAGGCCGACCAGCGGCAGGGCGGCGACCGGCAGCACGGTCAGCCCGGCGAGCACGCACCACAGTCCGTCCCAGTGCAGCTGGGGGTCGTGGAAGCGGGCGTTCATCCGGGCGCGGCGGCGGGCCTCCCGTTCGGACTTGTGGTACTCCTCGCCGTCCCACCAGTGGCCGGTGGCCATGCGGGTGACCGGTGAGGGGGTGCGGTAGGCGACCTCGATGCGCAGGCCGAGCCAGCGCGCGGCGAGCCGGCGGGCGGCCTGGCTGAAGGCGCGGCTGGTCAGCGGGTGCACGACCCACAGGGCGACGGCGATCCACAGGATCACCACCAGCGTCTCGCCCAGCAGCGCCAGGGCCACGACGAACGGGGGCGCGGTCAGGTTCGCCGACCAGGAGTAGGCCAGCGCGGCGCCGAAGTGGCCGACGACGACGCCGACGACCGGCATCAGGCAGGTCAGCAGGACCAGGACGGCCGAGCGGCAGAGCCCGAGCACGATCTCGGCGCCCCAGCGCAGGGGCCCGCCCCTCGCGGGCGGCCTCACCTGCCAGCGTCCTTCGGCACGGCGCAATTGTGCCAGGCTGCCCTTTTTGGTGATGTTCGGGCACCCCATCGGGCTGTCACGTCTGTCTTCTCCGGTTCCCGGGCGGTGCCGCCCGACCTGGGCGAACGTACGGCTGCCGGCCTCTCCCCCGGTATCCCGCTACGCCCCCGTACGAAGTGGGCCCAGCCCCACCGCGACGGCGACGGCGGCGCGCACGAACGCGGCCACGGCCGGCGAGCGGGACCCCTGCGGCCACCCCACGGCCAGCTCGGACGGCGACAGGTCGGCGACCTCCCGGTAGGCGATGCCCGGCCGGGGGTGCCGCCGCGCCACCGACACGGGGACGAACCAGACGGCGCTCCCCAGTTCCACCAGGTTGCAGACCTGGGCCAGGTCCAGGCCGGTGCGCCGCGGCCGGTGGCCGGGGAGGGGTTCGGCGCCGTCCCGCTCGGCGGGGGTGCCGTCGGGCAGCGGCCGGCCGGCCAGGTCGGCCATGGCGAGGACGGGCCGGGCGGCCAGCGGGTCGGCGGCCGGCAGCGCGACCAGACGGGGCTCGCTCAGCAGCGGCTCGGTGTCGAGGTCGCGGTCGTCGAAGGGGGTGGTCAGCAGCGCGACGTCGGCCCGGCCGTCGCGCAGGGCGGGGGCCTGCTCGTTGCGCCCGCCCAGCAGCAGCTCGACCGGGAGCGCGCCCTCCTCGTCGCGGTAGGCCGCGAGGATCCGCGGCAGCAGCCCGGCGTCGTAGTCGGCCTTGAGCGCCACCCGGAGCCCCGGCTCGGGACGGGCCGCGTGCCGGACCCGGCGGGCCGCCGCGGCGACCGCGTCGAGGGCGGCCCGGGCGTCGCGCAGGAAGACCTCGCCCGGCGGGGTGAGCGCGACCTGCCGCGTGGTGCGTTCCAGCAGGCGCACGCCCAGCCGGCGTTCCAGCTCGCGGATCGCCCGGGACAGCGGGGGCTGCGCCATGCCCAGCCGCTCGGCGGCCCGCCCGAAGTGCAGCTCCTCGGCCACGGCCACGAAGTAGCGGAGCTCGCGGACCTCCAGGTCATTCATATCCGCAGGGTATCAATGGTGATCGGATCGGTCCTTCAGGTTCGCCGCCGCGCTCGGTTGACTGGCCGTGCCCCCCAGCACGACATCCCCGATTCCCCTGGAGTTCTCCTTGATCGTCATCACCACGCCCACCGGCCGGATCGGCCGGCGGGTTCTCGACCTCGTCCTGGCCGCGGGCGAGCCGGTCCGCGTCGTCGTGCGGGACCCGGCCCGGCTGCCGGCGGCCGTGCGGGAGCGGGTGGAGGTCGTGCCGGGTTCGCACGGCGACGCCCGCGTCGTCGAGGAGGCGTTCGCGGGCGCCGACGCCGTGTTCTGGGTCGTCCCGCCGAATCCGCGAGCCCCTGGCCTCGACGCCGCCTACCTGGACTTCAGCCGTCCGGCGTGCGAGGCGTTCGTGCGCCGCGGGGTGGGCCGGGTGGTCGGGGTCTCGGCCCTGGGCCGCGGCCTGCCGCTGAACGCCGGTCTCGTGACGGCCTCGCTGGCCATGGACGACCTGATCGCCGCCACGGGCGTGCCCTACCGGGCCCTGACAATGCCCTCGTTCATGGACAACCTGCTCGACCAGGCGGCGGTGATCAGGGACCAGGGCGTGTTCTTCTCGCCCGTCCACGGTGACCTGAAGGCCCCCGTCTGCGCCACCCGCGACATCGCGGCGGTGGCCGCCGGGCTGCTGCTCGACCGCGGCTGGACCGGGCGGGCCGACGTCCCGGTGCTCGGCCCGGAGGACCTGTCGGGTGAGGACCTGGCGCGGATCATGTCCGAGGTGCTGGGACGGCCGGTCGGCCTGCGGCACGTGCCGATGGCGGCGTTCAGGGCCAGGCTGGCCGAGCAGGGCTGGTCGGAGGCGATGGCCCAGGGGATGGCCGACATGATGGAGGCCAAGAACCAGGGGCTGGACAACGCGGAGCGGCGTACCCCGCAGGCCACCACCCCCACCGGTTTCCGTCAGTGGTGCGAGGAGGAGCTGCGGCCGGCCGTCCTGGGCTGAGCGGTCCCTTGTGCGGGGTCCCGGTGCGGCGTAGCGTGACTGATGACCAGATTTCACATCCAGTCACGAGGTGTGGCGCATGGCGGAACGGGCGGACCGGATCCTCGACGCCGCGGGCGAGCTGCTCCTGCGTCACGGCTACCGCAAGGTCACCGTCGACGACATCGCCGGCCGCGCCGGGGTGGGCAAGGGCACCATCTACCTGCACTGGCGGACCAAGGACGAGCTGTTCGAGGCGCTGCTGCTGCGGGAGTCCATCGAGGTCGTGGAGGAGTTCGCGGCGCTGCTGCGGCACGACCCCGCCCAGGTGCTGCCGCATCGTTTCTCGCGGGCGGCCTTCGTCTCCATGAGCCGCAGGCCGCTGCTGCGGGCGCTGTTCACCACCGACATCGAGCTGCTGGGCAAACTGGCCAAGCACCCGCTGCGCAGCCACGACCTCCTCGCGGCCGAGCGGTTCCAGCGGGTGGCCGACCGGTACGGCCTGCTCAGGCCCGACATGCCACACCCCCGGTACACGCTGAGCGCCGCGTCCACGGGTTTCTACCTGCTCGGCGGCATCGACACCGTCGGGACGGAGCTGAGCGTCGAGGAGCAGGCGGACGCGCTCGCCTTCACCGTGCGCAACGCCTTCGAGCCCGCCGTGCCGCCGTCCGCCGAGGTTCTGGAGGCGGCGGCGGCGGAGTACGTCGCAATTCTCGAGGAACTGATCCCGCCCTACCGAAAGTGGATCTACGACTAAGGAGAGGCGATGTCCGACATCGTCGAACGGTACAACATCTCCAAGCAGCACTTCTGGCTGCACGGGCCGCGATCGGGCCCGTCCGTCGAGTACGACGCCGCCGCCGGGATGTACAACGTCCACGGCTACCAGGAAGTGCACGACGTGCTCGCCGACCCCGGCACGTTCTCCTCCGACACCATGCGGCTGGTCCCCAAGGGGCTGCTGCCGGAGGGCGACGACTTCTCGATGAAGGGGTTCATCACCCAGATCGACCCGCCGGAGCACGGCAAGCTGCGCAAGCTGGTCAGCAGCGCGTTCACCCGCAAGGTCGTCGCGGACCTCGAACCGCGGATCGCCCAGCTCACCCACGAGCTGCTCGACGCGGCCGACGGACGCGACCGCCTGGAGCTGGTGGCCGACCTGGCCTACCCGCTCCCCGTCATCGTCATCGCCGAGCTGCTGGGGGTGCCGAGCAGCGACCGCGCCCTGTTCAGGCAGTGGGCCGACGGGCTGTTCCAGCGCGACGCCAAGGTCTCGCTCGCCGAGCCGGTGGAGAGCCAGAGCGCGGACGTGGCGAAGACCCTCAAACCATGGCGGGAGATGACGCAGTACCTCGCCGGGCACGCCGCCGAGCGCCGCGCGCGGCCCCGCGCCGACCTGCTCACCAAGCTGGTCGAGGCCGAGGTGGACGGCGAGCGCCTGCCCGACGACCAGGTCGTCAACTTCGCGATACTGCTGCTGCTCGCCGGGCACATCACCACGACGATGCTGCTCGGCAACACGGTGGTGTGCCTGGACGCCTTCCCCGGCCAGCAGGACAAGGTACGGGCCGACCGCTCCACCGTGCCGGCCGTGATCGAGGAGTCGTTGCGGCTGTTCACCCCGTTCGCCGGGCTGGCCCGGTCGACCACCCGCGAGGTCGAGCTGGGCGGGGTGACGATCCCAGCCGACAAGATGGTCATGCTCTGGCTCGGCTCGGCCAACCGGGACCCCAGGCAGTTCCCCGACCCCGACGTCTTCGACGCCGGCCGCGACCCCAACCCGCATCTCGCCTTCGGCCGGGGCATCCACTTCTGCCTGGGCGCCCCCCTGGCCCGGCTGGAAGGGCGGGTCGCGCTGAACATCCTGCTCGACCGGGTCGGCGTCCTGCGCACCGATCCGGACGACCCGGTGGTCTTCATGCCCACGCCGACCATGACGGGGGTGAACCGGCTTCCGCTCGTGCGGTGACCCGCCGCCGCACGGGGGCCGGTTCCCGCCCTCGTCAAGCGCGGGTCCAGGACGCGGCAAAGTGCCGCGCGTCGTCGTGGGCGTCCCGTCCCGTGGGGGCCAAGGTGGCTTGTTCACCTTCGTCGCACCACAAGAGGGGACGATCCTGGCTATGAGCGGCAAGCAGCGGAAGCTGGAGCTGAGCGTGCCGCAGATCGTGGGAAGCGCCCTGGCCGCGGTCACCGCCGCGGTCGCGGCCTCCTACCTCGGGACGGCGGGGACGGTGCTCGGCGCCGCGATGATGAGCGTGGCCAGCACCGTCATCGCCGACGTCTACACGCATTACCTCAAGCGCACGGGCGACAGGGTGAAGCAGCGGACGGCGGTCGCCCTGCGCCGGAAGAAGCCGCGGTGGGCCAGGGTGGGCGGCGCCGCGGCCCTGGTGTTCACCGTCAGCATGGGCAGCATCGTGATCTACGAGGTCATCGCGGACCGCACGGTGGCCGACCAGGTCGCCGGACGGGCCCCGGGCGAGGCGGGCAAGGCCCCCGGCCGCAAGGACCGCCGGGACGGGCGGGCGGCCGGGGAGCCGCGGCACGAACGTCCCGCGACCCGGCCGCCGAGCCCGACGCCGTCACCCGGGCCGTCCACCGGCCCGTCCGCGACGCCCACGCCGGGCGGGACGGTCACGGTCACGCCGACGCCCACGCCGGGCGGGACGGGCTCGGCCGGCCCCTCCTCCACGGCCACGCCGGACGCCACCCCCTCGGACCCCGTCCCCACCGCCCTGCCCTCGCCGACCGACAGGGACCCGGGCGAGCCGGCCGACCCGAACTTCGGCGACCTCCTCTTCCGCTGACCGAGTGTCAGGCCGGTCGCCGGTGGGCGGTGCGTCGAGCAGTGGATCCCAAGTGGCTTCCAAGTAGGCGTTCCTAGGCTTGCCGGGACCTGAGTGGAGAGGCGGGTGAGCCATGGGGGTGGCGGGTGACGGTTCCAGGCGGGGAGCGCCGGCCGTGAACGATCCGTACGGCAGGACGCGCCCTGCCCCGCGCCACGCGGCGCCCCCCGCGCGGGACGGACAGGGCATCTACCGGGAGGAGGCGTTACGGCACCGGGCGATGTCGCGGGTCACCCGGATGCCACCGGTGATCAGCACCCCGTCGTTCCTGGCGTTGTGGCTGCTGGTGGCCGCGCTCCTCGCCACGGGCCTCCTGCTGACCATGGCCGCGGTGGAGGCGGTCGCCTGATGTTGCGCCGCCTGCCCGTACTGCTCCAGAACACCGACACCGAGTGCGGCGCCGCCTGCCTGGCCATGGTGCTGTGCCACCACGGGCACCGCACCACGCTCCACCAGGTCGCCGAGCGCCTCCAGGTCGGCAGGGACGGCCTGAGCGCCAAGGCGATCGTGGACGGCGCCCGCGACCACGGTCTCAAGGCCCGCGCCTTCTCCCTGGCCCCCGAGGACCTGGCCCGCGTGCCGCTCCCCGCCGTCGCGCACTGGGAGTTCAACCACTTCATCGTGGTCGAACGCTGGTCCCCCGACCGCGTGGACGTCGTCGACCCCGGGCACGGCCGCCGCAGGCTGACGCCGGAGGAGTTCGGGGCCGGGTTCACCGGCGTGCTGCTGGTGTTCGAGCCGGGCGAGGGGTTCCGGCGCGGCACGACGTCGGCGGCGAGCGCCTGGCGCAGGGAGTTCGTCCGGACGCTGTTCCGGCGGCGCAGGGGGCTGCTCGCGCAGCTCATCGCGGCCTCGTTGCTGCTGCAGGTGCTCGGGCTCGCGCTGCCGATGTTCTCGCAGCTCCTCCTGGACTCCATCGTGCCCAGGCGGGCGGTGGACGTGCTGTCCCTGCTGGGCGTCTCCGTGCTGCTCGCGGGGGCGGCCCAGCTGGTGATCGGGTACCTGCGGGCGGCGCTGCTGGTCGCCGTACGGGCCCGTGCCGACCAGGAGCTCACCGAGAACCTGGTCAGCCATCTGGTGACGCTGCCGTACCGGTACTTCCAGCAGCGCGGCAAGGGCGACCTGGTGACCAGGGCGGGCAGCGTCTCGACGCTCGGCGACATCCTCACCGGGCAGGTCGTGGCGGCGCTGCTGGACGGCCCGCTGGCCGTGGGCTACCTGGTGCTGGTCTACCTGTGGGACCCGGTGTTCGGGCTGGCGCTGACCGGGCTGGCCGTGCTGCAGACGGTTCTGCTGCTGGCCACGACCAGCCGGATCGCCACGCTCACCCGGCAGGAGCTGACGGCGCTGTCGGCGTCCCAGACCAGCCTGATCCAGACGATCACCGGCATCGAGACGCTGAAGGCGTCGGGCGCCGAGAAGCGGGCCGTGGACCAGTGGTCGTCGCACTTCGCCAGGCAGCTCGACGCGGACGTCCGGGCCGGGCTGACCAGGGGGCTGCTGGAGTCGGCGCTGTCCGCGATCCGGGTGACGGCGCCGCTCGGGCTGCTGTGGCTGGGCGCCTGGCGGGTGCTCGACGGGCAGCTCACGGTGGGCGCGCTGGTGGCGCTGAACGCCATCGCGCTCGGCGCGCTGACCCCGCTCGGCTCGCTGATGACCGGGCTGCAGAGCCTCCAGCAGGCGGGCGCGCACTTCGACCGGCTGTCCGACATCCTGGCCTCGGAGCCGGAGCCGAGCAACGGCATCGAGGTGCTGCGGCTGCGGGGCGCGGTCGAGCTGCGCGGGGTGAGCTTCCGCCACGACCCGCGCGCCCCCTGGACCGTGCGCGACGTCTCGGTCTCCATCCGCCCCGGTCAGAAGGTCGCGCTGGTGGGGGCGTCCGGCTCGGGCAAGAGCACGCTGGCCCGGCTGCTGCTCGCGCTGCACACGCCCGTGCTCGGCGAGATCCGTTACGACGGCGTCCCGGCCGCCGAGCTGAACCTGCGCACGCTGCGCCGCCAGTTCGGCGTGGTCACCCAGGACCCGTCCCTGTTCAGCGGCTCGATCAGGGAGAACATCGCGCTGAACGAGCCGGGCGCGTCCCTGGAGCGGGTGGTCGCCGCGGCCCGCCTGGCGGCGCTGCACGACGAGATCATGGACATGCCCATGGGGTACGAGACGATGCTCACCGACGGCGGCGGCCTGTCGGGCGGGCAGCGGCAGCGGCTCGCCCTGGCCCGCGCCGTCCTGTCACGCCCGAAGGTGCTGCTGCTCGACGAGGCCACCAGCAACCTAGACAGCGCCACGGAGGCGGCCATCGAGGCGAACCTGAGCCGGCTCGTCCAGACCAGGATCGTGATCGCCCACCGGCTCAGCACGGTCAGGGACGCCGACCTGATCCTCGTGATCGACGCGGGCCGGGTGGTGCAACGCGGCACCCACGACGAGCTGACCGCCACGGGCGGCAAGTACGCCGAGCTGGTCGCCGCCCAGGCCGTGCTCTCCTGACCCGGTCACGCCAGCCGGACGGTCACCGTCACCGAAGCGCCCTCCAGGCCGGCCGTCGGCCCGAAGGCGAGCCTCAGCCGGTCGCCCGTCGCCGCCCCCGTGAGCAGCGGGTGGCCGCGCAGCACGCCGGCGACCGGCCGGTCCCAGGTCACGGTCAGCCCGTCCAGGTCGCGCCGGGGATCGGCCACGGTCACGGTGGCCGTGCCCGCGGCGTCCTCCCTGACCAGCACGGCGCAGGGACCGGAGGCGGCCAGCGGGCCGGCGGCGCCCTCGTGCCAGAAGGCGGCCGCGGTGACGCCCAGCGCGTCCACCCGGACGGCCTGGTGCCGCGCGGTGTTGGCGAGCACGCGGGCCCACCCGCGATCGGCGGCCCTGGCGGCCGTGCGCGCGCGGCTCGCGCCCGGCAGCAGCAGGTAGACGTAGTCCGCCTGGTCCGGGTCGACGCCGTGGTCGAGCCAGAGGGTGACGTAGTCGCGGTCGCCGCGCCGTTCGCGCAGGGTGCGCAGGCCGTCCGGCACCACGTAGCCGCCGTGGCCGTCGAGGTGGGCCCACCCCGCCCGCAGATCCGCGGTCAGCGGGGCGGCGGTCCTGCGGTTGTCCACGATCGTCTCGACCGGCACGCCGTCCGCGCCGCTGATCCCCGCGCCGAGGCAGACCACCGCGTCGTCGAGGAAGAACCACGACTTGAACGCCTCCATCGTGCTGTCGAGGCCGTTCAGGTGCTGGCCGACGACGGCGTACGAGCCGTCCGTGGCGCCGCCGACCCAGCGGCCGGGCGGGCAGGTGTCGCCCCAGGCCGGGCCCGCGCCGTCGGGCAGCCGCCGGGTGGAGACGGTCGTGCCGGGCAGCCGGTAGGGGTCGGCGGTCGTCCAGAACGAGTCGGAGTACTGGTCGGCGTGGCCGTCGGCCCACCAGTAGAGCAGGCCGGAGCCGGTGTGCCAGCCGCGCAGGTTCTCGCCGTTGCCGTGCTCGTAGTGGCCGATCGTGGCGGAGGCCATGCTGAGCGCGGCGCACCAGCCCGGCCTGCGGTGCACGGCCCGCGCGCTCATCGGGAACAGCCGGTGGCCGACGGGCTCCGGCGCGGCGGGCACGGCGTCGTCAGCCAGGACGGCGGTCAGGCGGGCGTGGAAGGCCGGGTCGGCCTCGTCCGGCATGGGCCGGCACGTCTGGCGCACCGCCCATCCCTTGACCATCGCCTGCCAGCGGGCCCGGTCGGCGGCCGGGGCCACCTCGCCGAGCAGCAGGATCGCGGCGGCCAGCTCGCGGCCCCTGTCGTGGTCGCCGAACGGCTTCCTGCCGATCCCCCTGCCGCGCACCAGGTCCATGCAGAACCCGTCGTGCACGAACGGCGCGTACGACCGCTCCACCATGGCGAACACAGTCGGGTCCACGACCTCCCACGGCGTGCCGCGCAGCACCGCGAACAGCGTCGCGAGCCCGGTGAGCAGCGTCACCCCGTAGCCGCCCTGGTAGGGCACGGTCGAATGCTGGACGAACGACCCGTCCCGGTAGAAGCCGTCGCCCTCGGAGACCACGCGGAACACCGGGGCGAGCGCCGAGACCGCCAGCGCCGCCTTGCCGGGGTCGGCCCTGAGCATGGCGCGCAGCAGCATCACCACGCATAGGTCCACCCGGTTGGCGGCGGTGCTGGTGCCGCTGTAGTCGCCGAGACGGCTCTCGGGCACGAAGTGGTCGACCGCGTCCCGCAGCGCGGCGCCGCGGCGCTCGCCGAGGTGCGGCCCGACCAGCACGGCCGCGTCGAGCAGCGCCTTCGGCACGCCGATCTCCCAGTGCCACCAGTTGCCCGCCGGGTCGGCGCCGGCGGCGTACACGTGGCGGCGGTAGTGGTCGATCCCGGCGGCGACGGCGGCGGCCAGGGTGGCGTCGCCGGTCAGCCCCGTCCCCGGCAGCGCGTACGCGCGGGCCATGGCCAGCAGCCGCCCCGGCGTCGCGGCGAACGACGGGAACGGCTGGTCCGCCCAGAGCGACGTGCTCGTGTACGCCATGGCCGCGCGGTGCCGGGCCGCCCGCCGCCCGGTCTCGGCCAGCCGCGTCCGGTACGGCTCCGCACCCGCGTCGAACCCCGACCCCAGCGTCACCTCGCGCCACTGGCGGCGCAGCCTGACGAAGGAGTCGTCCGGCGTGTGGGCGGGCTCGGACCGGGCGAGCGCCCCCGCCACGGCGGCCACGGCGACCGCGCCCGCCTGGAGGAGGAGTCGCCTGGACGGCCGGTGCACGCCTCGATTATGACCCCGGCGCCCAGGGCCCGCGGGCGGTCAGACCTCCAGCAGGGTCTTGCCGTTCACCGCGCGGGCCTCGATCGCCGCGTGCGCCTCGGCCGCCCGCTCCAGCGGGAACGTGCGCCCGACGACCGCCTTGAGCCGCCCGGCCGCCGCCTCGGCGAGCGCGTGCACGGCCCGCTCGTTCCCGTCCTGGCCCAGGGCGGCCAGTTGGTCCAGGCCGAGCACGGTGACGCCCCGGCGGTCGGCCTCCGCCGGATCGACGGTCGTGGCGCTGCCGCTGGACGCGCCGTGCACGGAGAACCGCCCGCCGCGCGCGGTCACCTCGAACGCCTGGCGGCCGAGCTCGCCGCCCACGCCGTCGAAGACGACGTCGGGGCCGCGCCCGCCGGTCGCGTCGAGGACCTCCTGGATCCAGCCGGGACGCGAGTAGTCGACGGTCGCCTCGGCGCCGAGCCCGGCGACCACCGCCAGCTTGGCCGCGCCGCCCGCCGTCCCGACCACCCGGGCACCGGCCGCGCGCGCGAGCTGCACGAGCAGGCTGCCGAGCCCGCCGGCGGCGGCCTGGACGAGCACCCGTTCGCCGGGCCGGATGGCGGCGTTCGCGAACAGGCCCACGGCCGTGTTGCCGTCGATGAGCAGCGCCGTGGCGTCGGCCAGCGCGAGCCCGTCCGGCACCTCGATCAGGTCCGCGGCCCTGGCCACGACCAGTTCGGCGTTCCCGCCGCCGAAGCCCGGCGTACGGGTCACCACCCGCCGTCCCACCAGCCCGGCATCGACGTCATCGCCCACTGACAGCACGAGCCCGCCGACGCCCGCACCCGGCACGTACGGCGGCTCGGGCAGCGGCGGCCCCGGCGTGATACCCCGCCTGAGCTGCGTCTCGATGAAATTGATCTCGGCGAAGCGGACCTTCACCACGACCTCGCCCGGCCCGGCCACCGGGTCGGGGACGGTCCGCGTCTCCAGCACCTCGGGCCCGCCGAACCGCGTCACCTGCACCACTCTCATGACCACTCCTCATCCCGGAAAGCTTCCACGGCCAGCGTGCAACCTCAAGACGACTTGAGGTCAACTCGTCAGCCCGGCGCCCGCCCGCTTGATGGTCCTGATGATCGGCGCGGTCTCGATGTGCCGGATGGCGGGCAGCGCGCCCAGGCTGTCGGTGAGGTAGCGGTAGAAGGCGGTGTCGTCGCGGCACACCACGCTGGCCGCGAGGTTCGTCGGGCCCGTGGTCGCCCCGGCGAAGGCGATCTCCGGGTGCTCGGCCAGCGCCCGGCCGGTCGCGTCGAGGTCGGCGGGCGGCACCGACATCCACAGCTGGGCCTCCACCCGGTAGTCCAGGAGCTGGGGCAGCACGTCCATGTCGAAGAACAGGGCGCCGGCCGCGCAGAGCTGTTCCATCCGCCGCCGGACCGTGGACTCCGACCAGCCGGTCGCCGCCGCCAGGTCGGCGTGGCTGGTGCGGCCGTCGCGGGACAGCTCGGCCAGCAGCGCGTCGTCGCCGGGGCCGAGCGTCACGTCCTCGCCGGTGTCGCGGGGGGCGGACCCGCGGCCGGCCCGCAGGTGGGCGACCTGGTCGGCGGAGAGCGCGGCGAGCCCGGCCCAGCCGATGCGGCCGCCGACGAACATGTGCAGGGTCCGGTGCGCCGACACCGCGAGCACCCGGTTGGTCCTGGCCAGCTTGGTCAGCAGCAGCGGCTCGCGTTCCCGGTCGAGGCGCTGGATGGCGCCGCAGGAGATCTCGGTGCCGCCGGACAGCAGGTGCACCCAGAACGTGTCGGGCCGCCGGCCGAGCGCCTCGGCGATCGAGGCGCCGGCGTCGGGCGTGCAGCGCAGCCGGATGGCCCACGACTGGTGGCCGAGCCGCTGCCGGTCCACCACGCCGACGACCCGGATCCCGCCGCTGGAGCGCAGCCGCCGGTAGCGGCGGGCCACCCGCTGGTCGGACACCCCCAGCACCTCGGCGATCCGGCTGAACGAGGCCCGCCCGTCCACCTGCAACGCGTGCAGCAGCCCGCGGTCGACCTCGTCGAGCGTGACGTTTTCCACCAGATCAGGCTACTGAGCGCGGGAAACCGGCAGAAGAGCGGCGACGGCTAGGGTTATCCCCCGTCCGGGCCGGACCCTTGCCGCCATGAACACGACACTGACCCGTACGAGCTGGTGGCCGCTGGCCGCCGCCTGCCTGGGCGCCTTCATGCTCCTGGTGGACGTGACCATCGTCATGGTGGCCCTGCCCGGCATCACCGCCGACCTGAAGATGTCCTTCACCGACGCCCAATGGCTCCTGGACGGCTACGCCCTGGCCCTGGCCGCGCTGCTGCTGGCGGCCGGCTCGCTCGCCGACCACGCCGGGCGGCGCAAGGTGTACCTGATCGCCCTCTGCGTGTTCGCGCTCGCCTCCCTGGCCTGCGGCCTCGCGCCCACCGGGGGTCTGCTGCTGGCGGCCCGCGTGCTGCAGGGGGCGGGCGGCGCCGCCATGATGGCCACGACGCTGGCCCTGATCAGCGCCACCTACCACGGCCGGGAGCGCGGCATCGCGTTCGGCGTGTGGGGCGGCGTGAACGGGGCCGCCGCGGCGCTCGCCCCCGTGCTCGGCGGGCTGCTCACCGAGCACCTGCACTGGCGGGCCGTCTTCCTGGTGAACCTGCCCATCAGCCTGGCCGCCGCCTGGATGACCTGGCGCACGGTCGGCGAGTCCCGCCTGCCGGGCGGGGGCCGGCCGGACCTGGCCGGGATGGGCACGTTCACCCTGGCGGCGGGCGCGCTCACGTACGGGCTGATCGAGGCCGGGCCGAACGGCTGGACGTCGGCGCGCACGCTGGTGCCGCTCGCCGTGGCGGTGCTCGCGTTCGCCGCGTTCGTGCTGGTGGAGTCGCGCAGCGCGCATCCCATGGTGGACCTGCGGCTGTTCGCGAACAAGGCGTTCAGCGGGATCATGGCGGGGGCCGGGCTGCTCATGCCGGCCGCGTTCGCCTGCCTGGCCTTCACCTCGCTGTGGTTGCAGCAGGCCGGCGGGCTGGGCCTCGGGCCGGTCCAGGCGGGGCTGGCGCTGACGCCGATGGCCGGCACCTCGCTGGTCGTCTCGGTCGCCGCCGCCCGCCTGCTCCCCCGGCTGACGGCGCGCGCCGCGGTCGGCGGCGGGCTGCTGCTGATCGCCGCGGGCGCGCTGCTGCAGGGCATGCTCGACGAGCACTCCACGTGGACGGCGCTCGCGCCGGGCCTGGTGGTGGCCGGGATCGGCGTCGGCCTGGCCATCCCGGCCCTCAGCTCGGCCGCCATGGCGCACGTCCCGCCGCACCGGGCCGGGATGGCGGCGGGCGCGGTCAACACCGTCAGGCAGCTCGGGTACGCCCTCGGCGTCGCCGGGTTCGGCATCCTGTTCCAGGACGGCATGACCGGGCCGGGTTCGTTCCCCTCGGCGCTGAACGCCGTCTACCTGGCCGCCGCGGTCACCGGGCTGTTCGCCGGGCTGCTGGTGCTGGCCGCCGTCCGGCCGGCGCGGTCGGCCTGAGCGGGGCAGCGGCTCGCGGGCCGGCCACGCGCGAGCGGCATCCCAGGTCAGTGGACGCGGCTCCGGATCAGCCGGTCGAGCAGGCCGTGCACCTGGGCGGGGGACAGGGCGGCGCCCTCGCGCAGGCACTCGGCCAGCTCGGCGGCGGGCAGCGCGCCCCTGATCAGCGCCTCCCGCTCGGCGCCGTCGGCCGGGTCCAGCTCCGGCGGCGAGAAGCCGACCCGGGCCCCGACCGCCTCGACCGCGCCGAGCAGGCGGGCGCCGTCCCGCGGCAGCCCGCCCGCGGTGAGCACCCCGGCCAGCGTGTGCGCCATGACCAGCCAGGACGTGACGTCCTTGTCCTCGTCGAGCATGCGCAGGATCGGCAGCCCGGACGCCAGCGGCCGGTCGGTACGGCCGCCCAGCAGGTCGATCTTCATCAGCAGCCAGGTCGAGGAGGCGGTGACGAAGCGGTGTCCCGTCCTGGTGGCCACCTCGATCGAGCGGGTCAGCCAGCCGGCCGCCTCGCCCGTCTCCCGGGCGAACACCAGCAGCATGCCGAGCACCATCAGCGCCTCGGCGTGCAGCCACGCCATGCCGGCCACCCCGGCCAGGTCGAGCGCGGCACGGGCGTCGGCCAGGGCGTTCGGCGACCCGCACAGGCCGCCGAACAGCGCGCGGTAGGTCAGGGCGCGCCCCTCGGCGACCAGGTCGTCGGCCAGGCGGGCCATCTCGGCCGCCTCCCTGGCCCGCCGGCTCGCGGCGACGAAGTCGCCGGCCAGGTAGTGCAGGCCGGCCATGCCGATCAGCGCCTGGGAGCGCACGCCGGGCTCGGCGTCTGGGTAGAGCTCCATGGCCGCCGACAGGCTGGCCAGCCCCTCGGCGACGTGGCCCCTGCGGTACCAGAACCACGACAGCAGGCCGGTGAGCCGCAGCGCGTACCCGCCGTCGCCGGCCAGCATCGCCGAGGTGAACGCGGCCCGGTGCTCGGCCTGGTCGGCGAGGAGCACCTCCATCGCGGCGCTCGCCCCCTCGCCGCGGATCCTGGCGTCGGCGGCCTCGGCGCGGGCCAGCACCCAGGCGCGATGCGCGGCCTGGGCCTCGGCCAGCTCGGCCGGGTCCTGCCGGGCGCGGGCGAACTCCTTGATCGTCTCCAGCAGCCGGTAGCGGCGCGGCGAGGTGCCGGGCTCGACCGCGACGAGCGACTTGCGCACCAGCGCGCCCAGGCCGCCCAGCACCGGCCGCCCGCACACCGCGGCCGCGGCGTCCAGGTCGAAGCCGGAGGCGAACGCGCCGAGCCGGTGGAACAGCTCGCGCTCGGCGGGTTCGAGCAGGTCGTAGCTCCACTCCACGGTACGGGCGAGCGTGCGGTGCCGCTGCGGGCCGGCGCCGTCGGTGAGCACGCTGAACCTGTCGTCCATCGAGGTGAGGATCTGCTCGACCGACAACATGCGGCACTGCCCGGCGGCCAGCTCGACCGCCAGGGGCAGCCCGTCGAGCCCCAGGCAGAGGCGTTCGGCGTTGGCCAGTTCGGCGGGCGTCGGCTCCCAGCCGGGCGCGGCGGCCCTGGCCCGGCTCAGGAACAGGTCGCGGGCGTCCGCCGTGGACAGCGGCGGCACGTCGTACAGGGCCTCGCCCGGCACGCCGAGCGTCTCGCGGCTGGTGGCCAGCACGCGTACGCCGCCCGCCCCGGCCAGCAGCTCGGACACCGTGTCGCGGACGGCCGTCACGAGGTGCTCGCAGTTGTCGATCACCAGCAGCGGGCTGCGGCCGCGCAGCGCGTACGCCAGGCGTTGCCCGGTGACCGGCCCGGTGAGCCCGAGCACCTGGGCGATGGCCCCGGCCACCAGCGAAGGGTCGGCCAGCCCGGCCAGCTCGACCAGCCACGGCCCGTCGGCGTCGTCCCTGGCCCGCGCGGTCTCCAGCGCCAGCCGGGTCTTGCCGATGCCGCCCGGCCCGCTGAGCGTGACCAGCCGGTGCTCGTCGAGCAGCGCGGCCACCTGCTCGACCTCGGCCGCCCGGCCGACCAGCGCGGTGACGGGGAAGGGCAGGTTGCCGCCGCGTTCCGGCAGCGGCGCGGCGCCGCCGGGACGCAGCGCGTCGTCCTGGGCCAGCACCGCCGCCTCCAGCTCGCGCAGCCCCGGCCCCGGATCGATGCCCAGCTCCTCGGCCAGCACGCGGCGGGCGGAGCGCAGCGCGGCCAGCGCGTCGCCCTGGCGGCCCGACCGGTACAGGGCCAGCACCAGCAGCTCCCAGCCGCGTTCGCTCATGGGCTGTTCGGCGGTGAGCTTCTCCAGCTCCGGCACCACGGCCGCGTGCCGGCCGAGGGCGAGCTGCGCGGCGAACAGGCTCTCGCGCGCCGACAGGAACAGCCCCTGGAGCCGCGCGATCTCCGGGACGGCGAAGGCCGCGCCCGCGAACTCGCCGTACGGCTGCCCGCCCCACAGCTCCACGGCCTCGCTCAGCACGGCCAGCGCCGAGCTGTGGTCGCCCGACTCCAGCAGGAGCTGCCCTTCCGCGATCTTGCGGGCGAACCGCTCGGCGTCCACGGCGTCGGGCTCGACGCGCAGCGTGTAGCCGTTGCCGACGCGGGCCAGCACGCTCTCCGGCGACCGGCTGGTCCGGCCGGGTTCGAGGGCCTTGCGCAGCCTGGTGATGTAGGAGTGCAGGGTGGGCATCGAGGCGGGCTCGCCCTCGTCCCAGGCGGCGTCGAGCACGCGTTCGGCCGAGACCACCTGCCCGCGCGCGGCGACCAGCACGGCGAGCACCGCGCGCTGTCTCGGGCCGCCGAGCGCGACCTCCACCCCGTCGATCTCGGCCACGATGGGCCCCAGCACCTTGACGCGCAGCGCCACTTTCCACCTCGGTTCCGCGGCCCGGGCCGCCCCGGGTCAAGGAAGCTTAAATGAGGTTCGGCACCGATGGCTGCTTTGTTCCGACTTGACTCATTCGTCATCTCCCCAGTTCGGAGCCAGGTTCCTGGCGATCCGGAATTCCACGTTGCCCCACTCATCGGCTTCGTCCAGATTGATCACAGTATGGTCGGGCCGACTTGCAGGAGACCGGAACCCCCTACGTGCCCGCCCTGATCGGCACGACGTTGCCGGGCCCGCCGCGGCGGGGCAGCGCGAACCAGGTGGCCTTGCCGACCAGGTCGGGGTGGGTCAGGTAACGCTGGGGATGGCAGCCGTAGAAGCCGTCGGAGAGCCGGGCGACGATGCGCAGCCCCCGTCCGTGCTCGGCGGACGGGTCGGGGACCGAGGGGGCGGGCAGCGGCGGGCCGGCGTCCACGACGACGCACATGACCTCCTTGGCGTCCACGTGCAGGAGCAGCTCGTAGGGGCCCTCGCCGTACATGAACGCGTTGGTGACCAGCTCGCTCACCATGAGGACGGCGTCGTCCACGACGTCGTCGTGCAGGTCGAGCCCGGACAGCTCCTCCCGGATGATCGACCGGGCGTGGCCGACGGTCCGGGCGTCCGGGCGCAACGGCCATACGTACTGCATCCGGCTCCGCCGGGCCGACCGCAGCCTGGACATGGCCTCTCCATCCTGGGAAGGGCGGCGACGAATGCTCGTTTCAGTCAACACGAGACCTGCCTCCGATTTGTCGGACATGCGGCTGTCCAAACCTGTACGCACGCGAGGGCCGTTCGGGTCGAACGTTTACCGAGAAATCCTGACTTTCTTCGCGGCCCGACATGTCTTCCCAGGTCAGCGGGTACGGACAGGGCCATGAGCAGTCCTGACGAGAACACCCCCGAGACCGACACCACGCCGCTCCTCGACGCGGCCAGGCGCCCGGCCGGGCGTCCGGGTGAGCGTCCGGGTGAGCGCCGGTCCGGACGTCCGGGCGTGGCGGGGAGGATCCCGGCGGAGCACAAGACCGCCGGGCAGGCGGCGCTGGAACAGGCCCTGTCGCAGTCGGGCAAGCTCCTGGAGGACCTGACCGGCGAGCCGTCCGACCGGCCGCGCGGCTAGCCGGGCCCGCGCCCGAGGACCGGCCGGGCCCGCGGCTACGGGCGGCCGATGCCGGCGCCCACCTCCTCGATGAGGTCGTCGACCCGCCTGGCCAGCTGCACGTCGAGGGCCGTCACCGCGCCCACGGAGACGGTCCTGACCACGATGGCCAGGCCGTCGGCGGTGTCGCGGAGCTGGGGCTGCCGGCCGTAGGTGGCCTTGAGCCGGTCGAGCGCGCGGCGGACGGCACGCAGGTTCTCCGGCGGCAGGGAGATCTCGCGGCGCAGCGCCGAGCGGTCGCCGGTCCATAGCGGCAGGCCGGCGAGGGCCGCGGCGATCTCGTCGGCGGTGAGCGGGGCGGTGTGCCCCTTGGGGCCGGTGATGCCGCCGCCGCTGTCCGGCGGGTCGAACAGGGGGCGTACCTGCTCGGGGATGTGCAGCCGGGCGATCAGCTCGGGGTCCTGCTCGGCAACGGCGGCCAGCACGGCCTGGGCCCTGATCCTGGCCTGCTCGGGCGGACGGCGGCCGAGCAGCGCCGCCTGCCGGACGAAGCCCTCCTCGGTGCCGTCGTTGCGCGGATGGTCCATGGGGAAGTCGTTGGTCAGCTCGGGCGGCAGGGCGTCGATGAGCTCGCGCCGGTCGTCGTCGTCGAGCGTGCGGGCGAGCGTGGTCAGCGTGGCCTCCGCCGCCGCTCTGGCCGGGCCGGCGCCCAGGCCCGTCATGCGGCCGATGGACGCCAAGAGTGCACGATATTCCATGATTCGTCCCCCGATCCGAACCTTCAGGCTCCTCGTGCCCAGGTCAGGGCTGCCGACACCTCCACACGACCTGGGGGGTGAGGGGCACGTCGGTGACGCGTCCGGCCAGCTCGGGCATGGCGGCGGCGACCGCGTTGCCGATGGCGGCGGGCGGGCCGATCGTGCCCGCCTCGCCCGCCCCCTTCATGCCGCCCGGGGTGAGCGGCGAGGGGGTCTCCAGCAGCACGACCTCGATGTCGGGCACCTCGCGGGTGGTCGGCAGCAGGTACTCGGCGAGCGGCTGCCCCTCCTCGGTGTGGACGATCTCCTCGGTCAGCGCCATGCCGATGCTCTGCGCGACCCCGCCGCGGATCTGGCCCTCGACCACGGACGGGTTGACCAGCGTCCCGGCGTCGTTGACCACCCAGTAGCGCTCCACCTCGACCGCGCCGGTCTCGGGGTCCACCGCGACGGCGGCGGCGTGCGCGCCGTAGGCGAAGGTGTAGGCGGCCGGGTCGTAGCTGACCCGCTCCTCCAGGCCCGGCGTGACGCCTTCGGGCAGGTCCCAGGCCCGCCAGGCGGACGTGGCCAGCTCCCGCAGCGACACCGACGCCCGCGGGTCGCCCTTGACGCGCACGCACTCCTGCGCGATCTCCAGGTCGCCGGGCGCCGCCTCCAGCCGGTGGGCGGCGATGGCCAGCAGCTTGTCCCGCAGCCGGGCGCCGGCCTGGACGAGCGCCCCGCCGCCGACCGCGAGCGACCGGCTGGCGATCGACCCGATCGACGAGTACGGCGTCGCCGCCGTGTCCCCCAGCACCACCCGCACCCGCTCGATCGGCACCCCCATCCGGTCGGCCGCGACCTGGGCCAGCGCGGTCTCGATGCCCTGCCCGATCGAGACCACCCCGGCCGACACCACCACCGACGCGTCCGGCTCCATCCGCAGCACCGCCGTCTCGTAGCCGCCCGCCTGGATGCCCGACGCCTTCATCTCCATCGACGGGCCCAGGCCGGTGGTCTCGACGTGGCAGGAGTAGCCGACGCCGCGAAGGCGGCCGTCGTCCACGCCGGTGACCGGGGTGACCAGGTCGCGCAGGGTGCGCAGGGCCCGGGGGTAGTCGCCGGAGTCGTACTGCTGGTAGACCCGGCTCGTGCACGGCAGCTCGTCCGGCCCCAGCATGTTGCGCAGCCGCAGCTCGACCGGGTCGAGGCCGAGCCGCCGGGCCGCCTCGTCGATCAGGCGCTCCCTGGTCCAGGTGCACTCGGGCTGCCCGAAGCCGCGGTAGGAGCCGGTCGGGGTGGTGTTGGTGACCACCCCGCGCACCCGTACGCCGACCCGCTCGAACCGGTACGGCCCCGGCAGCAGGGTGGCCGAGACCGCGAAGGGCGAGATGCCCACGTTCGAGGGATGGGCGCCGAGGTCGCCGAGGATGTCGGCGTCCAGGGCGACGAACCGGCCCTGGCCGTCGAGCGCCAGCCTGGCCCGGTGGACGGCGGCCCGCGCGGGCAGCGTCGCCGCCAGCCGGTCGCCGGGCGACTCGGTCCAGCTCACCGGGCGGCCCGTCCGCATCGCGGCCAGGCAGACGAGCGCCTCGTCGGGGTAGACGTGCTCCTTGCCGCCGAACCCGCCGCCGACGTCCCGGCTGATCACGCGTACCCGGTCGTGGGTGAGCCCGAACGCGTCGGCCAGGTGCTCGCGGACGTGGTGCGGAGCCTGGGAGGAGAGGTGCACGGTCAGCTCGTCGTCGGCGTAGGAGGCCACGACGCCGCGCGGCTCGACGGGATGCGGCGAGATCCGGCCCATCCTGAACGTCATCTCCACGACGTGCTCGGCGGACTCGACGAACTCCGCGCAGTCGGCGTCGCCGAGCAGGAAGTCGGTGACCAGGTTCGTGCCCCACTCGGGGTAGAGCAGCGGCGCGTCCTCGTCGAGTGCGCGTTCCGCGCCGACGGTCGCGGGCGACTGGTCGAGCTCCAGGTCCAGCAGGTCCGCGGCGTCGCGGGCGGCGGCGGGGGTGCCGGCCACGACGACGGCGAGCGGCTGGCCGGCGTACCTGATCGTGTCGTCGAGCACCCGGTAGGAGGTCAGCCGCTGGCCGGGGGCGAGGGTGACGCAGGGCAGCAGCAGCTCCGCGGCGTCGGCGGGGGTGATGACGTCGAGCACTCCCTCGACCGTCCAGGCCGCCTTGGCGTCGCAGCCGAGGAGCCGTCCGTGCGCGACGGGGCTGCGCACCACCACCGCGTACGCCATGCCAGGCAGGCGTACGTTGCCGACGTATCTCCCCTTTCCGGTCAGCAGTCTGGCGTCTTCCCTGCGAGGCGTCCGCGCGCCGACATAGCCCATGGGCCGATTGTGCGCGCCGCGCGGCGTGCGGTCCATATACGATCTCGCGGGGCGGCAGGCGGGAAAGACCAGGTCAGCGGGGGCATCGAATGCAGACATTTCTTCCGTATCCGGATTTCGTGGCCAGTGCCGGAGTCCTGGATGCGCTGCGGCTGGGCAAGCAACGGGTGGAGGCCCTGCAGGTGCTGCGCGCCCTGACCGTCCCCGGCTACGGCTGGCGCCACCACCCCGCCGTCAAGATGTGGGCCGGCTACGAGGAGGCCCTGGTCCGCTACGGGCTCGACGTCTGCGACCGCTGGTGCTCGACCGGCCGGGCCGACACCTGCGCGGCCACGATGTCCGTCGAGCTGGGCCGCGCCTGCGGCACCCCCGTCATCCGCACCCAGCACGAGCTGGCGGCGGCCGGCGAGCTGCCGCCCTGGCTCGGCGACGACGCCTTCCACCTCAGCCACCGCTCCGCCCTCCTGCGCAAGGACCCCGATCACTACCGCCCGCTCTTCGGCGACGAGCCCGACGACCTGGCATACGTCTGGCCCGCCTCGGGCCGCCCGCCCGCCTGCCTACCGGCCTGACCTCCCGCCCGCGCGGGTCCCGGTGAGGACGCCCTCCACGTGCCGCGTCGCCGTGGCCGCGCCGAAGGCGACGAGCCGCACCAGGTCCTCGTCCGTCGTCGCGGCGCCGCGCCAGGCGGCGACGTCCGCGTCGGTGACCCGGTAGGGCGCGAGGGCGGCGAGCAGCGCGAGCCTGGCTCCCGGCCGTTCCTCGGCGGGCACGCCGGTCAGCGGGCCCGACAGCCGGTCGCCGCCCATCGGCGGGTGCTCGCCGTCCCAGGCCGCGACCGCCTCGGTGACGGCCGTCCGCGCCGACTCGCCGAGCAGCTGCCCGCCCGTCGCCGCGACGGCCATGAGCGTGGCGTACGCCGTGCCGACCGGCGTGCCGGCCGCCCAGGCGGGCTCGGGCGCGGAGGGCAGGCCGTCCAGCACGTCCAGGCCCGCGCCGGGGGGCAGCTCCCTGCGTACCGTCCGGGACATGGCCCGGCCGCCCACGCTGCGCACCAGGCGCGACTTCTGCAGGTTGCCCGGCAGCAGGTTCTCGGTGAGCAGGGACGAGGCGATCCGGTTGACGAAGTGGAAGGTCAGCGCGGTGCCGACGTACGCGGGCGCCTCGTCCGCGGGGAAGGGCGCGGGCACCCGCCGGTCCTTGGCCCACCGCAGCAGCGCGGCGTGCCCGGGATCCGCCGGCACGCCCCCGGCCGCGACGGTCTCGGCCAGCCTGTGGTCGCCGGTGGCGTGCAGCAGCGTCGTGTGCGCGGCTACGCAGAACGGGCACCGGTTGGCCAGCGACACCCCCAGCGCCACCACCTCCCTGCCGGTCCTGGACCCCGGCCCGGCCAGCAGCGACTCCCGCAGCAGCGCCCAGGTCCCGGCCAGCACGGCTGGAGCGGGCGACAAGGTCAGGAAGACCGCCATGCGGGCCATGCCGAAGTCGTCGGCGAGGCGGGCGTAGACCTGGGCCACCCGGCCTGTGGCGTCCTGCGGCCGGACGGGCGTGACGTAGCGGAACTGGCCTGTGGGCGGCTGCGTCGTGTTCATGGCCGCCATGGTGGGGCGCGGGACGGGCCGGAGTCGTCCTGCCCGGGATGACTTCCGCGGCTACGGCACGGGGCGCAGTGGCGGGCGGCGTACGACGGCGGGAGTAGTCCCCCATTCCGCCCACGTGAGGACGAATATCGACACATCAGGCTCTACTGTGCTTGGCATGAGCTTGCGATGGCACCCCGCCGTCATGGACGCGGCGCTCGCGGCGGTGGTGGCCGTGCTGCTGACGGCGACCGTGGTGGCCACGCCGGACGCGGGGCCCGCGGACTACGCCGCCGTGCTCGCCGGGTCGCTCGCGCTCGTCGCCTGGCGGCGGGCGCCGGTCCCGGCGCTGCTGGTCACCACGCTATGCATGCTGGTCTACTCCGCGCACGCCCAGCCCGGCCCGCCGGCCGCCTTCCCGGTGATGGTGACCGTGTTCGCCACGGTCAGGGCCGGTCACCGGGCGCTCGCGGCGGCGGCCGGCGCGGTGTTCCTGGGCGGGACCCTGGCGGTCAACCTGGCCACCCCCGACGGGCAGACCGCGCAGGAGATCGTGCAGAGGACGACGCTGCTGCTCGGCTGGTTCCTGGCGGCCGGGGTGACCGCGACCGTGACCCGGCACCGGCAGGCGTACCTCGTGCAGGTCGAACAGCGGGCCGCCGAGGCCGAGCGGACCCGCGAGGAGGCGGCGCTGCGCCGGGCGGGCGAGGAGCGGCTGCGCATCGCCAGGGAGCTGCACGACTCGCTCACCCACACCATCTCGGTCATCAAGGTGCAGGCGGGCGTGGCCGTGCACCTCGCGCGCAAGCGCGGCGAGGAGGTGCCGGCGGCGCTGCTGGCCATCCAGGAGGCCAGCGGCGAGGCCATGCGCGAGCTGCGCGCCACGCTGGAGGTGCTGCGCGAGGACGACGACGCCCCCGCGGCCAGCGGCCTCGACCGGCTCACCCACCTGGTCGAACGGGCCCGCTCGACCGGCGTCCCGGCCACGGTGACGGTCACCGGCGACCGCCGCGACCTGCCGGCCGAGGTCGACCGGGCGGCCTACCGGATCGTCCAGGAGGCGCTGACCAACGTCTCCAAGCACGCCGGGCCCGCCACCGCCTCGGTACGCGTCGACTACGGCAAGGAGGAGCTGATCGTGCAGGTGGACGACGACGGCCGCGCGAACGGCGGCCCCTGCGACCCCGGCGTGGGCCTGCTGGGCATGCGCGAGCGCGTCACGGCGCTCGGCGGGCGGCTGGCGACCGGGCCGCGTCCCGAGGGCGGGTTCACCGTGCGCGCCGAACTGCCGCTCCAGGAGGCCCGGTGATCCGCGTGCTGCTGGTGGACGACCAGGCCCTCATCCGCGGCGGCTTCCGCGCCCTGCTGGAGGCCGAGGACGACATCGAGGTCGTCGCCGAGGCCGCCAACGGGGAGCAGGCGGTCGCCCTCGCCCTGGAACACCGCCCCGACGTGGCGCTCGTGGACGTGCAGATGCCCGTCATGGACGGCATCGAGGCCACCAGGCGGATCGCCGCCGACGAACGCCTGGCCGAGGTCCACGTGGTGATCCTGACCAACTACGGCCTGGACGAGTACGTCTTCCACGCCCTGCGCGCCGGCGCGAGCGGCTTCCTGGTCAAGGACACCGAGCCCGCGGACCTGCTCCAGGGCGTCAGGGTGGCCGCCCGCGGCGACGCCCTGCTCTCCCCCGCCATCACCCGCCGCCTGATCGGCGAGTACGTCGCCCGCCGCCCCGAACCCGAACCCCAGGGCCTGGACGTGCTCACCAACCGCGAACGCGAGGTGACCGCCCTGGTCGCCCGCGGCATGTCCAACGACGAGATCGCCGCCCAGATGGTGATCAGCCCGACCACCGCCAAGACGCACGTCAGCCGGGCGATGACCAAGCTGCACGCCCGCGACCGCGCCCAGCTCGTGGTCCTCGCCTACGAGTCCGGGCTGGTGACCCCGCGCGAGCGCTGACCCGAGGCTTGACCGTCAAGGAACCCGGTCCCTCCGCATACCCGTCCCGGACTGAGTACACTCGGGCTCGTTCAACGGCCGAGACTTGTACGGCGAGGCTCTTGGCCCGGGGCGGTGGCCCCTCGGCCCCCGTCCCTCTGGAGTCACGTGAGCAGCGGGCTTGTCGATGCTCCGCCCTCCAGCGACCCCGGCGCCCCCAAGAGGCGCCACGGGCGCTGGCTACGCTGGGTGATCGCGATCGCGGTCGCCGTCGTCCTCCTGGTCGCCGGCGTGGCCGTCGGCGTCACCGCGAAACTCAGCGGCAACCTCAAGCGCTCCACGGTCACCAAGGAGGACCTCGGCGAGACGCGGCCCCCCAAGGTCGCCACCTCGGCGATGAACGTCCTGATCGTGGGCTCCGACCAGCGCGACGGCAAGAACGCCAGGTACGGCCACCGCATCGCGGGCGAGCGCACCGACACGATCATGCTGGCGCACGTGTCGTCCAAGCGGGACAACGCCATGGTGATCAGCTTCCCGCGCGACTCGCTGGTCCAGCTCCCCGCCTGCCGGGCCACGGGCGGCCTGCCCGGCCAGCAGCCGCACCTCGGCATGATCAACGAGTCGTTCAACTCCGGGGGCATCGCCTGCACCTGGAAGACGATCGAGTCGCTCACCCGCATCCACATCGACCACTTCGTGAAGGTCGACTTCACCGGCTTCAAGAGCATGGTCAACGCCGTGGGCGGCGTCGAGGTCTGCCTGCCCTCCCCGGTGAACGACAAGAAGGCCCTGCTCCACCTGCCCGCCGGGCGGCAGACGCTCAACGGCGAGCAGGCGCTCGGCTACGTCCGCGCCCGCTACAGCCTCGGCGACGGCTCCGACATCGGGCGCATCCAGCGGCAGCAGATGTTCATCGCCTCGATGCTCAAGAAGGTGATGAGCGGCGAAACGCTCACCGACCCGTCCAAGCTGTTCGGCTTCCTCAACGCCGGCACCAAGTCGGTGACCGTCGACGACGACCTGTCGCTGGGCGTCATGAAGGACCTCGCCACCAGCCTCCAGGGCCTCAACGCCGGGCAGATCCGGTTCATCACCACCCCCTGGCACTACTCGCTGACCCAGCCGGGCCGGGTCGAGTGGGTGCAGCCGCAGGCCGGGCGGCTGTTCCAGATCGTCGCCAGGGACCAGAGCGTCCAGGGCGTCAAGGGCGGCCAGGCCAAGGTGGGCCGGTCGAAGATCCAGATCGAGCTGCGCAACGGCACCTACCGCGGCGGCCTCGGCACGCAGGTGGCCGCCTTCCTGGAACAGCGCGGCTACCACATCAGCAAGATCGGCGACACGGCCAGGAAGCCCCAGGCGAAGACCACGCTGCTCTACGGCCCCAACGCCGAGACGCGGGTGCCCACGCTCACCAACGACCTGCTCGCCGCCACGCCCAGGCTGGTCGCCGGCGCCCGGACGAACCACCTGGTGCTGGTGATCGGCGACGACTGGAAGGGGCTCAAGCCGCTGCGCGCCGACGACACCGAGGCGATCAAGGGCTTCGACGCCACCCACGACACCTGCGCGGCCTGACCCGGCTCGGCCTCGGCCCACCCGGGCCCATCCCGGCCCGGCTCACAGGGCGTCGGCGAGCCCGCCCCCGTCGATGGCGGTGAAGCCGGCGTCCTCGATGAGCGGCACCACGGCCTTCTTGGCGGCCTCGTCGTCGCCCCAGTAGGGCATGTCGGCCCGCGGGCCGCCCCGCTGCCCGGCCGTGCCCAGGTCCAGCAGCTCGTTGGGGTACTTGGTGTTGAACGTGCGCACCAGCCGCACCTCGCGGCCGAGCACGTGCTGCTGGTACTGCGGGCTGGTGAGCCCGTCCGGCACGGCCACCACCGCCTCGGCGCCGTCGCGCCGGGTGATCGGGTTGCTGGGGTCGATGACGATCTTGCCGCCCAGCGCCGCGCCCAGCTCCTCGACCACGGTCGGGAACGCCTCCCACCACACCGCCATGACGACGACCTCGCCGAAGCGCGCCGCCTCGATCGGCGAGCCGCCGCCCGACTGCCCCTCGGCGGCGGCCGCGGCCTCCTCGGCGAGGGCCAGCCGGGCGTCGCTGAAGAGCACGTCGTGACCGGCCGCCGCGAACAGCCGGCCGAGCGGCGCGCCGAGCCGGCCCGAACCCACGATTCCTACGCGCATGTCTGGATCTCCTTGTCGGCCGATCGGCACCTGCCCATCGGCCTTCCCCGCATGCCTGGATTTGCGCCTGCGCCGCGAGATCTTTGCCCGCCGGTGATCCCTACACTCGTCGTCCATGAACGATCCCGACGTCCACGAGCTGCGCAGGGGCAGCGCCGAGCGGGCGCACCTGCGTGCGCGGGGGCCCGAGCTGCCGCGGGTGAGCGACCTGGCCGGGCCGCGCGGCCTGCCGCTGCGGCACTACCGGCCCGCGCGCGAGCGGCGGCCGCTGGTGGTGTACGTGCACGGCGGCGCGTGGGTGTTCTGCGACCTGGACACGCACGACCGGATCTGCCGCCTGCTGGCCCGCGAGTGCGACGTGGAGGTGCTGGCCGTGGACTACCGGCCGGCGCCCGAGCACCCGTACCCGGCGGCCGTCGAGGACGTCGTGGACGTGCTGCGCGAGGCCCGTCCGGTCGCGGTGGCCGGGGACAGCGCGGGCGGTTACCTGGCCACGATGGCCTGCCTGGAGCTGCGGGACGCGGGCGACCCGTTGCCCGCCGCGCAGATCCTGGTCTGCCCCAACACCGACCTCACGCTCTCCTGCCCCAGCGTGCGGGAGAAGGGCACCGGCCACGGCCTCGACGAGAGCTTCCTCGCCTGGGCCGTGCGGCAGTGGGCGCCCGACCCGGCGCGGCGCGCCGACCCGCGGCTGAGCCCGCTGCTCGTGCCCGACCTGAGCGGGATGCCCGCCACGCTGGTGGTCACCGCCGAGCACGACGCCCTCAGGGACGAGGGCGAGGCGTACGCCCGCCGGCTGGCCGAGGCGGGCGTGCCGGTCACGTGCCGCAGGGAGCCCGGCCTCACGCACGGATTCCAGCAGAACGCCGACCCGGTGTCGCGGGCCGCCACCGGCCGCCTGCTCGCCGACGCGCGCCACCTGCTGAAAGCGGTGACGGGCTAGCAGCCCGCCGGACCACCGCGGGCCCGGCCCGCGCCCTGCGGCACGCCGCCGGGCGGGCACGGGAACACCGCCTGGAACTCGCGGCGACCGATCAGGCGCCGGAGGCCAGGCGGCCAGAGAACGTCGCGGACGCCCCCGCGAAGCCGGCGCGCGTCATTGCGCGCGCTCGGACTCCTGATCGGACGCCGTAGACGTGTACATCTCCTCGCGCGGCGTGTCCGCGCCCAGCTCCTCGCGCAGCCGGTCGTAGTCGATGTTGTGGTTGGCGTACTTCAGCTGGCGAGCGACCTTCGTCTGCTTCGCCTTGGCTCTTCCTCGGCCCATGGCTACTCCCTAGTCCCCGCTGTCATGCTATCCAACAACGTTACGACTTGAAGAATTATGCAACTGCGCTCGATTAGTCTTGCAATATGCACGTGGAGGTCCACCAGGCCAAGGCCGACTTCTTCAGGACACTCGGCCACCCCGCTCGCATCAGAGTGTTGGAGCTACTCCAGGAAGGTCCACTGCCCGTCAGGGACCTGCTGGCCCAGATCGACATCGAGGCGTCGAGCCTCTCACAGCAGCTGGCGGTCCTGCGCAGGGCCGGGATCGTGAGCGCAATCCGCGAAGGCAGCACGGTGGTCTACACCCTGGCCACTCCCGAGCTGGCAGACCTGCTCGGGGCCGCCCGCCGCATCCTCACCGACATGCTGGCCGACCAGGGGGAGCTCCTGGCCGAGCTGCGGGCGGAGGTCACTTAGCGGCGGCCTCGGCGCGGCGCCTGACCACCTTCGGGTACCGGGCGGTGAAGACGGCGGGGACGACGAACGAGAGCACCTTGATCGCGATGACGACCGTGGTGGCGTGGGGGGCCGCGGCCAGCACGAACGTCAGCGAGACGGCGGCGAGCGTGAACGCCACCGCCCACACCGTGGTGATCACCACGTTGACGCGGCGGAACGCCTGGGTCTCCCAGATCTCCTTCGGCGCCATCGTGCGCGCGATGCCCAGCGTGAACGGCTTGCCGATGGCCAGCGAGCCCCAGGCGGTGCCGGCCAGCCAGACGTTGACCAGCGCGGGCCCGTACGGCGTGAGCGGCGAGTGCGGGGCCGCCAGGGAGAGCACCGTGAGCAGGGCGAAGAAGGCGGCGGCGCTCGTCTCGATCACGATCTCGTCCCAGGCCCGGCCGGACCGCCGGTCGATGACCACGAGGGCGAGGGCGATCACGAGGCCGGTGATGGCGCCCCAGCGCCACTCGTCGCCGGTGGCGATGACCGCGTAGACGACCCAGGGGAGGAAACCGAGCAGACCGCGCATCGCGCAACTCCTTTGACATTCCTAAGTAGACATGTCGAATGTAGAACCTCCTGCGGAGATATGTCAATATAGGAATATGAGCTTGAGACACGCCGTGCTTGGTCTGCTCGCCGAGGGGCCGGCCAGCGGCTACGACCTGCTGAAGACCTTCGACGTCTCATTGTCCAACGTCTGGCCCGCCACGCAGAGCCAGCTCTACGCCGAGCTCGGCAAGCTGGCCGACGCCGGTCTCGTGAGCGTCGCGGCCGAGGGCCCCCGTGGCCGCAAGGAGTACGCGATCACCGAGGAGGGCCGGGCCGAGCTGCGCCGCTGGATCACCGAGGTCGAGCCGGTCAGGGTCGGGCGCAGCGACATGCTGCTGCGCGTGTTCTTCCTCGGCCAGGTCGATCCCGAGCAGGCCCGCGCCTACCTGCGCCGCCAGGCCGAGGTGGTGGGCAGGCACCTGGAGCACATGGAGGCCATCAAGGGCTTCGTCGAGAGCGGCCAGGACAACCTGTCGGTCTACGGCCGCCTCGCCCTGGAGTACGGCCTGCGGCTCGGCGCCGTGCAGAAGGAGTGGGCCGAGTGGGCCGAGGGGCAGATCCGTTAGGCTCGCCCCCATGGTCTCCGAGCTGTTCGATCCGAAGATGTGGCAGGTCGTCGAGGGCTTCGACTTCACCGACATCACCTATCACCGGGCCCTCGACCAGGGCACGGTGCGGGTCGCGTTCAACCGGCCCGAAGTGCGCAACGCCTTCAGGCCCCAGACGGTCGACGAGCTCTACCGGGCGCTCGACCACGCCAGGCAGGCCACCGACGTCGGCTGCGTGCTGCTCACGGGCAACGGCCCCTCGCCCAAGGACGGCGGGTGGGCCTTCTGCTCCGGCGGCGACCAGCGCATCAGGGGCAAAGACGGCTACCAGTACGCCGACGGCACCCCCGCCACCGGGCGCCTGCACATCCTGGAGGTGCAGCGCCTTATCCGCTTCATGCCCAAGATCGTGATCTGCGTGGTGCCCGGCTGGGCCGCGGGCGGCGGGCACAGCCTCCACGTCGTGGCCGACCTCACCCTGGCCAGCGCCGAGCACGCCCGCTTCAAGCAGACCGACGCCGACGTGGCCAGCTTCGACGGCGGCTTCGGCTCGGCCTACCTGGCCCGGCAGGTCGGGCAGAAGTTCGCCCGCGAGATCTTCTTCCTGGGCGACACCTACAGCGCGGCCGACGCCCACCGCATGGGCATGGTCAACGCCGTCGTGCCGCACGCGGAGCTGGAGGCCACGGCGCTGGAGTGGGCGCGCAAGGTCAACGGCAAGTCGCCCACCGCGCAGCGCATGCTGAAGTTCGCCTTCAACATGATCGACGACGGGCTCGTCGGGCAGCAGGTGTTCGCGGGCGAGGCGACGCGGCTGGCGTACATGACGGACGAGGCGGCCGAGGGGCGCGACTCCTTCCTGGAGAAGCGGGCGCCCGACTGGTCGCCCTTCCCCTGGCACTTCTAGCCGCGGGCGCCCCGGCCGGAGGCAGACTGGGGCGATGACCATCATGGTTCCCGAGGCGTTGACCGCATCACATGTGAAGATCGACGGCGAGCGGGGGCGGGCCTGGTCGGCCGGCCTGCCCGCGCTGGCCGAGCGTTACCTGGAGGAGTGGGGGCTGCGGCTGGACGAGGGCCGCCCCATGCACGGCGTGGTCTCCCTCGTGCTGCCCGTCGTGCGGGAGGACGGCACCAGAGCGGCGCTCAAGCTCCAGCCCGTCACCGACGAGAACGCCACCGAGGCGCCCGGCCTGCGCACGTGGGCCGGGAAGGGCTCGGTCCTGCTGCTCGACGACGACCCCGAGACCGGCACCCTGCTGCTGGAACGCCTCGACTCCGGCCGCCCGTTGTCGGCCGTCCCGGACGACACCGAGGCGCTGACGATCCTGACCGGGTTGCTGGGCCGGTTGACCGCCTTCCCCGCCCCGCCGGGGCTGCGCCGGTTGGGCGACATCGCCGCGCAGATGCTGGCCGACGTCGACCGCGCGACGGCCGCGCTGCCCCGCGAGCAGGACAGGTACTGGCTGCGCTGGTGCGCCGACGCGGTCGCCGAGCTCGTCGCCGAGCCGGGCGACCGGCTGCTGCACTGGGACCTGCACTACGACAACGTGCTGGCCGCCGAGCGGGAGCCGTGGCTGGCCATCGACCCCAAGCCGCTGGCCGGCGACCCGGGCTTCGACCTGTGGCCCGCCCTGGACAACCGCTGGGACGACGTCGTCGCCACCGGCGACCCGGTCAGGGGCGTGCTGCGGCGGTTCGACCTGATGGTGGACGGGCTGGGCCTCGACCCCGCCAGGGCGGCCGGCTGGACCCTCGGCCGGATCCTGCAGAACGCCCTCTGGGACGTCGAGGACGGCGAACACGAGATCGGCGAGGTCGCCCTGGTGATCGCCGAGGCCATGCGCCACCGGCAGTGACGGGTCACCGCCAGTAGGCGGGGTAGCTGTGGCCCGGCAGCGCCCGGCCGAGCGCGACCCCGGCGGCGATCACCACGACGCTCGCGACCAGGACCGGGTCGAGCAGGTACACCGGGTCGGGGGCGGTGAGCCCGATCAGCGCGGCCGTGGCCCCGGCCGGCGGGTGCGGGGCCCGCAGCAGCAACATCGGGGCCGTGGAGAGCGCCGCCGCGGCGACCGCCGTCCACACCGAGGGGCCGACGAGGGCGGTGAGCGCCAGAGCGAGCGCGGTGGCGCTCAGGTGGCCGAGGAGGATGCTGCGCGGCTGGGCGAACGGCGCGGCGGGCGCCAGGGCCACGATCCCGGCGGTGGCGGCGAACGGCAGCGCGAACAGCTCCATGCCGGTGAGGCCGGCCAGCAGGGCCAGTGACGACAGTCCGGCCAGCGCCGCCGCGGTGGCCAGGGCCACCGCCCTGCCGGACGGCCGGGCGGGCGCCCCCGACGTCCCGGCCCGCCCCCACCTCCGGGAGGGCGGCGGCCCGGCCGCCGGGCCCGGCCGGCGCCCACGGGGGGGGGGGGGCGGCGGGGGTCGCCGGGGTCAGCGGAGGTTGA